>CAYONS010000012.1:0-33033 GCA_964405385.1 uncultured Syntrophothermus sp.
CGCCTAACAAGAAGCAGCATAATGCATCAAGTATTGTTAGGTTTTGTGAACCAGGCGGTTAGGTATGGAAACCACACCAAGAGGCATGAGACTGCACATCGCCATCTTCGGACGGCGCAATGTCGGTAAATCCAGTCTCATCAATGCCCTTACTAACCAGGATATTGCGTTGGTGTCGCCCATGGCGGGTACTACGACCGACCCGGTGCACAAGGCGATGGAGATTCTTCCCATCGGTCCCGTGGAGATAATCGACACCGCAGGCATAGACGACGAGGGTTTTCTCGGCAGGTTGCGAGTGAAAAAAACCATGGAAGTGCTTAATAAGACTGACTTGGCCGTGTTGGTGATTGATCCTGCACTTGGCGTCGGGGAATTCGAGCACCGTCTGAAACAGACCATAGAAGGTAAAGGCATTCCTGTGGTAATGGCGGTTTCTAAGGCCGATACCCCTGATTATTCTGAAAAGGCTGTGAGGGAGTGGGAACGGGAACTGGGAGGCCCCATCGTTGCCATAAGCTCGGTTACGGGCAGCGGGCTTGAGGAACTGAAACAACACATGATAAAAGCGGCTCCCCGGCATTTTGAGGAGCCTAGTATCATATCGGACTTGCTGCAACCGGGTGAACTGGCGATACTGGTAGTGCCTATAGACACGGCTGCGCCTAAAGGCCGATTGATACTGCCCCAAGTGCAGACTCTGAGAGATTTACTGGATCACGACATGATGGGGCTGGTGGTCAAGGAACGGGAGCTGCGGCTGGCGTTTCAGTATCTGTCAGTAAAGCCGAAGATAGTCGTTACCGATTCCCAAGCGTTTCAGAAGGTGGCTGCGGATACCCCTGATGACGTCTTGATGACTTCTTTTTCCATTCTCATGGCTCGGTATAAAGGGGATCTGGTGGAACTGGTGAAAGGGGCGGCCAAAGTCAAACAATTGAAACCGGGCGACAAGGTCCTGATAGCGGAAGCCTGCACCCACCACCGCCAAGCTGACGACATAGGCAAAGTGCAGATTCCCAGGTGGCTGCGCCAGTACGTGGGGGGTGACCTGGAGTTTCAGTGGTCTTCGGGAACAGGGTATCCGGAAAACCTCGCTGACTTCGACCTGATAGTCCACTGTGGAGCCTGCATGATTAACCGCAGGGAAATGTTGCACCGCATCGATATGGCCAAGAAAGCGGGAGTGCCTATCGTCAACTACGGGGTGCTGCTGGCTTTTGTCCACGGAATATTGGAAAGAGCGTTGAGACCGTTTCCCCTGGCTCTAATGGCCTGGGAGGAGATGAAGGAATAGCCCGGGCTCTTTGTATAGCGAGATTAGCCCTCACATATAATTAGAATATCAACTGCCGGGAGGGCTAATCATGACTTACAGAATGCGAATATCCAGCACTTTGGGCGTGAAGAGGCTGGAATCAGAACTGCATAACAGCTTCAGCTGGCTGAAAGAAAGAGGTTGCAAAATAGAGACGAGATATGAAAAACAAAACGAGTATCACTGTTTAATCCTCACGTTGCATAATCCCAAGAAAGGGGTATTCTTTCGGGAAGGCGATTTTATCTATATTTTCAAATATCAGTTATCCGAGATCGTGGCCGAATACATTGTCGATTTGTGGGAAGAAGAGTTGGTAAAGCGCAGCCTGGATAAAACATACAAAGGCCTTTTGCCAGAAGACAGATCGATGGTCCTGGAAAAGGCCTTGAGTTTTATGAAATGCTGCGATGAGAGTGAAAGCCTCGGCCTTCTTATGCGTTTTGGGCGCAAGAGCCGGATAGCTCACAGGGTTCTCGACCACCTGCTCGACAATGATGTGCTTGTCTTGGATGGTTTTATCAACTTTTACTTGAGAGATTATCTGAAGGAGATACAGTTCGCGGTGGATGTAGCCTGGGAGGAAGTTAACAGTGAGAAGGAATACAACGAATTCGTGAAGTTGCTGCGGTACTTTGTGGATTCCCAGCCTTCTCATATTCGGGAGGTAAACTTGCTTTTCACCGGGGCCGGTAAATTCTCCATGTGGGATGAAAATGGAAATTCCATAGATGGATCCTACGTAAGGGCGTGTCTCGAGGAGATATTCAGGGACGACATTACCACCGATGATGTTTTGGTCAGCGTCTTAATAACCCTGGCACCGCATCGGGTGGTGCTACACGGAAAGACCGAAAAAATCTGGGGCGGCGAATCGTTAAGGATCATAAGAAAGGTTTTTAAAGAAAGAATCAGCATCTGTACGGGATGTGCTCAATGCCAGGGAAGCCTCGCCAAGGAAGGAGATTTTTGAGCAAGTCCGGCCCGCATTTTTTCTTTTTGCGGGGTTTGGGAGGATTTGTAAGACTTGATGTCGAAATATATTAATAATGCCGGTGCAAGACGGTTTTGAGAGACAAGGTGGTCAACCGGCGCCAGAACAAGGACGGCGAACCGCAAACAGGTATAAGGAGAGGAGGGGTGAGGGTGAGCCATGTGGTCTGGATGATCGTAGCTTTGGTTTTTGGAATTGTCGAGATGTTGACCGTAGGATTTTGGTTCTTATGGCTGGCAGCAGCGGCTTTGCTGGTAGCGTTGTCCACGTGGATAGGATTGACCAGAACGCTGGCTCCGCAGTTAGTGGTCTTTGCAGGGCTGACGGTCGTTTTTACCGTTTTTACCAGGCCTTTGGCGATGAAGCTTTTCCGAACACGTGACGTGAGGAGCAATGTCGATTCGCTGATAGGTAAGCAGGCAACTGTGGTCAAGGCCATTTCTCCAAATGAAACAGGACAGGTCAAGATCTACGGAGATATTTGGACAGCGGCGGCAGACGAGGAAATAGCGGAAGGGACGTCAGTTATTATTCGTTCCGTAGAAGGAGTGAAACTTAGGGTCGAACCCGCTAACCGGTGAGGCCTGGGTGTGAAGGCATGGATTCTCATGCAAGTCTCCGGAAGCAGGAAAACTGGAGGTGTGTAAGATGAGCGCTTTTTATTGGATCCTGCTGATTTTCGTTCTGCTTATTCTTTTCAGGTCGATCAAGATTATAAGGCAATCCACGGTAGGAATCGTTGAGAGGCTGGGGAAGTTTCACGGAAGAGCAGAACAGGGTATCAACATCCTGATTCCTTTTATAGACAAGTTTCGAGCCATCGTCGATATGCGCGAACAAGTGGTGGATTTCCCTCCGCAACCGGTCATAACACGCGACAACGTCACCATGCAGATCGATACCGTAGTGTACTACCAGGTCACCGACCCATTTCGCTATGTTTACGAAATTGCCAACCCCATCGCGGCTATCGAGAATTTAACCGCCACCACGCTTCGTAATATTGTAGGTGAACTGGAGTTGGACCACACCCTAACTTCGCGCGACATCGTAAACACGAAGCTGCGCCAGGTACTGGATGAAGCCACGGATAAGTGGGGTATAAAGGTCAACCGGGTTGAACTGAAAAACATTTTACCTCCCTCAGATATCCAGCAGGCCATGGAAAAACAGATGCGGGCGGAACGGGAAAAAAGAGAGGCTATTTTGAAAGCGGAAGGGCAAAAGACAGCTGCTATTCTTACTGCCGAGGGAGAAAAACAGGCGGCCATTCTCCAGGCTGAAGCCAAAAGAGAGGCTGCCATCCGGGAAGCGGAAGGGGTTAAGGCTGCTACTGTGCTGAAAGCCGAAGGGGAAGCCGAGGCCATTCTCAAAGTTCAGCAGGCCTTTGCTGAGAGCCTTAGGATGATAAGAGAAGCAGGGGCAGACGATAAGGTCCTGGCTTTGAAGTCACTGGAGACCTTGAGAGAACTAGGCTACGGAAACGCTACTAAGATCATTATTCCCAGCGAGCTCTCAGGGCTGGCGGGGGTGTTTGCCGCTCTCAAAGAGGCCATAAGCAAAGATGCCAATTCTGCCGCAGTATAAGCTTTCGGCCGATTCCACCGGTTGCGGTGCCAGACAAAGTCTGTTATATTCATAGACAACATTTCGAAAATATGGTATTGCCACAGGCGATTAAGATCAGGAGGCGACCGGTTGATGCTCAAAATAACCTTGGCGGATGGGAAAGTCCGGGAATATCCGGAAGGGGTAACGTTTTTTGAAGTCATCCAGGATTTAGGAGGAAGGTTGGCCAAAGAAGGCCTGGCTGTTCGGTTTAACGGCAGGCTCATGGATATCTCTTCTCCTGTTCCAGGAGACGGACAGTTGGAAGTGCTGACTTTTGAAGATGAGGATGGACGTGAAATATACCGGCACACCAGTGCCCACATCATGGCACAGGCCGTTAAACGCCTGTTTCCCAAGACTCGGCTGGCCATCGGCCCGGCTATAGACAAGGGCTTTTACTACGATTTTGACCCGGAACAAGCTTTTACTCCCGAAGACTTAGAACGAATAGAGCATGAAATGCAGGCGATAATCTCTGCCGATTACCCCATCGTAAGAAAAGAACTTTCACGCGCGGAGGCGTTAGAACTTTTTTCTAGTCTGGGGGAAGAGTACAAGCTTGAGCTCATAGAGGATCTGCCCGATGACGCGACTATCAGCGTTTACCAACAGGGAGAGTTCATTGACCTCTGTGCCGGACCTCACCTTGCGTCAACCGGGAAGGTGAGAGCCTTCAAACTGATGAGCTTGGCTGGAGCTTACTGGCGGGGCGACGAGCGGAACAAGATGCTGCAAAGGATTTACGGAACTTCGTTTCCCAAGAAGTCTATGCTCGAAGATTACCTCTATAAATTGGAGGAAGCCAAGAAGCGTGACCACCGGCGTTTGGGCCGCGAGTTGGGATTGTTTGTCGTCTTGGACGAGGGGCCGGGTTTTCCTTTCTTCTTGCCCAAAGGGATGATAATACGCAACGAACTCGAAGAGTTTTGGAGGAAAGAACACGTAAAGGCCGGCTACAAGGAGATTAAAACCCCAATTATTCTCAACCGTGCCCTCTGGGAGAGATCCGGGCACTGGGACCACTACCGGGAGAATATGTACTTCACGGTTATTGACGGCGAGGATTACGCGATCAAGCCTATGAACTGCCCCGGAGGGATACTCGTTTACAAACAGAGCTTGCACAGCTACCGGGAGTTTCCTATACGCATGGGCGAGTTGGGGTTGGTTCACCGTCACGAGAAGTCAGGAGTCCTGCACGGGCTGATGAGGGTGAGGGCTTTTACCCAGGACGACGCACATATCTTTATGCTGCCTTCGCAGATAACCCAAGAGATTAAAGGTGTCATCGATATGGTAGACCGCTTCTACAGCTTGTTTGGCTTCAGCTATCACGTGGAGCTGTCGACCAAGCCCGAGAACGCCATGGGCTCGGATGAAATCTGGGATAAGGCCACGAACGCCCTGCGGCAGGCATTGGAAGAGAAAGGGATGGAGTACAAGGTCAACGAGGGTGATGGGGCTTTCTACGGTCCTAAGATTGATTTCCACCTGCGCGATTCATTGGACCGGACCTGGCAGTGCGGGACCATCCAGCTCGATTTCCTCATGCCGGAGAAATTCGATTTGACGTATATCGGAGAGGATGGAGAAAAACACCGGCCGGTCATGATACACCGGGTAATATACGGGAGCTTAGAAAGGTTCATAGGAATACTGACGGAGCATTTTGCCGGCGCATTTCCCACCTGGCTGGCTCCGGTGCAGGTACGCATAATTCCCATAACCGAGCGGCACCACGAGTATGCCCTCCAGATAGAATCCCTTTTCCGAGAAGAAGGTCTAAGAGTGGAGAGCGACCTCAGGAGCGAAAAAGTGGGATACAAGATAAGAGAAGGGCAACTGCAGCGGATACCTTACCTTCTGGTCGTAGGCGATAAAGAAGTAGAAGAAAAGACAGTCTCTGTTCGCAAGCGCAAGGAGGGAGATATTGGTCCTCAGCCTGTTGCCGAGTTCCTGCATAACATCAAGAAAGAGATCGCTCAAAAAGCGATAGGATAACGAATGACATTATTGACAAGGGCACAGCGAGAAGGTAGACTAATGCTTGGCAATGAGCATATTTATGGGGCTAAGTAGAAGCTCGGCTTCTCACCTTATGGCGTGGTACTGCCAATAAGGTACTGGATTCAGCGGAGGGCAGACGCATTCAGAGGCTGTTTGCGCTGCAGGGATGTGGCTGAGCGGGCTTTCAAGCCCGCTTGTAGTTTTCAGGAGGTGAATTTCTTATTAGCAAGGATTGGCGGATTAATGAGGAAATCCGGGCTCGGGAAGTAAGGTTGATCGATGAGAACGGCGAGCAGATAGGTATAGTGCCGCTGAAGGATGCGCTGCAGAAGGCTGTCGAGAAGAACCTCGATTTGGTGGAGGTTGCCCCTGGGGCCAAACCTCCCGTGTGTCGTCTGATGGATTTCGGCAAATTCAGGTACGAGCAGAGCAAGCGGGACAAAGAAGCTCGCAAGAAGCAGAAAGTGATAACGGTCAAAGAAGTTAAGATGCGCCCGAAGATCGATCATCACGATTTCCTCGTCAAAGCCAAGAATGCCAGACGTTTTCTGCAAAACGGAGACAAGGTCAAGGTAACGATAATGTTCCGGGGCCGGGAGATTGCACATGCCCAGTTGGGACAAGAACTATGCATGAGGTTTGCGGAAGAACTGTCGTCCTTGGCCTCGATTGAACGCGAACCCAAGGTAGAGGGCAAAAACATGATAATGATACTTGCCCCTCGCAACGACACGGTAAATGCTTAATTATTCAAAGGAGGAAAACGGACGATGCCTAAGATGAAGACCCACAGGGGTGCGGCTAAGCGCTTCAAGAAAACAGGTTCGGGCAGGATAAAAAGGGCTAAGGCGTATCACAGCCATCTGCTTGGGGGAAAGACCTCGAAGAGAAAGAGGAATTTGCGCAAGTCGGCTCTGGTCAGCAAGAGTGATCACAAGAAGATAGCTGCTCTCATACCTTACAAATAAAGGGGGTAAAGACGAATGCCAAGGGTTAAAGGTGGAGTCACAACCCGCAGACGACATAAAAAAATTCTCAAACTGGCCAAAGGGTACCGCGGGGCAAAATCGAAACTGTTCCGCGTAGCGAAGCAGCAAGTAATGAAGTCGGGCAACTACGCATACATTCATCGCCGCCTCAAGAAACGGGATTTTCGCAAGCTGTGGATAGCCCGCATTAACGCGGCTGCCCGGAACAACGGATTATCCTACAGCAGGATGATGTACGGGCTTAAGGCGGCAGGGGTTGGAATTAACAGGAAGGTTTTGGCTGACTTAGCGGTTAACGATCCAGCGGCTTTTTCGGAATTGGTTGACTTGGCGAAGAAGAACCTTTAAAGGGCAACGACTTTTAGCTATTTTGGTGAAAAGCGTGGTATTGGCATGATACCATGCTTTTTTGAGTAAGGTGGGTTTGGGTGCTGGCAAAGAATAACCGAGTGTGGAGACTGTCGCCGGCTAAGCTTGTGGTTTTGGGATTTGCGGGCATTATCTTGGCAGGATCTGTGGTTTTGATGCTGCCGTTATCCGTGGCCCAGGGACAGGCCAACAACTATATCGACGCTCTGTTCACGGCGACTTCCGCCGTCTGTGTTACGGGTCTGACGGTTGTGGACACGGGCACCTTTTATTCTGGGTTCGGGCAGGCGGTCATACTCCTCCTTATTCAGACCGGGGGGCTGGGGATAGTAACGGTTGCCAGTATGTACGCGCTGCTCCTGCGAAAACGAATAGGCCTCAAGGAACGCTTGGTTATGAAGGAGGCTCTGAACGTAGAGCGGCTGGGCGGAGTTGTTCGCCTGGTAAGGGCGATACTGCTAATGACTTTAATTATCGAAGGCGCCGGGGCCTTGCTTCTCAGTCTTGCCTTACTGAAGTACTTCCCTTTGGGAAAGGCTTTCTATTACGGGTCGTTTCACGCCGTTTCTGCTTTCTGCAATGCTGGGTTTGATCTTTTTGGGCGCGAGTATTACGAATATTGTAGTCTGGTTCCATTTCAGCGCGACTGGCAGATTCTGGGCGTGGTGGCCTGCTTGGTCCTTCTTGGGGGACTCGGATTCCCGGTTTTGGTGGAATTGCAGAGGAACAGGAATCTAAAGGCCCTTAGCCTGCACAGCAAAGTGGTCTTAGTAACCACCGGCATACTGATTTTGTTTGGAGTTTTCACTTTTTGGGGCATTGAACACAACGGCGTCCTCAAAGGGGCGGGATTTTCAGGGTCTTTTTTTAACTCCGTTTTTATGAGCATCACCCCTCGAACAGCGGGTTTTTCTAGCGTTGATGTGGGAGCATTGGAGTCTTCGACCCTTTTGGTGCTTATGGTCCTCATGTTTATCGGGGCATCGCCCGTAAGTACCGGAGGAGGGATAAAGACGGCTACCGTAGCGGTGCTCATTATGGCCGTGCACTCCCGCTTGAGGGCTAGAGCCGATACAGAGGCTTTTGGGCGTCGTATCGACAGTGAAATTGTGTACCGGGCCCTGACGGTCGCCGTATTTTCAGCCGCGCTGGTTGGAACTTGCATTATTGTTTTGAGCCTTGTATCTGATGTGGACATCGTGAAGCTGATGTTCGAGGCGGTCTCTGCTTTCGGAACGGTGGGACTTTCCACTGGAATCACCCCAGAACTCAATACGGCGTCCAAGGTCATTCTCATCTGCCTGATGTTTGTTGGCCGCCTGGGACCGCTGACCCTGGCGTTCGCCTTAATGCAGCAGGAGAGAAGGGAAACCCTGAGATACCCGCGGGGCAACGTTATCATTGGTTAGGGGGATAGGTTGTGGGTAAGAGGCAGTTTGCAGTCATCGGACTGGGCAGGTTTGGCAGGAGTGTAGCCCGTACTCTTGCGGGAATGGGGTACGAGGTTATGGCTATAGACAAGAATGAGGAGCTGGTAGAGGACATCAAAGACCAAGTGACCTACGCCGTGTGCGCCGATATCCATGAGGAAAAGGTTCTCGAGTCCTTGGGGCTCCGCAATTTTGACGTGGTTATAGTTGCTATAGGTGATGATCTGCAGGCGAGCATCCTTATAACCCTGATGCTCAAGGAGATGGGCATCGGACACGTGGTGGTAAAAGCGGTCAACGACATTCACGGCAAGGTTTTGGAAAAAGTAGGGGCGGACCAGGTGGTGTTCCCGGAAAGGGATATGGGGATGCGGCTGGCTCAGTACCTGGCCAGGGCTAATATTTTGGACTTCATTGAGATATCGGAAGAGTACAGCCTTATCGAGGCCAAGGTTCCGCCCAAGATGGTCGACAAGACCCTGCGCGAGATAGACCTGCGCTCGAAGTACGGGGTTAGTGTTTTGGCCATAAAAAGAGGGCATCAGGTGATTGTGTCTCCTCCCGCCGACCAGCGGCTGGGGGCCAACGATATCCTTTTCCTCGTAGGCGGCAACCGGGAACTGGATCGCTTTTCCAGGATGTGAGGCGATGGCTGAAATCATTACTTCTCGCCAAAATCCCTTGGTGAAGCAGGCCGCTTCATTGCTTGAGCGCAGGGGCCGAGAACGGGAGGGTAAGTTTCTGGTTGAAGGGCTGCGCTTGGTTCGAGAGGCGGTAAAAAAACCGGGTGTCGTAAAATACATAATGATTTCCTGCGATGTGGAGGACAGTATCGTCCAAGAGCTTTCGGAACAGGCACGGGCAGTTTACAGGATTAAGCCGGGTTTGATCAAGGAAATAAGCGATACCCAGACTCCTTCAGGCATTGTGGCCGTCTGTTATAAACTCTCTTGGGACAGGCGAGAAATACCGAGCGAAAACGGGTTGGTTCTCATAGTAGACAACGTGAGGGACCCGGGCAACCTGGGTACTATTTTGCGCACATCCTGGGCTGTAGGGGTGCACGCGGTGTTCTTACTCAAGGGAACGGTAGACGTTTATAATCCCAAGGTAGTACGATCCAGCATGGGAGCCGTGTTTTTTCTGCCTGTTTTTGAAAAGGCGGGGAGCGATGAAATCAGGGAGCTATTCCGTATGGGATACCGGCTTCTCGTGGCTGACCCCAAAGCCCGCGAAGTGTTTATCGACATAGATTATTCAGGGAATGTGGCGCTGGTTGTGGGCGGGGAAACGACGGGGATCAGCCGGATTTTTGAAGAGTTTTCCGCCGTGGGTGTGAGAATCCCCCTTCGGAAAGGGGTAGATTCGCTCAACGCGGCGGTTGCCTGCGGAATTATTCTCTACGAAGCCTGGAGAAAGCGCGAACTTGTATGCCGGGAGAGCAGTATGTTATAATGGCACTCAAAGGAACCGACCGTTAAGGTTGAGAAAGGCTGGGCCTGTATGCTCACACCTGCTGATGTGTTTTGGAAGCTGTTTGAAACATCCGGCCTCGTTATCTATTATCTGTGGTACAAGATGTACTCGAGCCAGTAAGGGCAGAGGCAGATACGATCGCAAAGATTTCTATACTGTCAATGGCGATGAACAGGAGTAGTAACCGGCTCGGAACCTTACAGGGAGACTGCACCGGTGACTGAAAGTGCAGTCAGGGGAAGACCGGTGAATTCGCCTGGGAGTTGGGGGCTGAACTGATAGTAGGCTCTGACCGGGTTCCCGCCGTTATACGGGCGAAAGAGAGCAGCCTCGCGGCTGCTAATTAGGGTGGTACCGCGGAAATGCTTCCGTCCCTTGGGGACGGCTTTTTTATTTTTGAAACCGGTTTTAAGGAGGGTTACGTGTTTTGAGACAGAAGCTTGAGGATCTCAAGAGGCGAGCTGAAGAAGCCGTGGCCGCTGCTTCGAGCTCTGAGGAAGTAAAAGATATAAAGATAAGGTTTCTTGGGCGCAAAGGCGAGATAACCCAGATCCTGCGCGGGCTTAAAGATTTGTCAGAGTCAGAGCGGCAAGTGATAGGGAGAATCGCCAACGAGCTGAAGGCCCATTTGGAGGTCTTGTTGGAAGAAAAGACCAAACAACTCAAGAGGGAAGAAGAAGAAACGAGGTTACTCAAAGAACGCATAGATGTGACTTTGCCGGGAGTGCCTGTGACTGCAGGGAGAATGCATCCTCTGACCCAGGTCTTGCGGGAGATCACTGAAGTGTTCACTGCTATGGGTTTCGAGATAGCGGAGGGGCCGGAGATAGAACTCGATTATTATAATTTTGAGGCTTTGAACATTCCTCGCGACCATCCTGCCCGCGACATGCAGGACTCTTTCTATGTAACGGATGAGATACTTCTTAGGACGCATACTTCACCGGTTCAAGTGCGGATTATGGAAAAGAAGCGGCCGGCCTTACCGGTACGTATCATTGCTCCCGGAGCAGTTTACAGAAGGGACGACGATGCTACCCATTCCCCGATGTTTCACCAGGTCGAGGGCCTCGTAATCGACCGGCGGATAACATTTGCTGATCTTAAGGGGACTTTGATGCTGTTTGCCCACCAGATATTCGGTGCTGACCGGAAGGTAAGGTTCAGGCCCAGTTTCTTTCCCTTTACCGAGCCCAGCGCGGAGATGGATATTTCCTGTGGGAGCTGCGCAGGCCGGGGCTGCCGTGTGTGTTCTTTTACCGGATGGCTGGAGATTCTCGGTGCGGGCATGGTTCACCCCAGGGTGCTGTCCATGTCGGGCTACGATCCGGAAGAGGTCACCGGATTTGCTTTCGGGATGGGCGTAGAAAGGATCGCCATGCTGAAGTTCGGAATCCGAGACTTGCGGCTGTTTTTTGACAATGACGTACGTTTTCTTAGGCAGTTTTAACCAGTTCATGGATGAGGGGGACTTTTAATCGTGAGGGTACCGCTGGAGTGGCTGAGAGAATACGTGGATATCCAGGAATCGGTGGAGGAGCTGGCAGAAAGATTGACCATGAGCGGCATAGCAGTCGAAGGATGGGAAGAAGTTGAAGGGGACGCTGTGATGGCCTTGGAACTGACTCCAAACCGCGGGGACTGCTACGGTTTGATCAACGTAGCTCGAGAAGTGGCCGCTATTTTTGCAAGAGAAGTACGTCTGCCCGGGGTTGCTGTCAAGGAGAGCGGGGTACCGGTAGGTGAGTATGCCCGGGTTGAAATACGTGATAAGGATCTCTGCCCGCGGTACGCGGCTCGGGTCATCAGAAATGTAGTCATTGAACCGTCACCGCCTTGGATGCAGAAAAGACTGGTACAGGCCGGGATCAGACCCATAAACAACATCGTGGACATAACCAACTACGTCATGCTGGAAACCAACCAGCCCCTGCACGCCTTCGACTATGATCTCTTAGAAGGCGGGAGTATCATAGTCAGAAGAGCTCGGCCGGCAGAAAAACTGGTAACTCTGGATGGGGTTTCACGAACCCTGGACGAGGACGTGCTGGTGATTGCTGACGCCGGCAAAGCCGTTGCTTTGGCCGGGATTATGGGAGGAGAGGAAACCGAGGTTACGAAAAAGACCACTACGGTTTTGTTGGAATCCGCCAACTTTTCTGCTGCCAGCATCAGGAAGACATCGCGCCGGTTGGGACTTCGTACCGAAGCCTCCGTCCGCTTTGAAAAAGGTGCAGATGCCAATGGGGTCATTTTCGCCCTTGATAGGGCGGCACAGCTCATAGAGATGCTGGGAGCCGGTGAGGTTTTGCAGGGGGTGTGCGATGTATACCCGCAAAGAAGTGAACCGCAGGTTCTTAAACTGAGGCCCGAGCGGGTGAACTATTTGCTAGGGACGGATCTGGATTCGGGACAGATCGAGAGGTATCTAATAAGGCTGGGTTTTGCTGTCAACAGAACATTGGAGGCTCTGGAGGTGTCGGTCCCTACTTATCGCCCTGATATTCAGATAGAAACCGACCTAATAGAGGAGATCGCCCGGCTTCACGGGTACAACAGCATTCCCTCTACGCTTCCTGAGGGAGTGATCACCCAGGGGCGGGCCACCCCTTTGCAGCGGTTTAAGGACGCGGCCGTTGAGGTTTTGTCCCGGTACCTGTTTCAGGCAATAACCTACAGTTTTATTAACCCCAGATGGTTTGATTTCTTGAGGATAGGGGAGGGACATTGCTGGCGGAATGCGGTGAGACTGGCTAATCCTTTGTCAGAGGAACAGTCGGTTATGAGGACGACCCTGGTCCCGGGCATGTTGGACGTCGTCCGGCGGAATCTGTCCCGGCAAAATGAGGATCTGGCCCTGTTCGAAGTGGGGACGGTTTTTAAGCCCCGCAAAGAAGGGCTTCCTTTGGAGGAATTGAAGATTTGCGCTGTTACGACAGGCAAGACTGACATGCATTGGTCGGGAGTACGCCTTGACATGGATTATTTCTACCTGAAAGGCATTGCCGAGAGGTTTTTGTCGGAGATGGGGGTCCGGGGTTGCAGATTCGAGCCGGCGTCAGATCATCCGAGTTTTCACCCGGGGCGTGCGGCCGGGGTTGTGAAAAACGGGACGGAACTGGGGATTATAGGGGAGATTCATCCCGAGGT
Organism: uncultured Syntrophothermus sp.; assembly: GCA_964405385.1. Taxonomy (GTDB): domain Bacteria; phylum Bacillota; class Syntrophomonadia; order Syntrophomonadales; family Syntrophothermaceae; genus Syntrophothermus. The sequence continues at coordinate 13,345 of CAYONS010000012.1, forward strand.
GCTCGCTAATTTTGACATCAAGCGACGGGTCTGTGTTTTTGAATTTGACCTTCAAGCACTGTTCGCATCCGCAGATAGCCGAAAGATGACTGATGAGCTTACCCGCTACCCTGCGGTTCAAAGGGATCTGGCCGTATTGGTGAACGAGGATACCCCGGCGGCGGCGGTCTTGTCGGTTATTGAATCGGCGGGAGGAGAATTGCTGCGGCGCGTAGATCTCTTCGATGTGTATCAGGGACCGCAGGTTCCCGCCGGATTCAAGAGTCTCGCTTACAGCTTGGTCTTTCAGGCTTATGACCGCACCCTGCAGGAGGATGAGGTTAGCGGGATTGTGGAAAAGATACTGGCGCAACTTGGAAAGCAGCTGGATGCGCGGCTTAGATAATGAATGCTCAGGGACAGCCACAAAATGCCGCTTTATCATCTTATGGTTCATGGAACTAATGGTGGGCCTTCCCTTACGAGGATATAGGGTCAAACGGCCCCCTTTTTATGATCTTTTAATATTCACATTCTGCGGTTTAGAAGCTGAAAGGTGCAATTTTCGGCGCCGAGCAGGATTCAAAATAGCGCTGTCGAACTAACAACATGTTAATATTCAACCCTGGGCCTAATTTTTTCTTTTTGCCAACTTTTTGATGTTCAATTGTGGGTCTAGGGAAAAGGTCTCTGGGGGTAGGACATATGGATGAGCTTCCGCTTTCGGTGGCGGTTTTTTATTCAATTCCTGAAAGTTTTCTTGTCTGCTGGCTGGGGTTGGGTCTTGCGGGCGAACGAATAGATTTGCGAAAGCTTGGGGTTATTGCGGTTCTTGCTGCTCTGGTCTCGTATGCCGTGCGAAGACTGCCGGTGCCATACGGCGTTCATAGTTTTCTTCATCTAGGGTTTTTGGTTTTATTTATATTGCTGCTTTTTAAAATACCTGTCTGGAAAAGCATCTTAGCAGTACTTTTCGGATTCATGAGCCTCGCCTTGGTGGAAATGGTGAACGTGCCAGTTTTTTGCCGGATAACGGGGTACAACCTGGCAGACATTGTCAAAGACCCCTGGCTGCGGATAGCTATGGGGTTCCCGCAGCTGGTTGTATTGGGTTTTGCGGCTTGGGCAGTGAACCGGTGGGGATTGAGGTTGGTAAAGACTGATTCAGGCGATACCGGTTATGAGAGTGTAGCTTCCCACTGGGAGCAGCGAAAGAGACACCTTCTTTTTTCTTTGATAGCTATCGTCAGCCTGCAGGTAGTTCTTGTTGGTTTTATAAGGTGCCGTGAGTACCTAGTGAATGTTTTTCCGTTGCTTCCAGAGTCGGTGCTTGCCGATGCGATGATGCTTTTGCTAGTCCTGGTAGTGTTCATAAGTTTAAGGATAGTGCTTAAGCTTCTGCGACTTACCCAAGATATCGCTCAATACCACTGCGAGGTTGAGAATCTCAGAAATATGGAGGCGCTTTTTTCCAGCATGCGGGCGCAGAGGCATGACTTTTTGAACCATGTTCAGACCCTTTACGGGATGCTCCAGCTCAAGTGTTACCGGGAAGCCGAAGAATACATCCGGGAGGTGTTTAAGGAAACTGCTGCTTTGGGTGATGTTATTAGAACTGGCCACCCGGGATTAGCGGCTCTCTTCTTTGTCAAAGGAGGTGCAGCGGCTGCCCGCGGGATAGAATTCAGTGTTTCAGCGCAAGGCGATGTAAGTGGGTTACAGATTCCCTCGCACGAGTTGAACCGGATACTGGGGAACCTTATCGATAACGCTTTTGATGCGGCGGAAATGGCAGAGGTTTCGCCGCGCAGAGTGTGCGTACGCGTGCTCAAGGCAGGGGATAGCGTTATCTTTGAGATCGAAAATACGGGGTGCTTGGAGCCGCAGATCAAGCGGCTTGCTTTTTTGCGGGGTTTCAGTACCAAAGGCGGGGAGCATATGGGCATGGGTTTGAGCATTGTTCAGGAGCTGCTCAAAAAGCACAGAGGGGCTCTCTGGATGGATAACACGGAACGGGGCACGGTGCTGAGCAGGGTTTCCATACCGTGCTCCGGCTAGGAAGCCTCCCAAGGTTCCCGGCTTATTTACCGGGCGGCGGGGTCGATTTTTGTCGACATAATCGTACTTAAGCCCCAGAAGTTTTCGACCAGGATCTACACGGGGGTTGCAGCCAAAGTGTTAGAGTAAAAATCGGGTGTACAAGAATTGCGCTCGATATGAAGAATTGGAGGAGGCAAACGATGCGCCCGTTAGTGGCTAGATTGGCAGCCGAGCTAGCGCGCGAAATCGATGAGGCGTGTGACACCCGGTTGATCGCCTACGGTTTGGAGATACTTGTGGACGGAGCAATTCAAGTTCTAGTTGTTCTCATTGGGGCTCTGATTCTCGGATTGTTCAGACCCGTAATCCTGGTCATGGCGACGGCAATGGTCTACAGACGGTTCTCAGGAGGAGTTCACTGTACCGGGTTTTATCGCTGTATGGCAGTAAGTACCGTGGTTTTCTTGGGACTAGGGTATCTGGCCGTTCTGCTCGCACAAAGCAGGTATTGCCAGTTGGTTCAAGGATTATGCCTGTTAGTGTCTTTGGGTGTACTGGCAAAGTGGGTACCCGGATATAACCCGGTCAAGCCTGTTACCGATAAACGCAGAGAATCAGAGCTAAGAAGAAAGAGTCTGGTTGTCGTTTTGGGTGTTACCGCCGTCACGGTTATCAACTGGTGGCGGGGTCCGTTTTCCCCTCTGACGTTGACAGCCGTGTCCCTGGGACTTGCCTGGCAGAGCTTCACGGTAACGCCGTGGGGGTATCGATTGGTCGGCTGTGCCGATGCCATCCTAGCCGGAGCTTGGGCCAAAAAAAGGGGGGAGGCTAATGTTCAGGCAGATTAAAACCCGGGTGGCAAAGTTAGCCGTATTTTTTGCCGTACTAGCGGCCAACGCGAACCTCGACGCCGCTTCCATCTTCATAATATACGAGCCCGAGCCGCCCAAGTGAAGTGAGGTTACGATAGGGACAAGTTCAAAAGCGATCAAGATTTGAAGGGGTGAAAACCCCTTTCTTTTTGCTTTATCGGGCAACGCTTTAGCTGGACTTGACCGCGAGAAGAACCTGTCTGCCTCATGTTCATCTTGGGGAAAAAGGTTTATGCCGCCGTTCATCTGTGCTAAAATGAATAAGAATTCATGAAGGACGGGAATCTTTAGCCATGAAGATCGCTATAGATGGGCCTGCCGGGGCAGGAAAAAGTACACTGGCTCGCAAGATCGCCGAACGGCTGGGAATTCTTTATGTTGACACGGGAGCGATGTACCGGGCGTTAACCTGGAAGGCCTTGAACAATAGAGTGAATCTGAAGAATAAAGATGAACTCCGGAGCCTGGCGGCCGGGACGGATATTGCTCTTGTCTATGACTCGGGACAAATCAGGGTCTACTGTGACGGAGAGGAGATTACCGAGCAAATCAGGGGGCCCGAGGTATCAAGGTGGGTTCCGGTGGTGGCGGCGGATGAGGAAGTGCGGTCAATAATGGTAGAGAAGCAAAGAGCGATAGCCAAGGAACAGAGCGTAGTGATGGACGGCCGTGACATCGGCTTGTGCGTCCTGCCCGATGCTGATTATAAATTTTTCTTGACGGCAAGCCTGGAGGAACGAGCGCGGCGGCGGGCTAAGGAGCTGGTAAAACAGGGGTATAAGGTGGATTTTCAGGAAGTGAAAGAAGAGATACGCGAACGGGATAGACTGGATAAGGAGCGGGCGGTGGGCCCTTTGCAGATTCTTCCAGATTCTATCGTTATCGACACCAGCGACATGAGCCCTGAGGAGGTAGTGTCACGCGTCCTCTCTATAGTAGGGGAGAAGGATGATGCTGTACAGGTTTCTTAGGTGGTTGAGCAGGTGTTTGTTTTTTGTGGCCCGCTGGAAGGTGGAAGGTGTTGAAAACGTTCCGCCCAGCGGCCCCGTGATAATAGCAGCCAATCACGTAAGCAACTGGGACCCGGTGGTTGTGGGAGCGGCTGCTCCACGAACAGTCTGTTTTATGGCTAAAGAGGAGATGTTTGAGAATCAGGTCTTGGCTAAGTTCTTTACAGCCATTCACGCTTTTCCGGTAAAACGAGGGAGCCCGGATCGCAAGGCCATCAGGAGGGCACTGGAGTTGCTGGCGGAGGGTCAAGTAGTAGGTATGTTCCCGGAAGGGACCCGCAGTAAGACTGGCGAGCTGATGAAACCTCAACCGGGAGTAGCGATGATCGCATTGAAAGCTCGGGCCCGGGTTGTGCCCGCTGCCTGCATAGGCACCCGGGGGTTGGTGCCTTGCGGATGGAAGAAGCCTTTTGTCGTCCGGTTCGGCAGACCAGTTGAGTACCAGGAGTACTATGACTGCAGGCTTAGTACCCAGGTGATAGAGAGGGTTAGCCAGGACATAATGCAGAGGATACAGGAGCTGTTAAAATAAAACGTAAGAGCAGGATTTTTGCTGTTTTATTAGAATAATTTATATCAGCTTGTGGGGTGAATGCTTTTGCCGATAGTAGCTCCCCACGCCGGCTTTTGTCAGGGAGTCAAGCGTGCTATAGATATGGCGCTTCAGGCCGCACAAACAGAGGGGACGTGTTATACGCTGGGGCCGCTTGTCCACAACGATACAGTTGTGGCTTACCTTGCTCAAAAGGGCGTAAGAGTTGCTGACAGCCTGGATGAAGTAGATGAGGGTTCGTGTGTGGTCATAAGGTCACACGGCGTGAGCCCCGAGGTTCTGGAGTGCGCCAGTGTGCGCGGGCTTAGGGTGGTCGATGCTACTTGTCCTTTGGTGGCGAGGGTGCAGTCTCTCGCGCGTATGTTGAGCGAAGAGGAATACGATGTCGTCGTTTTTGGAGATAAGGATCACCCCGAAGTCATCGGTATACGGGGGTGGGCAAAAGACAAGGCCGTTATAATTAGATCCCCAGAGGATGCCCGCTCTTTATCGCCAGCCAGCAAGCTGGGAGTAGTGGCTCAGACCACTAAGAGTGAAGAGGCTTTCTTTTCAGTGGTGACGGAACTTCTTCCCCTGGCGCGAGAGATAAGAGTTTTTAATACGATTTGCGAAGCCAGCAAGAAGAGGCAACAGGCGGCGAAGGAGCTTTGCCAGCAGGTTGATGTCATGATAGTAATAGGGGACTCGAAAAGCGCGAATACCAGGACGTTGGCTGCAATGTGCCAGGATACCGGAGTGAAGACTTATCAAGTCGAAAATGCCCAAGGTCTGAGTGCGGACTGGTTTCCGCCGGGGTGCCGGGTTGGCGTTACGGCAGGAGCCTCCACTCCGGATTGGATAATTAAGGAGGTTTTGGACAAGATGGTTGAGTTTGAGGGAAACGTAGCTACCGACGAAATAAGGGAAGACGCTTCTTTCAATGAGCAGTCCTTTGTGGAGATGGAGGCTGAGATGGCTGAGTCTCTGGGAAAGGGAATGGAACGCGGCAGTGTGATAACAGGGGTCGTTGTTCAAGTGACTGACGATGAGGTTATGGTGGATGTAGGAGGCAAGTCGGAAGGAATAATTCCGCTGCGTGAACTTTCGATAAGGGACGTCAGCTCGGCCAAAGAAGTGGTGAAAGAGGGGGACGTCATCGAAGTTTACGTTTTACGCTGGGACGACGATGGGACTATTCTTCTTTCCAAGAGAAGGGTTGACATAAAGAAAGCTATGGACCGCCTGGAAGAAGCGTTTCAAAACGGTGAGGTCCTGGAGGGAACCGTTATCAAGAGCGTGAAGGGCGGATTGCTCGTCGATGTAGGGGTTGCCGCTTTCTTGCCGGCGTCCCATGTAGATGAAGGGTTTGTGCGAAACCTGGATGAATATGTGGGGCGGAGTTTACGGGTTAAGATCATTGAATTCAACAGGAACAAGAGACGGGGGTCACAGGTAGTCGTCTCGCGGAAAGAAGTGCTTGTAGAAGAAAAAGAAAAGAAGCGCAAGGATTTTTGGGACAATATTCAGGAAGGCCAGATAAGGCAGGGAGTAGTAAAGAGGCTCACTGACTACGGGGCTTTCATCGACTTGGACGGGTATGAGGGGTTGCTTCATATTTCGGAAATGGCCCATACCAGGATAGAGCATCCTTCTCAGGTTCTGAGCGAGGGGAGTATTATAGAGGTTTATGTCCTGGGGGTCGACAGGGAGAAAGAGCGGGTCTCACTCAGTCGTAAGAAGATATTGAAGAGCCCGTGGGAGACCGTTGCCGATAAGTATCACGAGGGGGATGTGGTTACAGGTAAGGTGGTCAGAACCGCGCCTTTCGGGGCCTTTGTCGAGCTTGAACCTGGAGTAGATGGGCTGGTTCATATATCACAATTGTCCCGCAAGCGCATAGAGAAACCTGAAGACGTGGTTGAGGTTGGAGAAGAAGTAAAGGTAAAGATATTGAGCGTGGATCCTGCGGAAAAACGGATCGGGCTTTCAATAAAAGAGCTTCAGGAGGGGGCAGATCCGGCTTATACCCGGGAATACCTGGAAAATCAGAACGGCTGATGTAGGTGGGGGGATGCTGACTATGCCATTTTTTGATTTCAAGTGCGAGAGATGCGGCCATGAGTTCCTAAAGCGAGTGTCCAACGAGGACAAAGGGAGCGTAAAGTGCCCTCAATGCGGGCATAATAGGGTTAGACAATTGTTGTCTCCGTTTTTTGCTCCTGGCTCTCGCCTGAGCGAAAGCAGTAATACACCGTCTGACGCCTGCAGGGGGTGCAATGCAGCGGGAACCGGGTGAGCTATCAGGTAAAAGCTGCCGGGAGGCAGCTTTTTTTATAACTTTGTACTGGAGAGGAAGCGGTTATGGCAGAAGCCACCGGAGTTATTCTGTCCGGCGGAATGAGTTCGCGGATGGCAGAAAATAAGGCGTTTACCACCGTCGGCGGCCGAAGAATAATCGATATCATACTCGATAAGATGAAGGATTGTTTTCGAGAAATCTTAATAGTCAGCAACGAACCTGATCTTTACGAGGGTTTAGGGACAAAGGTAGTAACAGACCTTATACCCGGCAAAGGACCTCTGAGCGGGCTTCATTCAGGACTGGTTCACGCGAGGTTCCCCGCTATTCTGGCGGTCGCATGCGACATGCCCTTCATAGACGTGGCTCTGGGGAAATGGATGCTGCAGATGTTGCCCGGCTACGATGTCGTGGCTCCTTTAGTAAACGGACGTTTTCAGCCTTTGTTCGCCGCTTATTCAAAGTCTTGTCTTGCGGTTTTTGAACGTTGCTTGCAAGAAGAGAAATTGAAGATAAGTCGAATTTATGAGGAAGAACTTAAGGTCAGGTACGTAAATGAAGACCAGGTGAGTGTATTCGGTTCGCCCGAGATACTGTTTTACAACGTAAACACTAGAGAGAAGCTGCTCCGTGCCCAGGAAATTGCAAAGGAAGTGATACTATAAGGAGTCGCCGAAAAGAGGAACATTTGAGATTGGCTGTAGAGCTTCCGACAGGTCCTGGATCTACAGGATTTGAAGACATATTCCTGGTTCATAACGCGGTTCCTGAGCTGAACATGGACGACATCGATTTGAGCACAGTTGTTCTCGGACATCGGCTCGCGGCTCCTTTGCTGGTGAATGCTATGACCGGGGGGATATTTGCGGCCCGCGAAATAAATGAAATCCTGGCTAGGCTGGCGGCAGAATTCGGCTTAGGCATAGCGGTAGGATCACAACTTATTGGGTTAAAGGAAGAGGCCTGTTTGGAGAGTTTCCGGGTTGTGCGCAAGGTCAACCCTAACGGTTTGGTGCTGGCTAATGTCAGTGCTTCTACAGACGTTTCTCTCGCTCTACAAGCAGTGGATATGATAGAAGCCGATGGGTTGCAGGTTCATCTTAACGTTCCCCAGGAACTGGCTATGGCCGAAGGGGACAGGAAATTCAAAGGCATACTTGACAACATAGGTGAACTGGTCGTTCGCTTGCCCGTACCGGTCATAGCGAAGGAAGTCGGGTTTGGACTGTCCCGGGAGGCAGCCGAAAAGCTCATGGAGGCCGGGGTGAAGTGCCTCGATATCGGGGGACAGGGAGGGACCAACTTCGTTGCTATCGAAAACAGACGGGGCGGCTTGTTCGACGAGGAGATGGCCTTATGGGGGATTCCGACTGCGGTCAGCCTCATCGAGGTGCTGTCGTTGAATCGAGATGTCACGATTATTGCTTCAGGAGGCTTGTATTCCCCGCTTCAGGCGGCCAAGGCTTTGGGAATAGGAGCAGATTTGGTCGGCATGGCCGGCATTCTCCTTAAGGTTTTGCAGCGCAACGGAAAAGAGGCCCTGCGCCACTGGATGGAGACCTATCTTTACCGGCTCAAGGCCATCTTCCTCATGACAGGATCGAAAAACATCAAGGATATTCGAAATTGTCCTGCAGTGATCACCGGCAGGACCGGGCAGTGGCTTCAGGCCCGGGGAATAGACGTGAACCGTTGGTCCCAAAAGAGGCTGTGACTATTTCTTTACGACGGTCAGGCCGTGGGTTTCGGAGACCTTCTTAGCTGTCCGGGCCAGGACTTCGCCTTCGGGGAAAGGGATGTCCAGTTCCTGCAGGCACAGACGGAGAAAACAAAGCTCCAAGTTTTCGGCCTCGTTTGCATCCTCAGTCAGATGGGAAACAACGGCGGGAGGACAGCCTCTTAAGTCGTAGTGAGCCAGAATGTTCACGCTCAGATTATATCCTTTTTCTTCGGGAAGGAATATGAAATCGTCTTGTCCGCTCATCATGATCAGGGAATAAGATAACCCGCCTCTTTTTACCGGCAGTTCTATTTTTTCAGCAAATACCTCGGTGTTGTGTCTTTCGGTTATATACTGGCGCAACTCTTCTAATTCCTGAAGTGTCAGGAATTCCTTGACTACTAAATGGTCGTACACGATCTCCGCATCGTCAGGATCATAATCTTTGATGAGTTGTTCGTAGGGAGCGACCGGTTTTCCTCGTCCGATGACAAACCAGTTGAGTCTAACGTTATCGTGTCCTCTGAAGCCATCTACCACCGACCAAGCCCTGTACAGATCCATCTGGAGCAACCTCCCTCGCAATTTCCAAGATCACAATCCAAAATCATAAGCAATGGGGTAGACCCCTCGTGATACCATATGGTGTCACCACTAGAGAACAAAACTTCTTAATCTGTCTTTAATTTTATTACGTTTGTCAAGATTTTGATAGACGGCGGCATTTGCCAGAGTCGCTTACGCCAATCAGGCTCGCCTTAAGCTGGCATCAAGCTTTTGCTTCTGAAAGGAGACGTGAATCGAACGATACCGCTTGCGGCTGCATAATCCTAGCCGTCAGGGGAAACCTATTTTCGGGATAAAGACAAGAAAGGAAGGGTCAGAGTGGGTAATTTCCCTGTCGGCGTGATAACGCTTTTGATCGTGTCAATCCTTATTTATTTTGGAGTCGCCCATAGGGTCCTGGACCGTATGAAGATGACGGACCGGGCAGCTTTGGCTGCAGTTGCTCTCATCATCGTCGGCAGTTTCATAGATCTGCCTATCACTCCCAGAATCACCGTTAATCTAGGAGGTATCATACCGGTAATTGTTGCTTTCTACGTGCTGTTTCGTGCCGGAACTGCCAAGGAGTGGATCAGAGCCATAGCGGCTGCTGCTGTTACTGCCTTAGTACTGTTATTGACTTCTAAGGTTTTGGGGGCCGAGCCTGAGAACATGTTCGTGGATCCTCTCTACGTATACCCAATCGTGGGCGGAATTGCCGGCTACCTGGCAGGAAGATCACGAAGGGGAGCCTTTTTTGCGGCCGTAGTGGGGGTCATGGCTCTCGACATCGGCCAGTACGTGTGGTTGATGAGGGTAGGAGGGCCGGGAGTGGTTCATGTTGGCGGAGCAGGAGCCTTTGACGCCCTTGTGTTGTCGGGCGTACTCGCGGTGTTGTTGGCAGAAGGAGTGGGCGAGATTCGGGAAAGGCTCCAAGGTGGGCCCGCGCGACAGGGACGCTCGCAAGCTCTAGTAGAAAATCTCCAAGAACCTGATCCAGAGCCCGCACGTAAGCCTTTTTGGGAGCAGCGGGGTGATGAGAATGAGTAAAAAATTGGCGGCATCAATAATCCTAGCCATATTAGTGATTACTAGTAGGAGTGGTGGAATTGTATTAGCGGAAGATGAGCGAACAGATGGCACTTATTTTACTTTGATCGATGATCAAGGAAGAATTATTGACCGAACGGGTCTTGTAGTGAGCGTGGGGGACGAATACATCAGCCCCTCAAATGACCGATACAAGGTAATAGAGGTAGTGGGGAATGAAGCCCGTTGTGAGTATGTGGGCAAAGAAAAGATGCCGACGGTAAGCAATACCTCGGTCAGTAGGGCAGATAATTGGATTTTGTCACTCTTAACCGTTTTCAATACGAAACGGGCGTTAGTGGCGATTTACCACACGCATACCGATGAGGCTTATGTTCCCAGTGACGGAACCTCAAGCCGTCGTAGCGGTGGCGGCATTATCGATGTAGGCGATACTCTTCAAAAAAGGCTTGAGGCCATGGGGGTACGGGTCATCCATGACAAGACCAACCACGCACCCCACGATGCCAACGCTTATTACCGGTCCCGCCGCACTGCCGTAAAACTGTTGAAAAAAGGGGTAAACCTGCTGGTCGATGTGCACCGCGATTCTGTGCCCCCCGACGTTTACAGAACCACTGTAAAGGGTCAAGATGTGACCAGAGTCAAGCTTGTTGTGGGACGGCAGAACTCGAACATCAATTCTAACCTGGAGTTCGCCAAGAGGCTGAAAGCTCAAATGGATAAGACTGCGCCTGGACTGTCCGGGGGAATATTTGTGGGAAAGGGTAACTATAATCAGGACCTGACGCCCCGGGCTATCTTAATTGAGGTGGGTGCGGATTCCAACAAGAAAACGCAGGCAGAAAGGGGCGTGGCCCTGTTTGCGGAATCGTTAGCTCCTGTCTTAGGTATCGACGCCACAGCCGCCAAGAAGCCTTTGTTAAACGAGGAGAAGGGGCAAAGGAGGTCGGACTGGACTACCGTTCTCTGGATTGTACTGGGGGCGGGAATCGTCTATGCGGGGTATATTTACTTGAACCGCAGCCGGACCTGATTTGTGCCTATAAGACACACACGCTCATGACACCTTATGGTGTCACCTCCAGAAAATAAAAGACGCGAGTTATCGGGAGGTGGCATTGTTGAGTGCAGTTATTCATGGTGCTAAATCCAAAGAGCATTACGTTGACATCGCATCTGTGTTAATCAGCGTCTAAATAATAATATCTGCCCGGCACTCAGTGATAACTTGGTGCCATAATGAAGCTGCGATGGGGTACAAAGTTCGGAGCTGGCGCACGTCGAAAGAAAGTCACGCCTGAGTGCCGGGTCAGTGCCAATCTGTGCGCATCTGTGGCCGGTTTTTTATTCAGGAAAGCCGTGACTCGTTTGCAGGAGCGATTGCGTTGCATGAAGATCATATACCACTGTTACGGAGGATCACACTCATCAGTAACCGCCGCTGGTATCCATCTGGGCTTACTACCGGAGAACCGGCTGCCGACAATGGAAGAATTAATGAATCTCCGTTATTTCGACAAGACGGAGGACTCGGATTTCGGCCTGATAAGGTTGATGGGGGTAGACGACGGCGGCAATGAGGTCTATGTCTTAGGAAAGAAAAGCATGGGTGAAAAGTTCAACCGAACGCTTCAAGGGATGGCCCGGATAATCGGGGTCGATTCCGACCTCGTCGTGATCAACACCATGCCCTGCGTGAACTGGCTCATGATGGCTGGCGGATATCTTTCTCGTCGGATGGGCATTCTATCTATCGGCCGTCCCCTAGTAGTATACGGGACGAAAAAAGCGTATTCTCACTTGGTAAACGTAGTAAGAGAGTGTAAATCGAAAATGAGTAATAAGCCGGGGCCTATTTCATTCCCGAAAAACATGAACAGGATAAGCGTCGTAATTCTGGGAACCACGCCTTTCCACCACGTCCAGGAGGCGGCAAGGCTCCTGCTTACAAGGGCAAGAGTCTCCGAACCGGAACTGGCCTGTCGGGGTACGGGCGGTGCTCATGACGGCCTGCCGGTTTTTATAGGACGAGACCACGAGGGGAACCGGGTTTACACCATCGGGCTTGGAAGGGAGATGCAAACCGGGGCCAAGGCCTTGGCTTGTTTGGTCAGCATGTTCGCTCTTCATTCCCGGCCCGTATTGATATCGTCGGTTAGGATAAAAGGGGAGACCTGGGTCCGGATGGCGGCTGCACTTGCGGGGTGGCCCGGCGGAAGTTGGCTCGGGGGGTTGGTGTTGCGGTTCGTTGTCAAACCTCAGCGCAAAAATATAGAAGAGCAGACCAGGGCTATTGCAAAGGCCCTGGATGCAGCTAAAAGATGGCTCGAGACAGGACTTAGCACCGTGTCTAGCCCGGTGACTTAGAGAAACACCGGCTTGCTCGGGCTTGTTATTTGTACGATAATTATGGGGAAACGGTTGTGGGGTGATTCGGGCATTGGGGAGAAAAGGTGTATTGGTGGAAAAAGTTATTCCCGGGAGTATTGCTTCTCAGGTGGGTATAGAAGCGGGGGATAGATTGCTCGCAGTTAACGGCAGACCAGTGAAGGACATTCTGGAATACAGGTACTTTACCAGCGAAGAACTGGTTACCGTCGACATTGAAAAACCGGATGGGCAAGTCTGGAACATCGAAATAGAGAAGGAGTACGATGAAGACCTGGGGCTTGTCTTTTCTGAGGTTTTGTTCGATCGGATTCGGACCTGCCGTAACCGGTGTCTTTTTTGTTTTATGGACCAGCTTCCGCCAGGAACAAGGAAATCCCTGCGGGTTAAGGATGACGATTACCGCCTTTCTTTTCTGTACGGGAATTTCATCACGTTAACCAACCTGAGTTCAAGAGATTGGGAAGCGATAGCTACCATGCGCCTGAGTCCCTTGTATGTTTCGGTTCACGCCACCGCCCCTGGCGTGAGGGCTCTTATGTTGGGTAACGAGAAGGGCAGGAATATCGTTTCTGATTTGAGAAGGCTCAAGGAGGCTGGAGTGCAGATTCACACTCAGGTGGTGTTGTGTCCTGGAATCAACGACGGGACGATTCTAGATGAGACTGTTTCCACGTTGGCTGATTTTTGGCCGTCAGTTATATCAATAGGAATTGTTCCTGTGGGATTGACGCGGTTTAGAAACGGGTTATACCCCTTACAACCAGTAGGTAGAAAAGAGGCTGAAGAACTAATAGCCAAAACAGAGGCCTGGCAAGCTCAGTTCAGGGAGAAGCTGGGGGTGGGGCTCGTCTACTTGGCGGACGAGTTTTTCCTGAAGGCAGCCCAGGAGTTTCCGGCTGATGAGTACTATGACGGCTACCCCCAGATTGAGAACGGGATAGGCATGGCCCGCGAGTTTTTGCAGGAGTTGGCTGAACTGGAAGATGACTTACCGAAACGTGTGCCGCCTACCCGGCTTACACTGGTGTGCGGCCGGGCCGCTTATCGGGTATTGGTAGAAGCGGCCAAGAGTTTGAATAGGATTGCAGGGCTCGAGGTTCAAGTATTGCCGGTTAGCAATAGCTTTTTTGGGCCGGAGGTTACGGTAACCGGTTTATTGACTGGCACAGACATGCTGAAGGCTTTAAGCGAGTGTTCAGAGGAAACGGGCATTGTGGTGATACCGGACGTGGTCCTTAGAGAGGGGCACGATTATTTTTTGGATGATATGACGGTTCATGAACTGGCGGCAAGGGCGGGCAAGGTTATACACGTGGTCGAGGCCAGCGCTCAAGGGTTGGTGAGCTGCGTACGTGATCTGGCAGGAAGAGGGGGTGAAACGGCTCGATGGGAAGGCCTATTGTAGCATTGGTGGGCAGGCCTAACGTGGGAAAATCTACCCTATTCAACCGTTTGGCCGGGCTGCGAAAAGCCATAGTCGAGGACACGCCCGGAGTGACCCGTGACCGCATTTACGAAGTGGCTGAGTGGACAGGAAGAGAGTTTATTGTAGTCGATACCGGAGGTATCCGTTTTGAGGAGGGGGACATCCTCGCTTCTGAGGTAAGAAAACAGTCGGAGTTGGCCATCGAGGAAGCGGACGTAATCGTGATGGTTGTTGACGCCCGGGAGGGGATAACACCGGAGGATGAGATGGTAGCCGGTATTCTGCGGAGGGCTAACAAACCGGTGATCCTTGCAGCGAACAAGGTGGAAGATTTCAAAAAGCACTTGGGATATTTAGAGTTTTACCGCTTGGGGTTAGGCGAGCCGATTCCGGTTTCTGCTATTCACGGGATGAACACCGACGAGCTGCTTGATGCCGTTGTGGCTTTGCTCCCGGAGACTGAAGAAGAGAAGGATGAACTGGCGGTACGCATAGCGCTGGTCGGTCGACCTAACGTTGGCAAGTCGTCGTTGTTAAACCGGCTTATAGGTGAGGAACGGGTCATCGTCAGCGAGGTTCCGGGCACGACCAGAGATGCCATAGACACTCCTTTTCAGTATGGCCCGAACCGGTATATCCTCATAGATACGGCTGGCATCAGGCGCAAGTCGAGAATTAAAGAACCTGTGGAGCGCTACAGCGTTCTCAGGGCTTTGCGGGCAATAGAAAGATCTGACGTAGTGTTGATTATTCTGGACGCAACCGAGAAGGTGACGGAACAGGACAAAAAGATCGCAGGCTTTGTCCATGAAGCGGGTAAATCGAATATAATAGTAGTCAACAAATGGGACCTGGTTAAGAAGACAGAGAAGACCATGAAAGAATACGACGAACTTATCCGGGAAGAGCTGAAATTTCTGGCCTACTCCCCGATTTTGTACATATCGGCTTTAACGGGGCAGCGGGTGAAACAGGTTCTGGAAGTCGTAGACTTCGTGGCCGAACAGTACTGGAGGAAGATACAAACAGCGGAGCTTAATAAGGTGATTCGGGAAGCAGTACAACTAAATCCGCCGCCGGGCGCGGGTAAGAAGAAGATCAGAATCTTCTATGCCACGCAGATAAAGACCGGACCGCCTTTCTTCGCTTTGTTTGTTAACTATCCTGAAGAATTGCACTTCTCGTATTTGCGGTACCTCGAAAACAGACTGCGTGAGAATTTTGGTTTTGAAGGAACCCCGATTCGCTTTGTGCTTCGGCAGAGGGAAAGCCGGCTTCAAAAATAGCGCCACCTAGAATGGGCCTTATTCTAGAAAAAATCCGTATTCATTAGCTTTTGGAGGGAAGGGTAGGATGGATGTTTTAGCGGTGGTAGTTTCTTACTTCATTGGTGCGATACCTTTTTCTTATTTAGTGGGCAAGTTCTTTGCTGAGGTGGATATAAGGGCCAAGGGCAGCCGCAATGTCGGGGCTACCAATGTGTTCCGGACGGCAGGCCTCAAGTGCGGTCTCTTGGCGGCGGCATTGGACGTGGCTAAAGGCACTTTTGCGGCATGGCTGGGGATGACAGTGGGTGGAACGGTGCTGGCATGTATTTGCGGGGCAGCAGCGGTGGTTGGACACTGTTGGCCGGTGTTTTTAAGGTTCAGGGGAGGCAAAGGGGTAGCCACTTCTTTTGGTGTCCTCGTTTATTTGGTTCCCAAAGCGGCTCTAATTCTGGTGGGTATTTTTGTGGTGACGGTTATTCTCTTCCGGATAGTGTCGGTGGGCTCTATTACTGCGGCTGCGGTTAATCCAATAGCAGTCGCGGTTATCTACCGTTCATGGGCTGTGGTCCTGACTGCCCTGGTGTTGACAGTGGTTGTGCTTTACAAGCATCGGGAAAACATTGAGCGTTTGCGGCAAGGCAAAGAGCCACGTTTGAGCCGGAGCGGCTCGGGAGGGTAAGTTTGTCGATGAGAAAAATTGCGGTGTTGGGAGCAGGGAGCTGGGGCACAGCTCTGGCGGGTTTGCTGGGCAACAAGGAGTACCCCGTCTATTTATGGGGTCGCCCTGAAGACGGGGTCTTGGAGATGGAGAAATACAGAGAAAACCGACGGTATTTACCGGGAGTCACGCTCCCGGAGACCGTGTCGCTGACTACCGATATTAAAGAGGCGGTGAGCGGAGCCTCTTTGGTTGTTATATCGGTTCCTTCCCAAGCCGTGAGGGAGGTAACCATAAGCTTGAAGCCTTGGCTGGGACGACGGGCGGTAATAGTGAACACGGCGAAGGGACTGGAACTCAGGACTCACCTGCGTATGAGCCAAGTGGTTGCTGAAGTTTTGGGAGAGGAAACAAAAGACAGGTATGCTGTTTTATCGGGACCGAGCCACGCCGAAGAGGTCGGACGGGGTATGCCGACAGCAGTAGTTTCGGCCTCCCGATGCAAGAGGACTGCTTTCTTAGTTCAAGACGTGTTCATGAGTTCGAATTTCCGGGTATATACCAACCCTGATGTAGCAGGGGTAGAGTTGGGCGGGGCGTTGAAGAACATTATTGCTCTGGCTTCAGGCATAGCGGAGGGTCTTGGTTTTGGCGATAATACGAAAGCGGCGCTTTTGACAAGAGGTCTGTCGGAAATAGCACGCATGGGAGCAGCCATGGGAGCAAAGACCCAAACTTTTGCCGGGTTAAGCGGTATAGGAGATTTGGTTGTTACTTGTAACAGCCGGCATTCGCGCAATCGCAGGGCGGGGATGCTGATAGGGCAGGGAAAGTCCCTGGGAGAAGCGTTAGAAGAGGTAGGCATGGTAGTCGAGGGGGTAACCACCACGCGAGCCGCTTACGAGTTAGCTCGGCGGTTGAAGGTTACGATGCCGATAACCCGGGCCACCTATGAAGTGCTGTTCCGCAAGAAGGATCCGCTTCAAGCCGTATCACAATTAATGCGACGAAGAAGGAAACACGAGATTGAGGAGATAGTAAAGATAACCGAGGGATGGTGATAAGGTGTGGCTGGCAAGGCCACACTTTTTTTGCGGAAATCGGTTATATACGGGAAGCGTGGTCCATATATTTGTACTGTTAAACAGTGCCAGGCACCGGCTGGGGGTTGGGTAAATGGTGCGAGGAGGGAAGGTAAGTGGAAGGAAACAACATATTGAAAGATATTGCGGAAAGAACGGGGGGTGATATCTACTTAGGAGTAGTAGGCCCCGTCAGAACCGGGAAATCTACGTTCATCAAACGTTTCATGGATCTTCTGGTTTTGCCCAACATTAAGGACATTTACGAGCGGGAAAGAGCGAAAGACGAGTTGCCGCAGAGCGGAGCCGGCAAGACGATCACCACCACCGAGCCCAAGTTTGTACCCAATGAAGCGATAGAAATAAACATGAGGAACGGCATAAACCTAAAGGTAAGGTTGATCGACTGTGTCGGTTATGCTGTAGAAGGGGCTCTCGGTTATATCGAAGACGACCTGCCGCGTATGGTCAGGACCCCGTGGTATGACTACGAGATCCCTTTCGAAGAAGCGGCAGAAATAGGCACCCGCAAGGTTATCACTGATCACTCCACTATAGGGATAGTCGTATTTACCGACGGCTCCATAACCGACATTCCCAGGCAGAACTATGAGCCTGCTGAAGAACGAGTTGTGAGCGAGCTTAAAGAACTGGGCAAACCGTTTGTAATACTGCTTAATTCAACCCATCCCTTTTCCAAGGAAACCATGGAATTGGCTGACGTACTGGCGGAGAGGTATCAGGTGGCAGTTATTCCCATCGACTGTGCCCAGGCTTCAGTTGAAGATATCTACGGAGTCTTGGAGGAAGTGCTCTACGAGTTTCCGGTACAAGAAGTCCGCGTACGGCTACCGCGGTGGATGGATGAACTGGATGAAGAATTCTGGCTCAGAGCAGACCTGGATACCTCAATCAGGAGCATTTTGAACGATGTTAAGAAAGTAAGGGATGTGGAACGAGCGGTCGAACGCCTGGGTGCTATCGATGTTGTCGGTTATGTCGAAGTTGAAGAAATGAATCTGGGTACAGGCATGGCTTCACTGGAAATAGTCGTGCCTGAGGAACTGTTCTATCGGGTTTTGAGCGAGGTAAGCGGCTTCATAGTCGAAGGCACTCACGATATTCTGCGACTCATGAAGGATCTCGCTGTGGCCAAGCGCGAGTTCGATAAGGTATCGACTGCGCTGAATGAAGTAAGACAGACCGGGTACGGCGTGGTTACCCCCAGCCTGGATGAGATGTTCTTAGAAGAACCCGAACTTATCCGACAGGGAAGCAGGTTCGGAGTGAGGCTGAAAGCCAGGGCTCCGTCTTTGCATGTGATTAGAGCTGACATCACAACTGAGATTACACCCATCATCGGTACCGAGAAGCAATGCGAAGAATTGGTAAAATACATGCTGGCAGAATTTGAAGAAGATCCGAAAAAGATATGGGACTCCAACATTTTCGGAAAATCGCTCCACGACTTGGTTAGAGAGGGCATTCAGAACAAACTGCACCGGATGCCCGAGAATGCCCAGGTAAAGCTGCAAGACACGTTGCAGCGGATAGTAAACGAGGGAAGCGGCGGGTTGATATGTATCATTATTTAGGGGTTTTGCAATAGGTAAACCCGGTTATAGGAGAGGCTGGGTAAGACCAGCCTTTTTTGTTTTAGCCCCCTCGGCATCCTCAGGAGTTAAGCGTGAAATTGAATATCTAACAGCGGGGCTTGGTATTGCGACTTTATGAGAGTTGCCTAGGCAGGAATGAGACCACAGCATAGCGAAATACTACAAACGTAAAGAGAGAGGGGGCTTGTTAGGGTGAAACGTCTGATAACTTTGAAGGGAAAGGCGCCAAATTTCGAAACAGAAATAAACCGGCTGATAAAAGAAGAGCTTTATAGGGTGCTCGATATTTTGTTTTTAGACTGGGATAAGATGGAAAGGACGTTTACCATAGCGCTGGTTATCCAAGAAGAAGAAAAGTTTTTCCGGCAGAACTGCGTGGTTTTTGAGACCAAGAAATTGGTGGATTTAGGAAAAGATTTGGGCGATTTTTCTGAGGTAATGAGCAATGCCAAAAATGTTCCTTATCAGATACATTTTGTGAGGGTGTTTAAGGTTTCATTGCCGCGGGGAGACATATTCCTGGCTTATGTGATTTTTGAGGATTAAAGCTGATTCTCCCGCGGCTTAAGGCACACTTACAACAGACAGGCATTGGCGCACCGGGCAACTTGTCCGGTTTTTTTCTGTGACGAATGAAATTCCCAGGCCTGGTGTGCTATAATGTCACCGTCGGGCAGGAAATGGAGAATCGGGGTATTTATATGTATTTGCGGCGCGCAAGGCAAAGCTGCCAGGAGCAAGGAGGTATTGAAGAGTGGTTAACATTGGCCTCTTGGGTTGTGGTACGGTCGGGTCCGGAGTGGTCAAGCTATTGTCGTCAAACCGGGATGTCATTTCCCTGCGCACCGGGCGAGAAGTGTCGATAAAGCGGATACTCGAAAAGGACCCGGACAGGGTGCTCAGTTTAGGTTTGAGCAGAGAAATTATCTGTACCGACATTAAAGAAATACTCGATGACGATGATATCAGCATTGTGGTAGAGCTCATAGGGGGTATCGAACCCGCCCGAACCTACATACTGCAGGCGCTGACCAGAGGCAAGAATGTGGTTACTGCCAACAAAGACTTAATCGCGATTCACGGACAGGAACTGTTGACGGCGGCCGAGGAGAACGGGGTTGACTTTTTCTTTGAAGCCAGTGTGGGCGGCGGTATACCTTTAATTTATCCTCTGAAGCACTCTTTGGGTGCCAACAG
>CAYONS010000012.1:33133-36010 GCA_964405385.1 uncultured Syntrophothermus sp.
GTCACTCATAAAGTTCCTGAGTCCGATCTCAGGGATGCTTTGATGGTTCTGGGAGAGATGAGCATAGTAGCCGACATATGCAATGTTATCCGGGTGGAAGGCGAAGACAGCGGGATTTAATTCAGGGATAAAACCGGCGGGTACGTGAGTAAATTGATACTGTCACATTGATCTTCAAACGTGACACAAGAGAAGAAAATAAGGGAGTGAACGGCAGTTGTCCTTAGTCGTGCAGAAATTCGGCGGAAGTTCCGTGGCTTCTCTGGACAGAATCAAGAACGTGGCGGCCAGAGCGAAGAGGGAGGCTGACCAGGGTAAAAGTGTAGTAGTGGTAGTTTCGGCCATGGGGGACACGACCGACGAGATGCTGGATTTGGCCAGGCAGACTGGACCGGTACTGGTGGAACGGGAAATAGATATGCTTCTGGCCACAGGTGAGCAGCAATCGGCGGCCTTGCTGGCTTTGGTTCTCAATAATCTGGGTTGCCGAGCGGTTTCCCTGACAGGTTGGCAGGCCGGGATTTACACCGATGCTCTTCATACTAAAGCCCGGATTCGCAGCATCAGGCCGGAACGCATTTGGAAAGAATTGAATGACGGAAATATCGTGGTAGTTGCAGGTTTTCAAGGGATAAACAAGAACGGGGATGTCACCACGCTTGGACGGGGAGGCTCCGATACTACGGCGGTAGCCTTGGCCGCGGCCCTGAAGGCGGATGTCTGTGACATTTATACGGACGTAGAGGGGGTATACACCGCAGACCCGAGGGTGGTTCCTTCGGCAAGGAAGCTGTCGTGGATATCGTATGAAGAAATGCTGGAACTCGCCAGTTTGGGAGCGGTGGTAATGCAGCCGCGGGCAGTTGAATTTGCTAAGTTGCATGGGGTGACGGTTCAGGTTCGTTCCAGTTTTAGTGAGAAAAAAGGAACAATCATCACGGAGGGTGGGGACATGGAGAACGGGAGAGTAGTAACCGGTGTTGCTCACGATACGAATGTAGCCAAGCTGGCGTTATTCGATGTGCCCGATGTTCCGGGGATGGCCAAGATCATTTTCAAGGCCCTCGCTCAGCAAGGCATAAACGTGGATATGATAATCCAAAGTGCTACCCGGGATGAACGTAACGACATCTCCTTTACTATCAGCCGGGATGACTTGCCCCGGGCTTTACCGGTGGTGGAAAAAGTCGCGGCAGAGATTGGCGCCAACGGGTTTACCTACGGCGAGGACGTCGCCAAAGTATCGATAGTAGGCGCCGGGATGCAAAGTAATCCGGGGGTTGCTGCCAGCATGTTTGAGGCCTTAGCCGATGAAGGTATCAATATTCAGATGATCAGCACGTCTGAGATTAAGGTTTCCTGCGTGATCGACGCGTCTTCAGTCGAGAGGGCGGTAAACGCATTGCACGCGAAGTTCAAGCTGCACGAGGTTGAGGATTAGAAGCCGGAAGAGATCCGGCTTCTCTGCAATCCCTAGTATCTAGTGTAATGAGATTGACTTGCTTCTGGCGGGAAGACGGATAAGTTCTAAAAGTGAGAATACCCGCCAGGGGCAAGCTTGGTTCTGATTCCCGCGTTCTCAATAAACACTCCTTTCCCAGGCATTACTTCCCCGATGACGTGAACAGGAACACCTAAGTCTTGACACGTCTTTTCGATTAGATTCCGTTCTTTCCCGTCAAAAGTGAATACCAGTTCGTAATCCTCCCCGCCTTTGAGGGCCATAGACAGGGGGTCTTCACCGATGAGAGGGGCGATTTCAAGAGTGGCAGGGGATAGTGGGATGTCTTCTGCCCTGATCAAAAACATTTTGCCACTGGCGGCGGCCATAGTATTGAGTTCCTTGGCCAGACCATCACTGATATCTTTCATGGCATGTACTTTACGGGTTGCAGCCAAGGCTTGTCCCACCTCAACCCGGGGTTGAGGACGCAAGTGTTTTTGAAGGGCCATTTGGCGAACCCGCCGACTGATTTCACGGAGATCATTGAGTATAAGGGCGAGCCCTGCGGCAGAGGCTCCCAGGCTGCCGGTCACGGCGATGAGATCACCGTCTTTTGCCCCAGACTGGGTTACGAGGTTCGCCGGGTCTACTTCTCCCAGGACGGTTAGGCCGACGACCAGGCCCGAAGGTGATGACGTGATATCGCCGCCGAGAATGTCGACTTCATACTTCAGGGCAAGCTCTTCGATTCCTTCGTAGAACCCGTCGACTTCTTCGACCCGCAGGTTATCAGGCAGGCCCAAGGCCACAACTGCGTGCAGGGGTTTTCCTCCCATGGCGGCGATGTCGCTCAGATTGGCCGCTAAGGATTTATAACCCAAATCGCGGGGCAGTATTTTCCCCCAAATAAAATGAGTACCTTCAATCAGCATGTCGGTAGTCACGATCAGCAGCTTGTTGCCGTCAACCTTGACGACTCCCGCATCGTCTCCAATCCCGAGCACGGTGCGGGCGTGATGGAATTTCAGGCGGCTTGCAATTCTTTGTATCAAGCTGGTTTCACCGATGTCACTGAGTTTCATCTCTGAGTCTCCAATTCCCGATCACGATATTCTGGCCATGGCGTCCACTTGGTGAGACGATAGCTCGGCTAAGGTGTCGAAAAAGGCGGTCTTGAAACTCAAGGGGCCGCCGGGATTGAGCTCGCCTGCGAGTTCAGCTGCCACGCCGAAACAAACTAAAGCAGAAACTGCCGCTTTGAGGGGGTCTTCGACTACCGGCAAGAAAGCACCAATGGCGGTCGCGGCCATACAACCAGTTCCCGTTATCCGCCCCAAAAAGGGGTGTCCATTACTAACAGCTACTGCCGATGATGCCGAACAAACGAGATCCGTAGCTCCGGTTATCACGACTATTCCTCCCAAGCGGGCAGC
>CAYONS010000013.1:0-34228 GCA_964405385.1 uncultured Syntrophothermus sp.
CAAAAAAATGGTGGGCGCTACAAGACTCGAACTTGTGACCCCTTCCGCGTCAAGGAAGTGCTCTCCCTCTGAGCTAAGCGCCCACTCTATTACCTTTCACGTTTATATATTATCATGTATTTCGCAAAAATCAAGCACCATTTCCGGTGCTCGTTTCAGCTTATATTCATATACTTATACTCATTAAACGGAAATCAGCAGCCGAAAATGGACTCATCGCGTTGTCGGCTTTATCCTTCTTCCGAGTTCCTTGATCTCGTCAGCAAGCCCAGTTATAGGTTTCCCTTTGGCGATGGAACTGGCCAGGTCACGAATCCTCTTTACCAGGTCCGGATCGCTGGTCACGTTGACTGTCGACAGACGGGGCTCCGCAGCCTTAAGCTTTCTTTCCACTTCGTTCTTGACCCTGTTCGTCTCCGTCCCCTTAACATCTGGGGTTAAGTTTACACCTACGTAGGCGTTAGGTCGCGCTCCCGTGGTGTCTATAACCACGTATGCCTTGTCGACCCCCTTGACCTTGACCGCTTCTTTAGCCAGGCAGGCGGCCACGCGGTCAGCCTCGGCAGCCGTCATAGCAGATGTTGCAGGCTTCTTCTGTGGTTGGGTTGCTGTCTTGCGAACGGTGGCCGGTTTTTTAGCCGGACTTGTTTGCGAAGATTTTTCACACCCTGCTGCCCCCACAACTACGAACAATAGACTTGTGATGAAGATCAGTATACGAAGCCAGCTTTTTTTCATTATTGCTTTCACCTCCTTTCCTTATCATAGTTTGGCGGAAAGCCATCCGTTCAAAACTGGAAATTATTCGTGTCATCTATTTTCCGCTGCAAAAATAGAATCTGATAAAGCCATCGAGCTTAATAAAAGAAGAGGTGTTATGCCGTGACGGCCGTTCGCACGAAGATGTGCATCGCAGCATTATGTTTGGTTTTGCTCCTGGTTTTCTGCTTTGTTTTGAAATTCATCTATCATTACCGAAACATGCCTACTTCCAGCATTCCTAACGTCATCCCCGAGGTAAAAACCTCTACCCAGGCTGTAGCATTCACCTTTGACGACGGGCCGGATCCTCAAAGCACCCCAAAAGTACTGGAAATACTAGCCAAATACGGTGCTAAAGCTACTTTTTTCGTCATAGGATCACAGGTAGAAAAGTATCCGGGGCTGGTTCAAAAGATTTATTGTGAAGGCCACGAGATAGGCAATCACGGATACAGTCACAGGTACTCTCTCTACCGAAATCTCCCTCAGGCGATAGCGGACATCGAAAACGCTCAGGACCTTATCTACCGTATTACCGGACACCGGCCCGTTCTCTACCGACCTCCGGGAGGCTACGTCTCCGAAGAACTGGCTTCAGCATTAGCCGATCGGGGCATCACGGTCGTCACCTGGTCCTGGATACAGGATACCAAGGACTGGCGCTCACCTCCGGCCGAGATTCAAGCGGATCACATACTGCGCCACGTCAAACCCGGGCAAATATTGCTATTTCACGACAGCGCCCGGAATTGCCAACAAACGGTTAAAGCCGTGGACATCTGCCTGTACGACCTGGCTTCACAAGGATACAAGTTCGTAACTGTGAGCCAGCTCATCGCTTCCCATTCTTGTAAGGAATAATTGAGTGAGGTAGGCAATACCCATTAGATAGGAATCATTAGAGAAGGTGATGAAAGTGAGATTGGCGGTTTTTGGTTTTTACCATATGAGCCGAAAAACCAGATTCGCCCTTTTATCCGCTGCCGTGCTTTTCTTTCTCAGCACAGGGGTAGTCTACGTCCAGGCTTTTCACCGTTTGAAACCGATATTCGAAGTGCCGACCAACGAGAAAATATTGGCTTTAACTTTCGACATAAGCTGGGGAAATACTACGCCTATGCCCGTAATCGAAATCCTTAAGAAAGAAGGAGTCACCTGCACCTTCTTCCTATCCGGTCCCTGGGTACGCCAGTACCCTGATGTGCCGCAGAGAATTAAGGCAGACGGCCACGAGATTGGAAGCCACGGGAACCGCCATGTGAATCTCTCTACCCTGTCAAAACACGAGATCAAGAAAGAGATCGAAGAAGCCCACCAGGCCATCAAGGAAGTAACCGGAATAGAACCCAACCTCATCCGCACCCCGAACGGCGACTACAACGATCTAGTCATCCAAACAGCCCAGGAATGCAATTATCGCGTCATCCAGTGGAGTGTTGACTCCTTAGACTGGATGAACCCCGGAGTCGACGTTATCGTGGAAAGAGTCACCAAGAGAGCACATCCGGGAGCCATTATACTCATGCACGCCAGCGACACCTGTAAACAGACGGTAGATGCTCTGCCCAAGATAATTCGTGAACTGAAAAAACAGGGTTACAAGCTGGTAACCGTTTCCGAGCTGCTCCGGGAGACCGAAAAACATTAACCTAAACAACACCCAAACCGTTCCACATCGCCAGAGCGCCCATGCCGGGCGCACATAAAAAAAGAAGCTGGGCCCAGCCCAGCTTCTTTTTTTAGTCACCTTATTCACCGAATCGGTTTATCATTTCCAGCACCATCCGCAAAAAAGGCTTCAAATCCTCTCGAGACCGTATCCCCGCCTTGAAACCCATTTCCGGGAATTTCCCCCGGCTACGGACTTTAACCTCTATGGTGCAGTAGGCGTTGTCTATATCATCATCGCTATCCAGGCCCTCGTCATTGTCGTCCCAGTCCTCATCATCGAGGTCCTCATCTTCCAGGGAATCGTAGAATTCTCCAGTCTCTGACAGCTGCAGGTTCTCGTTTTCGTCCAGTAACTCCGAAACGATCCAGAGTATATCCGAGCAGCTCAGGTTCATCTCATCCCGCAACCGAAGTATTTCGTTTGCCACTGGAGTTATCTTCAACAGATCTGACAAGTTCACTGGTTCGCCCTTTTTCCACCTATCTTTCACCAGCCTCACCTCCAAAGCTAACACTGCACAGCACCACATTCAGATTATACCATACTCTAATTCCTCCCCTTTGTCTATATTGAATTTCGTTTCGTCGCTACTAATATATGTCAAGCCCATATAAGAAAAACCGGGAGATTTTCCCGGTTACTGTTCGCCTCCAAGATTAGTCCCCGCCAGCCGCCTCAATAAAACCGCGCAGTTCTTTTATTGCTACCGCCAGTGGGACTATTTTCTCCTCAACCCGGGTTATCCTTCGCCCGTAAAAATACATCTCGTCTCTCTTTTCGCCCGAGCCCCGCTCAAAACGAGGCAGCCCCTCAATCCCGCACATCCACTTCCTGGCCTTAGATACCGGCAGATGAAAACTGAAGCGTAAATCCTGGTTTTCCACAACGAACTCTATGAGTGAATAATATTCCCTTTCTAAAACTTGAACCTCGCATTTGCAACAATAGCGCTGCTCACTGATATAATCCTGATACGAACACCCGTTCAGTCGAGCCGTCTGCGAGCAATCTTCGCACAGCCAGACACGGGCCTTATCGGCGCCCACGAGGTAGAGACAGCAGACCTTGCCTGGATAACGCGCGACCATACACCGTAACACCTGGTTCTTGAGGCTGTATAATTCATCCTTCCTATCCGGATATGCCTTGGCGTAATGATTGAGATGAAACAGATAGTAGCAGGCTTTAAACAGTTCCGAATCGGGGGATCCGGCAACCATCTGCATAAACCGTTCGTGACGGTGAGCCAAAACCTGCCGCCTTTTGAAGTCTCGAGCAGACCCCACCCTGCGCCCTCTGGACTTCAACTCGCGTATTTCTGCCAATACCCCGGCAACATCTATCGATTCCAACTGATTTTCGGAGAAGAGATAGACTATCCCTCCGTTACCGCAACGACGCACATCGGCAACCGGGAGGTAACCGTAGTCAATCATATCCTGCACCTGACTGTAAGTGATATTAAGCCTTTTTGCAACCTCACTGGTCCTCAGCATAACTCGATCCTCATATCCAAAGAATCCTGATAGACCCGCCCGACCCTTACGCCCGTTTTCTATAGAATACAACAAAAATGGGTAAAGATAAATCATACCGAACACCACAGTCGTTAGGAGGCTTGTGCGGTGCAGGAGAGATATCCGCTGGTATTCGCTCTCTTTCTTTCATGCTTCCTTCTGATGTTGGTTTTGGCTCGCTGGCTTGCGCCGACCCCTTCCCTTCCCCGGAAACCGGCAAGCCCAGACACTTCACAGCCCTCACCCCTGTGGGTCATGGCTATAAATGTCGCCAGGCAGCAATCGGCAACCGCTTATACAGAATCTCCGGGTTCCCCTCCTTCCGCGAGTGGAAGACCGTATCAGCTGGGTTCAGTGGCCGTGCATCCAAGAGTACCGGGAGGAGATCCCCTGGAACCGATTATACCGTTCGGTACCACGATTCACCTTATCAACCCCGACCACATAAGCGTTGCCGGCCAGGAGTTCTCGAGCTTCGAAGTCGCGGACACTGGGGATGTTAACTGGTCACTGCGCGGCGAATCGCCTTTCTGGATAGACATCTACTATGGCCCGACGAGCACCTGGACTTTCCGGGAAGCTTCGCGTCACGGGGTGGCCAAGGTAGATTTTTACTGGTTTCATATTAAATTACAAGACTAGTCTTGCGCTTTATATTCTCCGGCGACCGTGATAAAATGATGTTTAACAGATAATAGTTGGGTTTGTCCAGATCTGGATATTGATAACTGAATAGACGGGACCCAAGAGCGACGGGATTACTAGAAGGAGGAATTAAAAATAGATATCTGGAGTATATCCATGTTGCTTCTGGCCATGGTGTTGGTTGGCTTGAACGCCTTTTTTGTGGCAAGTGAGTTTGCACTGGTGAAGGTGCGAAGAACCAGGCTGCAGGAACTTGCTGAAAAAGGAAACCCTACAGCGCAAACGGCCTTGGAAACGGTCGAAAATATTTACCCGTACCTGTCAGCTGCGCAATTAGGAATCACCATGGCCTCACTCGGGCTAGGCTGGATAGCGGAACCGGCCATCGCCCGGTTGATTCGCCCTTTGTTTGCCGATGTAGCAGGTTGGTCAGCTGTTTACACGCATACCATCGCTGGAATCGTAGCTTTTGTATTAATAACCCTTTTTCATATCGTCCTTGGAGAACAAGTACCTAAATCAGTTGCCATAGAAAAGGCGGAAGGGGTTGCCTTATTTGTGGTTACCCCTTTGCGGCTTTTTTACCGCGTCTTTTATCCCTTCGTATGGGCCTTTAACGAAGTCGCCCGGCTCATTCTGAAAGTTTTCAATATCAGACTGGCAAACGAAGCAGACCTGGGCCACACCGAGGAAGAATTGCGTCTACTGGTTTCAGCCAGCCAGCAGCAAGGCTTTCTCGATATGGTGGAAGGTAATCTCCTCAACAAGGTGTTCACCTTCTCGGACCGGGTAGCAAGAGAAATCATGGTACCGCGACAGGACATAGTCTGCTTGTACACCGATGACACTTTTGAAGAAGTCTTGGATCTCATTCGGCACCACGGCCACACTAGATACCCGCTGTGCGAGGGCGACAAGGATCACGTTATCGGGCTCATTCATATTCGCGACGTGCTAAAACTGGCCGGGTCAACACACCCATTCAACATTGCCGACATCAAGCGGGATATACTAATAGTTCCCGAAAGCATGTTGATCGCGGAAGTAATGCAAAAGATGCGCCAATCCCGGACTCACATGGCGATAGTTGCCGACGAGTTTGGAGGAACGGCAGGTCTGGTCACTTTGGAAGACATACTGGAAGAGCTTGTGGGCGAAATCTACGATGAATTTGATTTAACCCCTCCGGAGATAGTCAAGAACGAATCCGGCGAGTACATTGTGAGCGGGCGGGTTCTGCTGGAGGAACTGGAGGAATTTTTGGACATCGACTTCGACGAAGACGACGAGGTCGATACTATAGGAGGTTTGATTTTCTCGCTCTTGGGCCGTAAGCCTGAAACCGGCGACTACGTAGACATTGGCAAATACCGTTTCGAGATCACGGAAGTGGAAGGTATGAGGATTCTCAAAGTTAAAGTGTGCGAGGCACCATTTCCCCAACGGGAACCTGCTTCCGGGACGTCTTTCGTGTAAAGCCTTAGGCAATACGGCATACTTGGGAAACAAAACGCAATAGGATCGGCGTTTAAGCCTTGTTTTCACGAGAGATGGGCGGACTTGTTACCGGGAAGCGAGATGCTTTCCCGGTTTTTGTTTCCAATGCTTTTTGCCCTTCTTCCAGATGCCTTGAACAGGGTTTCAAGCGCGTTTTGGCGTATTGCATGAGATTCAAACCGCCCACAATTAAGAAAATAATACCAGTTATCCTGTTAAACGCACTGGGTCCTATATGTTTTGCCAAGCAAACCCCTGCCGTAACCTCAATAACGACGCAAACAGTCAGTGCCAGCACACTGGCCAGAAAAATAAGCCATCTCCGGCCAGGGGAATTACTGCTCATAAGAAGAACCGCGACCTGCGTCTTGTCTCCCAATTCGCACAATGCGATGAGGGCATACGTCGTTAAAAGAGTAGTTATCTCTTGGCACATTTCTCATGTCCTCACTTTCCAGACACCGTCTAGATCTTGAATATTCCCTATTATGCCACCGACCAGCATCATACCCAGAATTACAAAGACGATCCCCGTGAGAATCCTGATGGTATCAGGCTTTATGATTCTCGCGATGACTTTAGATCCTATAACAACCTCTATCAAAGAAGCGCAGCTCAGAGCCAAGGCTGAGCCTAAGCCGACCCACAATACGTAAGCAGGCTTGGCACCCGCCAGCAACATGGTAGTGATCTGCGTCTTGTCCCCCATCTCAGATACCAGCACAACGCCGAAAGCAAGCAAAAAGACGCGCAGACCTTCGCTTAACACCAGACCTCCTCCCCCTTCACCAGGGTTCTTCCATCACAACTCAGGCCTCCCGTAGTGCCCTCTGCACTGTGCTGAAGTCTTTGCACGATCAAAAACCAACAGTCGATATTACCCAAAATAAACACGGCAGCTGCCTGTGAATTCCCGAGGTTTACACAGTAATATATGTAGCTCGTGTCCAGAATGTTAACACCCAGCGAACCGTTCTCTCACAGCTCACATATTATGTAGCAACCGACAAGAAAGGAGGTCAATTATGTCCCACACCTCAAGCTTACCCTACTATTATTTCGGGAGTAGGCTTCTTCGCCTCACCAGTCCATACACCCGGGGCACTGACGTGAGGGTCCTGCAGACACTGCTCAACTACTTCAAGGACCCACTAGGCATAACCGTTCTCAGCGAAGACGGCATCTTCGGTCCCAAGACCGAATCGGCGGTCATCAGGTTCCAACAGTATTTTAGAATAAGTGTGGATGGAATCGTGGGACCCCAGACCTATTGGTATCTAGGGCAGCCGGTGGGCAAGTACGCACCAGGCAGGATCTTCGGGTCTCGCACCCTGAGGCGGGGCAGCCGCAATACTGATGTCTGGATACTGCAAAACCGCTTGAACGCCCAGGCCAAGAAATACGCCATAGCCTTAGGGGGACCGGCTGA
The DNA here is from genome assembly GCA_964405385.1 of uncultured Syntrophothermus sp. GTDB lineage: Bacteria > Bacillota > Syntrophomonadia > Syntrophomonadales > Syntrophothermaceae > Syntrophothermus. The sequence continues at coordinate 7,523 of CAYONS010000013.1, forward strand.
TGGCAACTTCGGTCCCAAAACCGAAACGGCAGTTAAGCTGTTCCAGGGAGACTCGGGTATTGGTGTTGATGGGATAGTCGGCCCCATCACCTTCGACCAGCTTTTCACCCGCACACTTATGGGGGGCAGGAACCTGCAGAGAAACTGCGGCGGGGTCGATGTCTACGCTCTGCAACAGAAGCTCCTTTCCCTGACCTATAATCCGGGACCGCTTGACGGCAAGTTCGGTCCCAAGACAGAAGCAGCCGTCATAAAATTCCAACAGGATTCTGGTATAGCCGCAGATGGGATCGCAGGTCCCCAGACTTACTACAAGCTGGGTATAAGAGGCACCTAATCCGCCTCCATCAGCGTCAAAATAATAATATTAATAATATCTGCCCGGCACTCAGTGATGACTTGGTGCTACAGTGAAGCAACGATGTGTCAGAAAGTCTGAAATTGATGTGCGTTCGCCGAAAACCACCGCTGAGTGCCGGGTCTGGGTCCATCTGTGGCTATTTCACGGTTATCCACACCTGACGCTGCCGCGGGCCATCGAACTCGCAGAACATTATCCCCTGCCAGGTACCCAGACACAAACGCCCGTTATAGACCGGTACGTTGACCGAAGAACCGACCAGACTGGCCTTGATGTGGGCGTCCGAATTCCCCTCCAGATGCTTGTAGTACCCCGCCCTGCGCGGAACCAGCTGGGCTAATGCTGCTATTATGTCCTGTTTTACCGTCGGGTCGGCATTCTCGTTAATGGTGATGCCTGCCGTAGTATGGGGAACAAACACTGTAACGACTCCGCTGGTGATTACCGATGAAGCCACTACCTGCTGGATCTGCCCTGTAATATCAATCATCTCTTCCCTCTGCCTCGTGTTAACAGTCAAGCTGGTCACGCAAATCCCTCCAAGCCTTCATGGTTCGATCAAGCAGATACCAATAATATCTGATGCTCCTCGCAAGAGGTCAATTTTATCTCCACAAAGCCAATCAACCCATAACTTTCTTAAGTATTCATTGTATTCTGGCCCCGATGTGCTTAAGCCAGAACCTGACGGAGAGCCCCTGCCACCTCGTGTATTGTTTCCGTGAAGAACATGCGGTCTACCACGGTTTTGAAGTTTTTTACTGTTTCCTGATAATGAGTATCTGCAGGGTCTTTAGCCCTGGGATCAGGATTAAAAAGATACAGTTTCTTTACGCGGCGCCTCAAGTTATTGAGTGGAGCCAGGGCAAAAAACCTTTCGTAAAACTGGCAGTCAGTCAGGATTATGACCGTGGTCTTGGACTTGAGTAAGTGCGAAAAATTGTTCTTAAGCTGCGCTAAAGGACGCCACAGTTCGGTGCCTCCGAAGTCCCACTGCGGCAGTTGGCTCATGTTGTAAATAAGCTCGGGGAAAGACAGATGCAAATACGGGGTTACGTAATTGAGTTCATTGCCGAAGATAAAGACCTCAAGTTGCCGGAATTCTTTCCGCAGCGCGTAGAGAAACTGAAGCATCACAGTAGCGCTTTTCATCATTGATGACGAGGTGTCCAGAATCAGAACTACTCTGGGCTTGGCCGGCTTTTTTGTTTTCCAGCGAAGCTTGAGCAAGGTTCCACCCTGCAGTGTGCTGCGGTGGATGGTCGCCCTTAAATCCAGGTTCTTGCGTCTGTGACCGCGCTTGCGCCTCCTTGAAATAGGGGTAGCCAGTTTCTTCACGAGCTTGCCCGTTTCTCTCGCCTGCTCGAGATCAAGAGAAGCCGGGATGTAATCGCTCTTTTTGCCCCCGCTTTGCCCTGGCTGCATTGCCCCGTCTTGAGAAGGGTCCCTGTACGTAACCGGAAATCCCGTCAGCCCCTGACTCCCCCCCGGCCTGTGCCTGTCGCCCCGCGACACGTTTTCCAAAGGACCTCGAGAAGGCGGAGGCTGGGGGCGGCTACGGCTCCCTTTTATTCCACGGCGACCCAACCGCAACCAGGCCTTCTTTAGCCTGTACATCAGAAATAATCCTAGAACCCGCCAATCCATGTGCCTTCTCCTCGTTTACGGAAGGTGACAACGTCTTCCTTGGTCTTGAGAATTGCCGGCAGGAACCTGTCCACCACTTTGTCATCAATCTCCTCGATCCCTTCCATGAGCACAGCCCGTGCAAAGTCAATCCCTTCAGCTATGCTCGGCTTCTTGACCAGGTCTGTCCTTTTGCGGAGGGCGCTCATGAATTCGGCTGTTCTACGAGCCAAATTCTTATCAAGGCCCGGTACCCGCTGAAGCAGAATCTTCTCCTCTTTTTCCACAGAAGGATAATCGATATACAAGAATATGCACCGCCTCTTCAAAGCATCAGTCAGTTCGCGGGCATCGTTGTTGGTGATAACAATGTAGGGGATCGTTTTTGCCTTGATAGTACCGAACTCAGGTATCGACACCTGAAAGTCAGACAAGACCTCTAACAAGAAAGCCTCGAACTCCTCGTCCGCCTTGTCTATCTCGTCTATCAACAAAACAGGGGGCCTTCCCTCGGCCAAAATAGCCTTCAAAAGGGGCCTGACCAGCAAAAAGTCCTCTGTGAAGACATCACCCGCCGCCTTGTCCTGACCCTGAATATAAAGCAGTTGTTTCTGATAGTTCCACTCATACAAGGCCTTGCTCTCGTCCAATCCCTCATAGCACTGTAATCGAATCAGATCGGTGTCGAGCATTTTAGCCAATACCTTGGCTATTTCGGTCTTGCCCACCCCGGGCTCCCCTTCGACCAGAAGGGGTTTTTGGAGGAGCAGTGCCAAGTGCACGGCATCGGCAATATTTTCATCGCACACGTAATCCAACTTGCTGAATTCCTTGATGATCTCCTCAGAACTGTACTGACTCTTGGTATTCATAGATAACCTCCATCTGCGAACATGGTAACGAAAACGCCGGACCGGTTTTGAAAGGTTTCGCAGCCAGTCCCTGTTTTGTTTCAAAATATTCGACCCCAACCTGACAAGCCGTAAATACTCCTGGCCACCAGCCAGGATCGGGTACACTTCAGCAGGCTTAATCAATCCCTTGGCCACATCATAGTGGAGCTCGCGCTTGAGGTCCTCGAGATACGCATCATCCTCGGGTAATAGAGCCTTCACAATACTTCTCGTTCCTCCTATGAATCCAGGTTTTGGCGCTGACAACAAGTATCTATTTGCACAAATCAATTATAGCCAAAAAAGACCGCAAAAGGAACCAACAGTGAAAGAAAATATTCATGTTTTTTGAGAGTAAGCTTTTTGCAAAATTGGTCTGACCTTTTGGCCGGGCTTTACCTTGTCCGGTTCCAAGACAACTCTATCCGAAACCGTAAGGCCGCGGGTAACCTCCACGTAATCCCCGTCGGAAATGCCCGTAGTTACCGTCCGGAAAACCGCCTTCCCGTTTTCCACAACCAAAACGCGGGTCGCACCTTTATCCTCCACTATCGCGGAACACGGTACGGCTATTACCCCCTCCTTCTTCTCCGTGATGAGAAAAACGTCTAGCTCAAACCCCGGTTTGAGTCGCGAACTGTCCTTTGGCTTGACCTTGACCATTACTTTGGTTTGCTCGACCCCTAAGCTAGACACTACCTTTTCTGCAGCCGGGGCCACGTAGATCACTTCTCCAGCCAATACTGATTCACCAAGTACGGGCCCGCTCAGCTCCGCCTGTTGTCCTCGCTTCAACCGGCAAGCTTCCTCTTCCAGGACGTAGGATTTGATCACCATGTCCTGTCCCCGCCCGAGAAGAAAAAGTTTCGTTCCTGGCGTTACATACGAACCAGGCTCAATATACCGAAAATAAACCACGCCATCAAAAGGAGAAGTAATTACCGCTTGCTCTAGCCTGGATCTAGCCAGCTCCAAACCCGCTAGCGCCTCCTGGGCCTGGAAGGAAAGGGACTTTATCTCGTAGCCCCCTGGTGGTGTAACCTTCTTCGCCTCCTGTTCAGCCAGACTCACCGCTGTCTTCGCTTCTTGCAAAGCCAAGCCGTAAGCTTCAAAATCAGACTTTGAGATGGCTCCCGCCCCATACAGCAATTCGGCTCTTTCGTACTGTTTCTCCGCCGACTGAAGGGCTGCTTTGGCTTTTGCAAGTGCCGCCTCTGCCTTGACAGGCTCAGTCTCCTTAACCCCGGCCAATCGTGCAGCCAGAGCCCGGTAGCGGGCTTCGGCTATATCTTTCTCCAGTTTTAATTCAGTGGTATCGAAGGAGGCCAAAACGTCCCCTTTTCTTACCTTATCCCCAGCTTCGACCCTCACGGTTTCTATCCTTCCTGAAGTTTTGCTCGTCAAAACCAGCTTGTCGGCCGGTTCGATTTCCCCGGAGACTCTCACCGCGGTCTTAATAGTCTTTTTCTCCACTTGCGCAACATTTACCGGAGTTGACCGGAGACCGTACCATGCTACCAAGGCTATCAGTCCAGCCAGAACCGGCAACACCCACCTGGGCATCCCCATCAGCCAGCGCCGAGTTTGCATCGAGCATCACTCTCTTTCCTTTATGGTTTCAACCAGGTCCCACCGCTCGAGTCCTCGCAGAGCTATGGCCTGAGACATCCACAATTGCAGAAACACGACTAAAAACGTCAGAATGTAAGTACGGGGATAGATAACAAATGGTAACTGCATGAGTTCCGTGGAATAACTGGTAGCAAAGAGCCAGGCTACCCACAACCCCAACGGAACTCCGATAACCGCTCCCGCCGCACCTACGAACGCGTTTTCCCAAAGAATCAGTCTCTTTATGGCCGAGGTCGCCAGGCCCAGAACCATAAGAATTGACAGCTCCTTCTTTCGCTCCCAGAGGTTTATGGTGGTCGTATTAAAAACAATAGCGGTTCCCATCGCCAGGCCGAATGCCAGCATAAAAGCCAGAAAAGTATAGAAGAACTTCAAATACGACTTGAAATCCGTTTTGGCAAATACCTGATCTTGAATATACAGCACGCGGGGCGAATCGGCCAGATAGTTTTTCACCGGCACGCGTTTTTCTGCCGCAACCGAGACAAGACAAGAAGTATAACCCTCTCCTTGATCAAGAACCTTCCACGCCTGGCGAAAAGTCAGGTATCCCGCATGGCCCACCATTTCATCGGCGAACCCAATTACCTTAAGAACACTGGTTTGGGCGTCGGCTGTCAACGGCTTGGCTTCCACGTAGTCGCCCAGTTCCAGTTTAAGCGCATTGCGGAGGATCTCGGTAAGAATGATTCCCTCCTCTTGCACTGTCAGCGGACGGCCGTTTCTGTCGTACAACTGGTGGAGCCGGCTGTTCGGCATTAAAGCAACCGCCAAGGAGTCTATGGATTTATTACCATGCGAGTATTTGCACGGAAATTCAAAGACGGGCTCTGCACGGCTTACTCCGTTAAGCCGCGCGATTTCGTCAACAGCATCCGGGCCCAACGGCCGGTCAAAATATACCTGTAGATCGAAAGCCTGAATCTCATCGAAATAGCGCATCATCATGAAATCTACTTCGTCCCAGAATGATAACGATACTATGAGCAAAAGGACGGCAAAAGAAATCCCCAGCGCGGTCAAGAAAAAGCGCCTCTTGCTTCTGACCAGATTGCGCACGGCTATACGGGTGAGAATATCAGCCTCAGACGTTAATCGCGTAAACAGAGGGGAAAAAGCTACTCTTGCGGATTCAGGGGCTTCTTTCCGCATGGCCTGTGCCGGAGGAAGCCTGCTCGCCATCCGGGCTGCGGTATAGGTAGATATCACCAATGCCGACCAGGTGAGGCATATACCGATGGCAAATACCGAGCCGTGGTGCACGTATTTCACGTAGGGTAAGTTGTATATGTCGGCGTAAACGGCGGTAAGAAGCCCGGAAAACACCTGCCCTACCAGTACCCCTAACACGGCCCCCACCAAACCTACGACCAGCGCAAAAGAAAGATAGTAAAGGAAAATCCCGGAAGCCGTAACCCCCAGGGCCATAAACAAGCCTATCTGCTGCTTCTGCTGGGTAATCACGCGAAAGAGGAGCATATAGATGGCAAAACCGGCGACCGAAAGGAAAAGAAAAGGAAACATGACCGCCATCTGCTGCAGACCCTGGAGTTCCATTTCGATAGTCATGGCCGACGGCTGGTACCGGCGGGGTATGGTGCGGAGCAGACCGTAGGGTTCCAGTATTTTCTCTATGGTTTTGGTAACCTCTTCCGTGTCGAATCCAGGACGAAAACGCACGCTTATGTCGTTGTAAAAGCTGCCCGTCCCCAATATCTCCTGGGCTTGGTCTTCGGGCATAAAAAGGATGGCAAAATTGCGCGTGCTCGGGACCATGTCCAGCTGCCCTTTCATAGGGTACAGATACTCGGTCGTGCGTATGACCCCTGCTATGGACACATCGTACTCTTTCCCGTCCACCTCTATGCGAACAGCGTCCCCGGTTTGCAAACCATAGTAGTAAAAAAAATCCTCATGGAGCAACCCGCTGTAGCGCGCACGGGGGTAAGATCCCTTTTCAATCAACAGCCGGTTGACGGTAGGATAGGCAGAGGGCATGGAGATTATACGACAGGTTACCTTGTCTTTCACCTCGAAGGGCAGTTTCAAAGAAACGTCCTTAATCACTCGGCCTTCGGCCGCCGCAACCCCTTCGACGTTCTTTATCACCGGAACGATACTGTCGGGCGCCTTGTAGACCGAAAACCAGGCATCGCCGAAGAGCAGCTGGTCGTAAGAATAATCTGCCGATGCTTTGAGGTTCTGAAACGAGGTGTAAACGGCAGCAAAAAGAGAAATGCCCAAAACCACCAAAAGGACAACCGCAGCAAACTGTGCCCGGTAAGCGGCAATATCTCGTAAAAAAACCCGAGCTAAAGCCTGCATCACCACCTCACCTCTTCCGGTTCCGCCGGTCGGGCATTGACCTCCACCCGGTCTACCCGGCCGCTGCGGAGATACACGACCCTGTGGGCCATGGCGGCGATGGCAGCGTTGTGAGTTATGACCATGACATTACGCCCCGCTTGCCGGTTGATGTCTGCCAAAACCCTTAAAACTGCGACCCCGGTTTCGTAATCCAGGGCTCCGGTCGGCTCGTCGCAGAGGATGATCTCCGGTTCCTTCACCAGAGCCCGAGCTATAGCTACCCTCTGCTGTTCGCCTCCGGAAAGCTTGGAGGGGAAGTGGTCGCCCCTCGGCGCCAGTCCAACCAGGTCCAGGTATTTCCTGGCATCACCCTTGATGCCGGCAATAGCGGCGGCAAGCTCCACGTTCTCCAAGGCCGTCAAGGTCGGCACCAGGTTGAAAAACTGGAAGACAAACCCTACTTTATCACGGCGAAACCTGGTCAGCTCCCGGTCGGAAAGTTCGTTCAGGTCCTGACCGTAAAAAAAGACCCGGCCTTCTGTGGGACGGTCGAGTCCTCCCAATAAATTCAATAGAGTGCTTTTTCCCGACCCGCTGGGCCCGAGGACAACAGTAAATTCGCCTTTAAAAATGTCGAGGTCCACCTTGTCTAAAGCCCGAACCTCCACCTCTCCCATCTGGTAGATGCGGGAAACGCCTTCCAGGCGATAGACCCTAGTTTCCCAGTCGATCAACTCCTACCACCTTCGTCCTTCACAGGGCAAGCCCCGCCCGGTTCCTGTTATTTCTTTCTTCCGGCATCTTCTTTTTCTAATATCTCAAGAAAACGCTTGCACAATTCGATATCGCGCTGCCGTCCCTTCAGCCTCTCCAGTTCTACGATCCTCTTCTTGCACACGTACCTCATAGCCGAAGTATCCAGAAGATCGGTAACCCGAAAGCCCTTCGAATGACCGTCTATTAATTGCTCCAGAGTATCATAAAAACTGCGGTCATTCACGTCATTAATATCAATATCAGCCACCCTGTTTCCCCCTTCCGCCTGGCCGGTATCCCCGACCAGGACCTTTGGGTTCTATTATACAGTAGCTGCCAGCTCCCGACCAAACAGAAACTGTTATCTTCAACCAACCTAATTTAACACCTCCTCTACGAAGCAGGAGTTTTTGCGTCTCTTATGGAATTCTATAAATGGTCATGCGAACGTATGCTCGGCAAGGATGCAAGAAGGACAGGAGGCTTTTGGTTCGTGATCAAAAAGGCGGTACAAACCCTGTGTCAAGACCGGTACTTCGCTGCCGGAATACTTTTTTCACACTACCTGCCCCCATCTGAAGCGAAATACCGGGATTTTCCCTGCAGTTGTTCCGAAAAACTGGTTTCAGCCTACCGCAAGCGGGGCGTTGAGCGGCTGTATTCCCACCAGGGTGAGGCCTATGAGGCAGTCATGGCAGGAAAGAACACGGTCATCGTAACTCCTACGGCTTCAGGGAAAACGCTCTGTTACAATCTTCCAGTAGTCGATACCATTCTCAAGGAACCGGAAACTCGGGCCCTTTACATTTTCCCCACCAAGGCACTGGCCCAAGACCAGTTGAACGAGCTTGAGGAGCTGGGTTCCTTCCTGGAGGGAGGACTGAAGGTCTACACCTATGATGGAGATACCCCAGCTGATGCCAGAAAATCGGTGCGCCGAACAGCCAACCTGGTGATAACCAATCCCGACATGCTGCATACCGGGATACTGCCCCATCACCCCCGCTGGATCAGCTTGTTTGAGAACCTCAAGTTCATAGTCATTGATGAGATGCATACTTACCGCGGCGTATTCGGGTCTCACATGGCTCACGTCATACGCCGTTTGAAGCGAATAGCCAATTACTATGAAAGCCGTCCCGTTTTCATCATGTGCTCTGCGACTATCGCCAATCCGGTAGACTTGGCGACCAGTCTCACTGACGAAGAATTCTTTCTGGTATCGGATTGCGGAGCACCAAGAGGCGGGCGCTATTTCATCTTTTACAACCCTCCCGTGGTCAACGAGGCACTCGGGATAAGGCGCAGTTCCCTAAATGAGGCCCAGAGGTTAGCTGAGTTTTTTATCGACCGCGGCTTCAAAACTATCGCCTTTGCCAAGAGCCGCCTGCGGGTCGAGCTTCTGGGCAGGTATCTTCGGGAAAGAGAGAAAAAGAAGGCCAGGGGGAGAAACATAAAAACCTACCGAGGAGGCTATTTGCCCCAGGAGAGAAGAGATATTGAAAGAGGTCTGCGTGACGGGAGGATCGACGGCGTAGTCTGTACGAACGCCATGGAACTCGGTGTCGACATAGGGGAACTGGACGTGAGCATAATAGCTGGCTATCCCGGCAGTATTGCCAGCACGTGGCAGCAAGCAGGGCGAGCAGGACGGCGTAACCGGGACGCAGTCGCGGTCCTGGTGGCATCCAGCGCTCCGGTTGATCAGTACCTCGTGCGCCATCCCCGGTACTTCCTGGAACAATCCCCGGAAATGGGCCTTGTTAACCCGGACAACTTCATCATTAAGGCTGAACACCTCAAATGTGCCGCGTTCGAACTGCCCATCAGCCGGCAGGAGATTGCGGACGACCAGGAATCAGCAGAGATACTCGAATACCTGGAAGAGAACCGGTTTGTCCATCTGGCAGAAGGAAAATATTATTGGATAGCGGATGTTTACCCGGCCCACGAGGTAGGCCTGCGCAGCATCGCCCCTACCAACGTCGTCATAATGGACATAACCGACCCCAAGCCTGTGGTCATCGGGGAAATGGACCGCTCCAGCGCTATGACCATGCTTTATGAGGGAGCCATTTACCTCCACCAGGACCAGCAGTACCAGGTTGTGCAGTTTGATTTCGACAACGGTCGGGCTTACGTAAAAAGGGTAAAGGTGGACTACTACACCGATGCCGACATCGCCGTCGACATCAAGGTAATAAACGTTTTTGCTCAAAAAGACGAAGGGCACGGCGTGACAAAATGGGGTGAAATCCTGGTTACGCAATTGCCCACGGTCTACAAAAAGATAAAGTACCGAACACACGAAAACATAGGCTACGGACAGATAAACCTGCCTCAACAGGATATGCACACGTCCGGATTCTGGCTGAGTTTCGGGCCTGAGCTTACAAAGGAGATGTCCAACGAAGAAAAAGAAGCGGCTTTGCTGGGGGTGGCTAACCTTTACCAGAACCTGGCCCCCGTCTTCCTCATGTGCGACAGCGGGGATCTCGGCGTCGCTCCCCAGGTTAAGGCCGTGGAATCAGGATTGCCTACGGTGTACGTTTACGACCGCTACCCCGGGGGCATCGGACTGGCAGAAGGCCTCTTCAAAGCGAATCAATCCGTTATCCGAGCAGCTCTGGAAACGGTTAGCACCTGCGGTTGCCTGGCAGGTTGTCCTTCATGCGTAGGTCCCCCGGTGTCCGGTCTTCCCGATGTAAATACAAAAGAAATGGTGGTGAAGGTACTGGCAGGATGTCTCGACTAAGTATTGGGCAACGCCTAAACCTTATCTGGAAGCCTGCGACAAGGAAAGACCCGGTTGTTTCTCCAAGCCGGTCGTGGCACAATCTGGGCTTCGTGAACCAGCAAAACAGAGCCGGCCAGTTTCTGGTCAGGGAAGTCTCGGTTCCCGAGGTGCCCCTCCAATGTCCGACAACAGAATATGTCTGGACACTCATCGAAAAAAAGCCCAAACAACTGGAGCTGGCGAGATTGTGCTTCCTCGACCTTGAAACCACCGGCCTGAACCTGGGAGCCGGAGCCTTCGCTTTTACCGTCGGCATAGGGTACCTGCGGCAAGACAAGCCTGTGGTACGCCAGTATTTCCTGCGGGATCACCGCGAAGAACTCGCGGTCCTCTGTGATCTCAAGGAGTTCTTGGAACAGTTCGAGGGCCTGGTAACATACAATGGCAGATGCTTCGATTGGCCGCTTCTGTCCGACAGGTTCTCTTTTCACCGTTTGACTGTACCGGATCTGGAAGAGCTGCATTTGGATCTATTACACGCATCCCGCAGAATCTGGAAAGGGGTCTTGACGAGCTTCAGTTTACGGGAAGTTGAAAGAGGTATCTTGGGATTTGAACGGACCGGTGATCTGCCAGGATATCTGGTTCCGGCAGCCTACGTCAATTTCCTGCGTACCGGCGCCCTCGACGAGATTCCTCCTATCCTGGAACATAACTGCCGCGACATAGCGAGCCTGGTTGAACTGATACAAAGACTGGAGCGGGTCTTTTTAGGAGTCGAAATGTGCTATTGGCGACAGGAAGTGGTCAATGCGGCCAGGATGTGGGCCGACACAAAAGATTACACCCGGGCCATAGAGTACCTCGAAAGCTACCTTGAGCAGGGAGGCAGCCTCACCGGTCCCGACCTTTGCTTTCTGGCAGGCCTGCACAAAAGGCAAGGAAGTTACGACCGCGCAGTCGAGCTGTGGACCAAAGCCACTGCCGTTTCCTCCCTCATAAGCGAGCCCTGGGTCGAGCTCGCCAAGTATTACGAGCACCGGCAGAAGGATTACCCTTCCGCCCGACGTTGCACCTTGAAAGCCATCGAGATAGAAACACGCACGGCCAGGCTGAGCGGACGAACCTGGATAAACCCAGACCTCGCCCGGCGCCTGGCCCGGTTGGAAGCAAAACTAACCCGTAATTAATACTCGCTCAAGGAACGGCCATGGCGGCCTGCCGGAGGCAATTTAACACTTCGAAAACCCACATCCCCGGCAGGTCATGCAGCCTTCTGCGTGTTCGAGGACGCTCCCGCAGTCAGGACAAATACTCTGAGGCTCGGGCTTCTTGTCAAGACCAAGGTCTCTTTGGATTTCGCGCAGCTTCCTGGCTATAGCCGAAGCACAAGACCTTCCAGGAGACACCTTTTTGCCCTTGCCTTTAGCCAGCATATACGAAGGACAGGAGTGGGTGCTCTCCAACTGTTCCACGATCTCTTGGACCGAGATACCCCCGCGGATGGCGAGACTGACCAGGCGAGAAGTGGCCTCGGTGTAAATCAGGCACCCCCCGTCTGAGCCTGTAGTTATAAAAGTCTCGAGTATTTCTTTAGTGTCGGGATGGTAGTTGACCGTCAAATATATCTTGCCGCAGCCCGTGTCCAGGCGATACGTCGACCCTTGGGCGCTTCTGGGACGGGGCAGTATCTCGCCCCGTTTCAGCTCTATTTTGGCTTTCTGTTCCCCTATCTCCACGGTTCCTTCTTTGGACCCTTCGCGGAATACGGTAATCCCTTTTAAGCCGAGTTCGTGAGCTTTCCGGAAACAGGCATCGACATCCTCAACCCCTGCCGATTCCGGGAGGTTGATGGTCTTAGATACCGCGTTGTCCACGTGTCTTTGCACCGCCGCCTGCATCAGAATATGATCGAACGGCGATATTTCACGGGCCCCTTTGAATACCTTCCTGATTTCTTCGGGTATTCCCGGAACCTGGCAGGTACCTCTCTGGGCAACCTTGTCGAGAACGTGTTCGGGAACCCCATGCTTCTTGCAGGCATCGAGGAACAGCGGGGAGAACACGTTGAGATACCCGGCAACGTTAGTCTTTTTCCGGTAAGCTACCGCGAATATAGGCTCTATTCCGTATCCCTCACACCCGGCCATGACCGTAACCGTTCCCGTAGGAGCGATGGTTATGAGGCTGGCATTACGCATGGGCCTGTCCGGGTAATACACGCTCTCTTCCCACAGGGGGAAACAACCCCTTTCGTCCGCCAGTTCTCGTGAGACCTCGTGCGCCGTTTCTCTCATGATCCTGGTGAGTTCGGCGGCGTATTCTCTCCCTTCTTCAGAATCGTAAGCCAAATTTGCTTTGATGAGCACATCGGCAAGCCCGGTAAACCCGAGACCGATCTTGCGCGAAGCCCGCGTAGTTTCAGCTATAAACTCCAGAGGATACTGGCCGACGTCGATAATGTTGTCGAGGAACCTCACCGCGGTCCGAATCGTTTCTTCGTAGAGTTCTCTTTTCAACCTGCCGTTTTCGTCCACCATGCGGGCCAGATTGATGCTTCCCAAAAGACACGATTCCCCCGGAAGCAATGGCTGTTCGCCGCATGGGTTGGTAGCTTTCAACATTTTTGTTGGTATTTGGTTGTGCCGCTGTAGCGTGTCCAGGAACAATACCCCGGGATCCCCGCAGGCGTGAGCTGCGGAAACTATCTCATTCCAGAGTTCCTGAGCCGGGATCCGTTCTACCACCCTGTCCCAGAATACCAGCTCCCAATCATCTCCGTTCTCCAGAGCCTCCATGAATTTGTCGGTTATGCCCACTGACAGGTTGAAGTTGGGAAGCGACTTTCCGTCGAGCTTGGCCCGGATAAAATCGAGGATCTCGGGGTGGTCTATGTCAAGTATACCTATGGAAGCCCCTCTTCTTACCCCGCCCTGAACCACCATGTTGGAAGATGCATCATACAACCGTATGAGCTCGACCACGCCCGAAGCTCGCCCTCTGGTGGTGCGAACCGGGAAGCCCTTAGGCCTGATCTTGGAAAAGTTATAGCCTACGCCTCCTCCGGACTTGAAGACCAGAGCCGTGTGCTTCAGGGTCTCGTACATACTCTCTAAAGAATCCTCCACATCGAGAACAAAACAAGCCGCAGGCTGCCACAGAGTGTGCGCTTTCCCGATATTTGCCCAGATGGGAGTTGAGGGTACAAAGTACAGGTTACCGATGGCATCCGCGAACTTCTCGGTCCATTGCTTCTCTCTTTCGATGCTTGCGGCAGCTTTAGCCATCCGGTCTACCGCCTGTTCGAAAGTTTCTATAGGATTGCCGTCCTCGTCCTTGTCGGCGTAACGGGCGTGAAAGACCTTCAAGCCTTCCGGAGATAGAGTTGAATCACGCATCGAGGTTTCACCGTCTCCTTTCTCAACTTTTTGTGTACAAAGCCTTCAAAATGCTTGCGCTCTTTTGATTTTGGCTTGACCGGATCCCTGTCCAGTCGCTTCTTGGTGTTTTTGGTGTTTCTGGTGTTTCTGGTTTTGTATCCCATTGCCTGCCGGGATTTATAGAATAATAGTATCAAATTCTCCTCCCCAGTGTAATGGGTAATCGGTCGTCGCCCGGAAGGCCAAATTGCCGGATCCCGAAAAACACGCAACGCAAACCACATGACTAATCCAAGGCAGCGAAAAACCGGCTCACGATATAATAGCTCTTCTTCAACCGCACGCGGTATTCGGGCTTTTCCCAGCCTTCCCACAGGTAAGCTTCACGGTTGCTCAGCCTATCTAATATCTCTTCCCTATCACTATCCCACAAAATCACATGGACGGCGATGCCGTCAGTTCTGGCGGTTCGCAGCTGGTCCCTTTCCGGTGACGGCAGGGACCGTTCATCGTCCAGCACTCTCAGGCTTGAGGGGTCGGTAACATTGATCCTGCCCCAAGGGATGCGTATCATGAGAAAATCATCGGTCTTGCACCAGTGGTAATAACGATTGTCCTTCAGGCTGCCGTACCGGAGCAGACTGGCGTTTTCATAGCAAGGCGGTATCTTGCGCCCGTCTTTGGTTACCCTTTCTTTGTTGATGAGATGTCGGATTTCTTCGAATCTGCCCGCAAACGACGGTCTGGAGGAAAAGCGCCCCTCAGCCGCGTTGTAGCTTGGAGTTACGAGTATACGGGCCTTCCTTTCCCCTGCCACCTCTATCTTAAACTCCATGCCACTAGGGGCTTGCAGGTCTATTTCTGGAGAAAATCTAAACTCTCCCCGCTCCCTGTCGTAAGTATCCAGACCGATGAGCAGTTTTTGTTTGTCCAGTTCCGGGTTTTTCCAGAATACAATCTCCAAATACAAGAACGAACAGTCATGGGAAATCCTAAGTTGTCCTATTATCCCTTCAGGTTTGGAGGTAACCTGAGCCTTGCCGGGTCCTTTGCTCTCTAAGGCCAAAAGCCCGTAGTTCTGCTCCGGATCTATCACATTGTGCCACAGGACGTGGCGCTCATAGGGGATCATGAACGGTTCGGTAGTCCAGGTCTTCTTGGCCCACTCATCCATCCACTCGAAAATTATCCCTCCGGCGTACCCTTCTTTCTTTATAGCTTTCATCATCCTTATGATGCCGTTGCCTTGATCCTCTTCCCTAAGCCCCCCGTGATGATAGCCGTCCGGACTCCAGTGGGCGTTACCCATGCCGGTAGCGAGTCCAAACTCAGCCACCAGAGCCGGGTATTTTCCGTGTACGGCAATGAATTCTCTCAAGTAGCCGCCGTACCTCAGACGGCCTTCTTCGTCCCGGTATAGATCGTATTTTTCTTCGTTGTTCATAAAGTCGGGATAATTGGGATAGATGTGGTACGCACCGAAGAACCCGGCAAGCAAATTCGGCTTAACCTCTATGTGGTTTATATCTACAGCCACCTTGTCGTTATACTCCAGATCCTTGCGCCCCTCCTCGTTCCACTCGGAATCGTGCTCGATAGGGTCCAAAGTAGGCCAGCTTACGATGCCTATCGGGTGCTGTTGTCTGTACCTGGTCATCTCGTAATCAACAACATCATCACAGCACATGGCCAGCCAGGCTTCGGTAGGGCTCGCTTCCGCGGTTGAAAACAGATAGTGTCCATTGAAGCTGAACCTCGGATTGTTTTCATCGGTGGCAATGACTTCCTGGGGTTCTAATTCCCTGCCTACCAAATAACCCAGGACATACCCGGAAACGTCGGCATCGTAGCTGCCCCAGGCCCGGCCCCTGCGTTCAGGTATCCGGGCCTTACCGTGAACCGCATCTACTACGTACTTTATCTCCCTCAAGTACCCTTCCATGTACTCCGGGAGCAGGTAGTTGTCCCCTGGGGGATGTTCTTCAGGCCATATTTCCTGGAAAAGCCACAGGGGCCTTTCCTGGTGCCTGCAATTGTAGTACCATAACGCCCGGTAGAACTCGGGGGGAAGCAATGTGTAGACGCGCACACAGTTGGCATTCATGCTGCCGATCTTCTCCAGCCACTCGAGGTACGTCTCCTCTTCCCGGGGAAACTCGGCAAACCAGCGCCCGGGCAGAGCGCATCCCAGGTTGACCCCCTTGACAAAAACAGGTCGCCACTGGCCGTCTTGCCAGATCTCGAATCCCTTCCCCTGAGCCCTGCACATAACCGGCACACGCGTTTCCCCTTGCCGCGGGTACCAACGGCGCAGCTTGAAGCGCATCTCTGTCTCCAGGTCCTTTTTTAAACCTTCCATGCCCAATTCCTTCACGGCGTCAAGCCGGTGCGAAAGACTCTGTTTGTTCCACACGTTAAGCGGGGAGGCAGAAAAGCTCCCTATGAACAACACGGGCCAGCTTATGATCAGTATCAGCATCCCGGCCAGCACCAGTACAGCTATGCGCAGGGCCAACAACACCATTTTTCTCTTCACGGCTGTACACCACCTCTACCTGTCGGTCGGATTGGGCTCAAGGGCAAACCCTCTTCTTTCCGCCTTGCCCCATCCTGTAGGTTTTTTCAGCATATTCACTGTCGCCGCGGCTCTCCACACGCTCATGAACTGCCGGGGCCCGAAATTTTCAGCAAGCGCGTACCATATCAAGACCGCGATATCTTTCCATCTCAGATACATCAAGTTGCGCAAAGCGATAAAAAGGGCCGAAAGCGATATTACAACCCCCATTAGAACATTGGCCGCGAACAACAGAACTGCTATTTTCACGTTTAATATGTTTAGGACCGATGCCGCGACTACCGCCAGATAGCCCTCGGCTTCGATCAGGGGGCCGAAAGCTTCAAATATCAGGAAATAGGGCATGGCCACGAGCCCAACCCGGCCGTAAGAAGGATTGAATATCATCTTCCGGTGAAAGCTCAGTATCTCCAAAAGCCCCCGGTGCCAGCGGTAGCGCTGTCTTTTCAGGCTTCGCACATCTTCAGGCACTTCCGTCCAGCAGTTGGCATTGAAAGAGTAGCAGACGCGGTACCTCTTGCCGATTTCCCTCATTAGACGGTTGATCCTCACTACCAGCTCCATGTCCTCGCCGACCGTGTCCTTGGCATAGCGTTCCGTCCGGGTAAGATACCCCCCTATGTCTATTATCCTCTGTTTTCTAAACAGACCAAAAGCACCCGAGATTATCATAAGGCTGCCGGTCTTGGCCCATCCCAGTCTCCCCGCCATGAAAGCCCGCAGGTATTCTAGAGTCTGGAGAATCGCCAGCCGGTTTTGGGGTATGCGTACCTCGGCCACCTTGCCTCTTTCTACCACGCAGCCGTTTACGGGAAAAACATTGCCGCCAAGAGCAGGTACTTCCACGTCCTGATCAATGACCATGGAGGCCAGCTTGAGCAGGGCATCGCTTTCCAAGAGGGAATCGGCATCGATGCCGCAGAAGTACTCCTTCCTGGAAACGTTAATACCGGCATTCAAGGAATCCGCTTTACCCCCGTTCTCCTTGTCGACGACTATAAGCTTGGGGATGGCCCGGTTCATGTAGACGCCTCGCACCGGCTTGGTCTGGAGCCTGGCCTCGAACACGTAATCGACTCTGGCCAGGTCAAAATAGTCGATGAGAACCTCAAGGGTTCGGTCTTTCGATCCATCATTGACTATGATAACCTCATAGTCGGGGTATTTCAGGTTCAGCAGGGAATTAGCGCTTTCGATAATGGTCTTCTCCTCGTTGAAAGCAGGGGCAATAATGGATACAGAGGGCAGCATATTCTTTTTGAAGAGGAACGTATCGGTCTTTATCTTCCACAGCCGTTCCTGTTCCCTGACGTAGAGCAGCGAGATGCCTAAAAGCAAGAGGTACACAGAATTGATGGCGATGCAGTAGTAAGCCAGGAAGTAATTGAAGTCGATTACAAGCACCTCCAGTTGCGTCCTCCAGGAAGCAGTCAGAACCAAATCGCTGTGTCTTACCAGATACATGAGCGGTACCAAAGCTACAGCCAGGACAATAATGCTGTAAACCCCTATCATCAATGGCCTGTCGGGAGGTGCCGGTTCTTGCGGCTTAGGTTCCGGCAGGGCGGCAAGCCCACACTTTTTGGCAACCCTCTCCGGCAAATGACGTGCAAACAGATGGGCTAACTCATCAGAAGCTTTCGCCACTTCCCGGATGATCCCGACCAGCTCATTCTCCAGATCGAGATTCCGATTCCTGTGGAGAAACTCGATGACCTCACTGGTATGGCCCAGCAACAATAACTCTTTAATGACAGCGGCTGCCGCTTTTTTCTTTCCAGTCAGCAGTTGCCTTATAAGGTACTGCATCCTTATGGCTAAAATCTCCGCCATCCGCTTTTTCCTGACCGGATTTTCTTCTCTTTCGAAATCACGAATAAGAATGCTGAGAAAACGGGGCTCTTTTTCAACCATTTCCGATGCCGCGCTGACGGCAAAGCGATAAACCTCGTCATCCGTAAGATAAGTCAAGAGCCGCCTCAAGTTATCTGGGACAGAAAAACGAGCAAGCGCCGATATAGCCGCACGTCTCACTTCTATATTCTCGGACCTGAGGTAAGCTTCATCATCGAGGATGCCTGGGAAAAACCGGGCGAGCACCCGAGCCGCTTCCCCAACGAGACGAGGGTAATCGGCTCGGCAGTCAACCAGCGCCGGAACCGGCCTGTACTTTGAACAGGTGCAGAGAGGATGAACATCGCCGCGAAAACGGCACACACAAAAGCCCCAGTTAACCCCGGTCGACGCATGGTAGCAGGTCACGCAGGCCTTTTTTTCTGTCAGATCAAACAGCTCTGCAGCGTCTTGTTTCTCATTCTCGATAAGTCTGACCAGATAATCGCGGGTCCTTTTTGACGGGTATTCTGCCGCGAAAGCGACCATGAGTTCTTTTATTTCCAGGCGCTTGCTCTCCCTGAGGTGTAAGGCATACTCGTCAAAGGCCTGGGCGAAACCGCAGATAAGCATGTTCACCCGGCTCCGGTACCAGCGATGAGCGTTAAGAAGAGAGCCGACGAGCGGGGCGATGGACTCTTCATGTCCTATATCCGAGAGAGCGTTGGCGATGTAGATCTTCACCGAATCGCTTTTTTCCTTGAGCAAGGCATCTTCCAAGACCATCCTGGCTGAATCTGTGCCGATCAACCCCAGACAGACCGCCGCTTCTTTGCGTTTGATACTGCTTCGCGACCGCAGCTGTCTTGCGTATTTCTTTTCCAGGTCCAGACCCCGGATGATCCGCTCCAATACCTTTTTAATCGGCGATTCCGGTTTCAGCACCTGCCGCATAGCAAGGCAAACGTCAGGGGCTATGCGAAGAACCCCCGAATATTCTTGACCCTTCACAACTCCGAGCAAGCGTTTCTTCTCGCTTTCGAAGACATGCCGTTCTTCGTCGTTTTCGAGCCTTCTTGCCACGACCAGCAGCACCATAATGACAGCCAGCAATAGCAAAGCTATCCCCAAAATGATGACAACCTCGGTCGTAGCCCGCATCGTCTCTAGTCCCTTCTAAGCTTGTTGGTGACTATGCCCGTGAGTTCCGACAGCATCACAGGCTTTTGCAGGTAATGTTCTATCCCCAATGCAGATGCCCTTCTCACTGTATCCTCGTTTTTCAAATGAGATACAAGAACAAAAGGAATATCTTTGGTATGGGAGCGGGACAGAAGATTCTGTCTCAACAAAAACCCGTCCATCTTAGGCAGCATCAGCTCAGAAATTATCAAGTCAACACGGTTGCCATCTGCCATTCGAAAGGCCTCGTCGCCGTCCCTCGCCGTTATGACCCTGAGCCCTTGCTGGGACAAAGCATTGGCCAAAACATCCATCATCACTTCATCCTGTTCCACCAGTAAGACCGTGCCTTCTTGTTCCTGGTAATCCGCAATATCCGACGAAAAACAAACCGTATTGCCCCCGGACTTTCTGGCTGTACGATTTCTGAGGTAAGCCAGGCGGTATAGGCCGTCCGCCGCATCGCCAACATCATCTTCCCTGATCGCTTCTCCCAGGAAAGCAATCCCTACTGACACCGTTATCTTCTCGATGAAAGCCTCCGACTCCTTCGCCTCGTTCCTGATCCTTTCGGCGAGTTGTACCACCGTCTCTGCACCCGTATGGGGTTCCCAATAAGCAAACAAAGCTCCTTCTAACCTGAAAACCAGGGCGTTCTCGCTCTTCAAAGCGTTCAAAAGGTCGGCAAAGCTCTTAAGAACCCCGTGCACTTCTTCTTCTCCATGAACCACCAAAATACCGTCGATATTATCGATATCGATGATCAAAAGCGCCGGGTTCTGTCCCGATGAAACCTGCCTCAGGCTGTTTGCCTCTGACCTCAAAAACTGCCAGAAGAATTCCCGATTATAAAGCCCGGTTATGGGGCACCGGGAAAGCTTTTCCTGCACGCTCTGCACCGTTTCTTTCAACCGTGCGTTGATTTCCTGCAACATCACAATTTCCCGGCTGAGGCTGAACGCCTTTTCCTCCGCCTGTTTCAGGGTGGAAGTGAAAACCGAGGGAAGAGGAACATCATACTCCCTAGACAGCCGGGTCACATAGGGCTCGATAACCACCAGCCACTCGATTCCTTTGCGGGCGAGCACCACTTCAAACAGGAGATCCCACAGGCGGTCTCCGGTATAACTATAGTCCACTACCTCCAACCGGTCT
Organism: uncultured Syntrophothermus sp.; assembly: GCA_964405385.1. Taxonomy (GTDB): domain Bacteria; phylum Bacillota; class Syntrophomonadia; order Syntrophomonadales; family Syntrophothermaceae; genus Syntrophothermus. The sequence goes on from CAYONS010000013.1 coordinate 27,963, forward strand.
TGGTCCAGCTCTACTTCAAGCCCTTCTATAGCCTGCAATACCTGTTCTTTGCCGAAGATGGCGGCGTACCGGCGCAGTATAAGGTTGCCAAGCATCCTGAACCCGCCAGATTTTACGAGGTCTTTCTTAACCGGGGCCAGAAAGGCCCCGCACTCAAGATCGCGCAATGCCTTGATGTACATAGGAATGTTTTCGCGAATGACGGACCCGTGCTGCGGGGCTATAGCACTGATATCCAACCGCAAGAAGGCTTCCATCACCGGTCTCAGTATGTCGTTTGAGGGCATGTAGTGTTCGTGAAACGCCAGCATTCTTTCCAGATAGTCCTCATCGGCAAAGAGGCTCCAATGCAATCCGGAAAAAGCTCCGAAGAGGTCGCTCGAAAAAAGCACTTTCGTCTTCTCATCGTAGGTAGCGATGGCTCCCGGAAAATGCAGGTACGGAGTTGGCAAAAATCTCAGCACCCGGCCTGAATCAAGAACCAGCCTAAAATCGTGCTGGTTCACCACATAATAAGGTGATTTCACGCCATAGTACTGGATAAGTGTCTGAGCTCTCCAGTGGGTGACAACGGTAAAACGGGCACCGCTCTTTTCCAAAAGGGGTACAGCCGAGCAAAAATCCGGGTCCTGGTGGTGAAGAACGCAGTACCTCACCTGCTCTATGGGAACAACGGCGGTAATATTGGCGAGGACTTCCTCAAAATCGAGCACCGACCCCGGGTCGATTATGACCGCCTCTTTTCTGTCAACCAGCAAATACGGGTTGCAGACGAGCCCCAACCCCTGCTTCGCGCTTCCTACCCAATAAACGTCTTCCGCTATATTCACCGGACCCATTCCCTAGCCTCCTCCAATCCACGGGTAAACCACAGGCACGGTTCCTGTAGTTAATGCGGTTCCTAGATCTCTCTTTTGCATCATGCCTTCTGCATTTTTGATTTTCTTATTCTGATGAAATTCACAAGCTTCGGCCGGGCATACAGTCCTGAGGCCCTTCGACCTCAATGCCTGATGCTTTCGGCCTTAGCCGCCGAAAAAACGGCCTTATATTTCCCCGTATGCCGCACCGTTGCAAGAAATAGTCACAATCTTCCCGCACTGAGCTAATTCGCCAAAAAAAGCCCGGCTCCTGCGAGCACCGGAGGAATTTGTCTCTCATTTTTCGTGCCTTTTCCGCCTATTGCCACAGTTTTCTTCCGGATGTATTTACGGTATAATTTAGTTTAACTATAAAGGGGAGGTGGGAATGTTGATTGATGTCGAAATCGTTCCCGGCGTCTTTTGGACCGGAGTCCGCGATCCTTCGTTGAGAGTCTTCGACGTTATAATGAAGGCTCCCATGGGAACAACGTATAATGCCTACCTCGTGAAAGGCAGTAACCAGACAGCACTTATTGACACGGTAAAAGAATCTTTCTTCGATGAATATATCGCCAAAATCCGTGAAATCACCGCCCTGTCGGATATCGCCTATCTCGTAGTCAATCACACCGAGCCGGATCACGCCGGAAGCATTGCCCGGCTTCTTGATCTTGTTCCCGATATCACTGTCGTGGGCTCGCCAACAGCTCTGAAGTTTCTGAAGAGTATAGCCAATAGAACCTTTAACTCGCTTGAAGTGGGAGATGGAGATTCAATCACTCTCGGAGACACTACCCTGCAGTTTATTTCCGCTCCTTTCCTGCACTGGCCTGATTCTATGTTCACCTATGTTCCGGAAAAAGAGCTGCTTTTCACCTGCGATGCTTTCGGAGCCCACTGGGCCGACGACCGCTTGTTTTTGGATGAAATCGAAGAAGAGTATTTGGCAGAGTACAGGTACTATTTTGATATATTAATGATGCCCTTCAGTTCCTATGTCCGGCAGGCTCTTGCCAAAATAGACAGCCTGACCATAACACTCGTGTGTCCCGGACACGGACTGATACTGAGGAAGAACTGGCGCTACTATGTCGACCTGTACCGGCAATGGGCAGCAACTGACGAAGACGGCAAACTGAACAGGGTTGCCGTGCTCTACGTATCGGCTTACGGCTACACCAAAGAACTCGCATCGTCCATCGTTGAAGGCCTGCAGTCAGCGGGAGACTTCGAGGTCCAGACGATTGACCTGGCAGAAGCCGAAGTGGACGAAGCCATCAAGGCGGTTCGCGGGTCCGGCGCCCTTTTGATAGGCTCCCCCACCATAATGGGAGATGCCCTTCCCCCCGTCTGGGAGCTGTTGACGGGGCTGAGTCCCATTGTCGACGCCGGGAAGACGGCAGCGGCCTTCGGTTCTTTTGGCTGGAGCGGCGAAGCCGTCCCCAACATAGAGAACCGTCTGCGGTCCCTGCGGATGAAGGTGCTTCCCGGTCTTAAGATTAACTTCAAGCCCTCGCCTCCGGACCTGGATAAGGCTTTTATGTTCGGATACCAGTTCGGTCAGCAGCTTTTGGAAGCGGCAAAGCCGGCGGAAGCCCGTCAGTGGCGGTGCACTGTATGCGGACAAGTCTTTACGGGAACGGAACCCCCGCCGGTCTGTCCAGCCTGCGGCGCTTCCCAGGAAAACTTCGTGCCGGTCAGAGATGAAGAGATCGGATTCACTTCCAGCACGGCTTTATCGATAATTATCATCGGCAGCGGAGCCGCCGCGGTAGCTGCCGCCGAAGCGATAAGGAAGCGCAACGAAGCGTGTACTATCAGACTAATCTCCCAAGATAAGCATCTTCCTTATTACCGCCCGGCCCTGTCCGACCTGCTGTGTGAAGACCTGAACGATGATGATCTCTATATCCACGACAGATCCTGGTACGAGGCCAACCGCATCGAGCTTCTGTTGGGCACTGGGGTGACCGAGATCGACGTTTCCGGTCAGACGGTGAAAACGCACGACGGCAGAGAATTCGCCTATGACCGGCTGATAATCGCCACCGGCAGCAGAAGCAACGTTCTGCCCAACCTTCCGGGATTCGACAAGAAAGGGGTCTTCACCCTGCGTTCCCTGGATGACTGCCTGAGCTTGAAAGAAGCGGCCAAGAAATCCCGCAGGGCAGTCGTGGTAGGCGGAGGCGTTCTCGGCCTCGAAGCGGCATGGGCTTTCCGTCAGTTGGGGCTGGAGGTGACTATCATCGAAAACGCCCCCCGGCTGCTGCCCCGGCAGCTGGATGAAAGCGGCTCCCGCATACTCGAAGAAGCCGTGGCCAAAGCGGGCATCCAAATAGTGAGAGGTTCTTCTTTAGCAGAGGTGCTGGGAGATGAGGCCGTCGCCGGGGTGAAAATGTCGGACGGCCAGACCCTGCCCGCTGACATCGTCTTGTTCTCCATTGGAGTAACCCCGAATACCGAACTGGCTAAAGCCGCCGGCATTGAGGTTAACCGAGGGATAATAGTCGATTCCCGCATGGCAACCAGCGCCGCCAATGTCTTTGCCGCCGGCGATGTCGCGGAATACTCGGGAACCGTCAGCGGACTGTGGACGCAAGCCCTGGAACAGGGCCGTGTGGCCGGAGCCTGTGCTGCCGGCGACTGGCAAGATTACAAACCGGGGATATTGGCGACCTACCTGGATGCCTTCGGCATCACGGTTTTTGCCGCAGGCGACGTAGGCAACAATCCCGAAACCGTGTACAAGACAGTCGAGGTGAAAGACCCAGCCCAAAACAGCTACAAGAAATACTATTTCGTCGATGGGGTTCTCAAAGGCGCCGTGGTCATAGGCCCCAAAGTAGCGGCTGCCGGGGTCCTGGCCGCTCTGGAAGCAAGTCAAGTGAAGAAGCGCCGGGGACAGCGCTGGCAGTGCCTGCGCTGCGGCTATATCCACGAAGGACCGGAGCCACCTGACATCTGCCCGGTTTGCGGCGCACCCAAGAACATGTTTGTCCCCATTGACTAGCGGCCTTGTCCTCAAACGGGCATGTTTTCGTACGGCTCTGGAAAAGAGCAAATCAATAATTGAAGGAGGGGTTTTATCATGACGGAACTGAAACAGATTTACCGGTGCAATGTGTGCGGCAACATGGTGGAAATGGTTAGAGCCGGCAAAGGGGAACTGGTCTGTTGCGGCCAGCCCATGCAGCTGATGGTGCCTCAGACAGCAGAAATGGCCTATGAAAAGCACGTTCCCGTGGTCATAGAGCGTTCCGGTAACAAGATCACCGTCCGCGTCGGCTCAACACCTCATCCCATGATGCCGGAGCACTACATTGAGTGGATCGAGCTCGTAACTGCAGACCGCGTGCTGCGCCAGCATCTGAAACCCGGACAAGAACCGGTGGCCGAGTTCCTATTCGATGGTGAAAAGTTCAAGTTGCGCGAATTCTGCAACCTCCACGGTCTGTGGGAAGCGGACGTTTAGCCAAGTGGCCTAAAGACTTAGCAAGTGGCCTAAAGACTTAGAGCGAAGGGACGTATAAAGACAAAGATGGATCACGACAAAACCGCACTGAAACAGGAAATAGTTTCCTTCTGTCGGGAACGCGGGGCCGATGTCGTCGGGTTTGCTCCGGTGGAACGTTGGGCCGAGGCAAAAGAAGTCCCTGCCGACCACTGGCCGCAGACCCTTTTCCCTCCCGCCAGAACCGTGATAGTTATCGGGATGTCTATGCCCCTGCCGGTGGTGGAAACAACGCCGTCCATCCTCCATAAAGAGGCTTACGATACCACCAACCGGCAGCTCGATGCCCTGGCTCTGGCCCTGGTGCGACACCTTAACGCCCGGGGCCATGCTTCTCATTTTTTCAGCCGTGACGGATTCGCCAGTCTCGGCGCCATAAAGGAAAAACCGGGCATAGCCTTCAGCCATATCCCTGCCGCCAGGTATGCCGGATTAGGAACCGTTGGACTCAGCAACTGCCTCTTGACACCGGAATTCGGCTCGCGGATCCGGCTGGTGTCGGTATTCACAGCCGCGGTCATCCCTCCTGACCCCATGGTGGAAAAAGACCTTTGCATTCAGTGCGGGACCTGTGCCCGCCTGTGCCCGGTAAACGCCATTATTCCCCTTCAGGGCCAGACGGTGGGAGAATTCAACCGCGAAGCCTGTCTGGACCGCCACATTGAGCTGACAAGGAAAAAGCGTTACCCCTGCGGCATCTGCACCAAAGTATGTCCAGTGGGGAAAGACCGGCTGCTGTACCGTCAAAAAGGGATACTCAAGAAGTACGAAAAAGAAGAAGAAATTCTCAAGAACAATCCTGATCATCCCGATTACAAAGCGTGGACCGTGGTACGCAGGTTTGGAACCAGAGACTGAAAAGCTGTGAAAGGATGGTGATGGTTCTTGGATCTCCAAGCTTTTATAGAACAATTTGCAGACTTCCTTAAAGCCGAACCCACAAAGGACGAGATCTTCAGCGCAGGCAGGCAGATGGTGGAAAGCCTGGTTTCAACTCCGGGCTGGCTGAACGATACTCTTACCCGCCTGGTGCTGGATGACGCTTTCCTCGCTTCCCAGTGGCACGCCATCGACCCCAACGACATCGTTCTCTACCGTCACCCGGACAAACTTTTTACCGTAAGGGCTTTCATATGGGAGCCGGGGGTGTTCTACCCGGTTCACGATCACGGTTCCTGGGGACTGGTAGGCTCATATATCAACCGCATCCGGGAGCGCAAGTACGTGAGAACCGATGACGGAACCAATGAAGAATATGCGGATATCGAGATGACTGCGGACGCGGTCTTGGATCCGGGGCAGACCACGTACGTCGACTTTCTGGGACTGCATCAGATGGAAACGGCCGACGACAGGGTCGCAGTGACCATACACGTGTACGGAACCCCCATGCGCAAGGGCTATATCCAGCTTTTCAACCTTCACAACAAACGGATTCACCGGGTCTACGCTCCCTCAATGTTTCCCAGGGCCCTGGCCATAAGAACCCTGGGATCTATAAGCGAAGATTGGGCTAAGGAAGTGCTCCAAGAAGCCTTGTCCAAAGGCCAGCCGGACTACTTCCAGAAAGAATGCCTGTTTGCCTTGGGCCGGAAATAGCCTCGAGGTAACTGGACGAGGCAGTTGGTGAGAAAGGCCAGTTTTCGCGCAGGCCAATGCATTCAACAATATACTGATACCCCAAACAATCCCAAAACAGACGGTGTTAAATATCCAGAACATGACGGATTAACTGACCAGGTGATCATCCGGCATCACCGAGGGAGAACTAGTTCGGTTCTCCCTCGATTACCTGCCGGTTGCCGGTTTGTGGACTTGAGGTTGTTTAATCGCGAGGCCATCTAAAAGCCAGCGGAATTCCCGGTAGCTTATGCTGACAACATCGGTATTCT
>CAYONS010000014.1:0-28695 GCA_964405385.1 uncultured Syntrophothermus sp.
CAGGGATGTTGTCCTCAAGATTCCTTATAAGGCGGGAGGCGATCCGTACGTCTCCCGCCAAAACTTTCTGAACATTTTCCATTAGCTTCACGCCCTCGGTTTGATGTTTTCGTTAACCCATTTTATAATATCTTCGAGTTTAGCTCCTGGTGTAAATATCTCAACGATCCCGTTATCTTTCAGGTACTGGAAGTCCCTCTCCGGGATAATGCCCCCACCAACTACCGGTATGTCGTCGACTCCTGCTTCCCGGAGCCCTTTAACTACTGCCGTGAACAGGTAGTTGTGCGCTCCCGAAAGGCAGCTGAGTCCGACCATGTCTACGTCCTCTTGGATAGCGGCAGCAACTATCTGTTCGGGGGTCTGGTGACAGCCAGTATAGATGACTTCGAAGCCGGCATCCCGGAACGCCCTAGCCAATACCCTAGCTCCGCGGTCGTGTCCATCCAAACCCGGTTTTGCTACCATAACGCGAAGTTTTCTCTCTGCCATCAAATACTCCCTCCCTCAACACCATTTTAATACAGACCAGGATCGCGATACTCGCCGTAAACCTCGCGGTAGACGTCGCAGATTTCTCCGACCGTGGCTCTTTCTTTAACCGCCGCGATACAATACGGCATCACGTTTTCGCCCTTAATGCACGCCTGTTTCAGGTCCTCCAAGCACTGCTTAACCGCTCTGTTATCGCGTCTACGCTTAACTTCCTGTAGTCTCCTGATCTGCTCCTGCTCCAGCGCGTCGTCGATCTCTACTATCGGAATGTCTATAACCTCATTCTCTTTTACATACTTGTTAACGCCGACCATTACTTTCTCTACGCTGTCGATCTGGAGCTGGAACTTGTAGGCAGCATCCGCGATCTCCATCTGCGGGAATCCTTTCTCGATGGCAGCGATCATTCCACCCATCTCGTCGATCTTATGGATGTACTCCCATGCCTTCTCTTCCATTTCATTGGTCAGAGCTTCGACGAAGTAGGAGCCGGCAAGCGGGTCGATGGTGTTGATGACACCTGTCTCTTCCGCGATGATCTGCTGAGTGCGGAGTGCGATCTCGACCGCATGATCCGACGGCAAGCACAAGACCTCGTCCAGGGAGTTCGTGTGCAGGGACTGGGTTCCGCCTAGAACCGCCGCTAGGGCCTCGAGAGCCGTCCGTACTACGTTGTTGTAAGGCTGCTGAGCCGTTAATGAACAACCGGCAGTCTGGGTATGGAAGCGCATCCACCAAGACCTCGGGTTCTTGGATCCGTAACGCTCTCTCATCGCCTTCGCCCAAATCCGGCGGGCAGCCCTCATCTTGGCAATCTCTTCGAAGAAGTCGATATGCGAGTTGAAGAAGAATGACAGTCTGGGAGCAAACTCATCTACATGCAGACCTTTACGCCTGATAACGTCTTCGACGTACTCCATGCCGTCCCTCAAGGTAAAGGCCAGCTCCTGGACAGCAGTTGCTCCTGCCTCTCTGATGTGGTAGCCGCTGATACTAACCGTGTTCCATTTGGGAACGTACTTGGTGCCGAACTCAATCGTGTCGCTTATGAGCTTGACCGAGGGCTCAGGCGGGCACATAAGGGTTTTTTGCGCTATGAATTCTTTCAGCATATCGTTCTGAATGGTCCCACCGAGTTTCTCGAGCGGAATCCCTTTCAGCTCGCCTGCAGCCAGGTACATGGCCCATATAGCGGTTGCTGGGGGATTGATGGTCATAGAAGTGGTGATCTTGTCCATGGGGATTCCATCCAGCAGTACTAAGAAATCGTCGAGTGTGTCGATAGCAACTCCGACTTTGCCACACTCACCCTTAGCCTTCGGATGGTCAGTGTCGTAACCCATCAAGGTGGGGAAGTCAAAAGCTGTAGACAGGCCGGTCTGACCCTCTTTGAGCAACATGTGCCAACGCTGGTTGGTCATCTTAGCGTCGCCCATGCCTGAGAACATTCTCATCGTCCATATCTTGCCCCGGTATCCGGTAACCTGATTACCGCGCAGGAACGGGAACTGTCCCGGATAGGCTATGTCCCGGGCAAAGTCCATGTCCTTAATATCTTCGGGCCCATAGATCCTCTTTATCTCGAGATCCGATACGGTAGTGAACCGCTCCCGGATTTCCGGATTCTTTTCAATAGTCCTGCGAACCTCGTCTTCCCACTTCCTCCTCAGTTCAGCGGAAGAATCAAGCACTTCCTTGGCAAAATACATTAAACTCCCTCCCCAAATAATATAATCTCAATACCTACAAAACACACAAAATCACACAACATGCCCGGCTTGTCATTTCTAGATGTATCTTCGCCAAGTCGGCTTAGTGTTTTTTTAATTGTTGACAGGTACAGCACTAAGCTACCTGGTCAGATAACACGAAACAAATGCCGATGCTTGTTTCTCGTCTCCCCTCCCTTCCGAGATACAGGTACACTCGGAGTCTCACCAGGTCAGCCCTTCTCTTTCACCCCCTCGCCAGCCTCAATCTCGGGTCCTGTCTATTAAATAAGAACAGGCACATTGCAAATCAATACCTAGTATTCGAAACCTTTCCGAGCAGGGACACCCTTCGCGTACGGATGCTTGACCTCGACCATTTCCGTCACTAGATCTGCAGCTTCAATTATCTCAGGAGGTGCATACCTGCCAGTCAGACCGAGATCCAATTGAGGCGGTTTGTTCCGTATCAAGTCCAGGACCTCTTCCAGAGAAATTAATTTGAAGTCCAAAGCAACATTAATCTCGTCTAGAATAACCATGTCGTATTCTCCGGACGCAATGGCCTTCTTCGCTACTTCCAGTCCCTGCCTTGCCAGTTCAATATCTACCGGAGACGGATTGTCTTTCATCACGAAGCTGTCAAGTCCGCTTTGGTAAATAGTAAGGTTTGGCAGAAACTCCTTGGCGCTTAATACCTCGCCGTAATCTCTGCCTTTCATAAACTGGACCACAAAAACCTTGGCGCCATGACCGAGCGCTCGAAGTGCCAATCCTAACGCAGCAGTTGTTTTGCCCTTCCCATTTCCTGTATACACAAACACTATGCCCTTACTATATTTCTTCAGGACAGCCTCTTTTTCCTCCTCAAACACTTCTTTTGTCACCGCCTAGCGTCTGTAAGAATAATCCGTTAGAACAATTCCACCGATGAACTCTCCCGCCTGTCCCTTCTTGGGCTCATGCCCGCCAATTGTTCACAAACTATCATAGGAAGGGCAGTAAAACCGCACAAAAACCCAACAAAGCCACGAGTTCCACGAGATCGCCGTTAGCGCTTTGCTTGGTTAATAATTATTCGGTTTGCCAAGTATCCGAGTCCATTCTAGCTATTCCTGCAACGTCTGTCAATAATCATCAGCATGCCCCGGTTAGCGTCCGCTCCTCACCGGGTCTAAGGAGTGAAAACTCGTACTGCTTGCCACCCCTGATTTCGATGGTTAGTTTTTCTGGAGTATTCTCCACTATGCGCCCTTCGGCACTCCTTTTACATCCGTAATCATGAAAGGTTACTTGGTGGGTCGGTCGTTCGGCCTCGTCCAGGCTGCCGAAAAACCTTTCCCTCTCCGCAGGAGTAAACTCCCTGACCAGTACTCGGTTGCAACGGGCAGCCTTCTCTCCCGTCTCATCGCGAACAATGACCTTGTAGTTGGCGTGAAACTTGATAGGAAGCTTAATTTCCATGGATGGTTACCCCCCTCGCCTAGTCAAACATTCTCTCTATGCGAAAAATTATATCACAAACGTCTTGAAAAATTCTACCTAATCTTACTCAGATTCTTATCATTTAAGTCACTTAAGCCATCAAACTGTTTGCCTAGACCTTTGGCGATCTCCGACAACCGCCTTCGGCTCGAGCTTGCCTTTAGCCATCCTCTGCCAAGCCTGTTGAGTCAACAGAAAGGAAATCAAAGCTTCCGCACCTTGATTTACGTTTACCCCATACTCAGTCAGGGCATCATGGCATCCCCCGGTGTTAACGTTGTAAAGTGAAATGCGATTGCGATTCTTGCCCCAGTACCATGCCCTAGCCAGGTCCGCCATTTGATAATAATCGTTCCGCCCCGTAAGCTGATACGCTTCTATCGCGGCGAGAGCTACAGAACAGGCGTCAACCGGCTGTTGATCATACACCGGCATGGTATTTCCTCTAGTCCACCATCCTTTGTTCCCTACGATATCGAGAAACCCCTCTCTGAATAAAGACTCTCCCAAAAACGCCATAGTATCTTGGGCAACTCTCAATGCCTTCTTATCATCAGTCATTCGATAATAAGCGAACAAAGCATGAGGGAGTATCGCATTGCAGTAAGTCAACCTCTCTTCGAACCAGTGCCAGCCCGGCCTTCGATGGGTCATGTAGGCAGCAACCAACGATTGGCAGAACTCCCTTGCCACCAGTTCTAAATAACCCCGATGATGACGCAACCCGTCGCGTCCCAGGCTTATTCCCACCAACGCATAGGCCAAGGCTCGAGGGAAACGTAATTCCCGAAGTCTCGGCATAGCTCTTGTTAACATTTCCGCCGATAGGTGACGAACCTCTGTGATGTCGCACTGTGCCGCGACGCTGCATGCCAAAAACGCCCTGCCAAAGCTGTCTTCAGAATCTATGTCCCTTACAAACTCTTTTCCAATTTGCCAGTTGCACCACGTACCGTCTTCCCTCTGGGCCTTATGCATAAACCTGGTATAGATCAGCGAATACCTGGTCCTGTCCTCCCCTTCCATGCCTAGAGCCACCAGAAGTGCCCTCGCATTATCATCAACGGTGTACCCGCTACTCACATCGGGTACACCGTCGACCGAAAACTGTATCATACCATTTTCATCTGTCATCGTTTTTAAGTGTCTATAATCCATGACCCACCCTCTCGCCGTCAGATACTCGCTGACTGTCTCCGGTGATCTCGTCAACCACCTTTATATACTGCTCAGCAATGCGAGGCCACTCGATGGTCTTGCCAAATTCTCTAGTTTTAGCCTCCATGTCACTTCTCAATCTGTCGTCTGACAGTACCCGGTCCATCAGCTCGGCTAATTCTTCAGGGTCTACTTCCCGGCTTATCAGGCCCTTCCCATCCGACAGCATTTCCAACGCATGTTCGTAAGGCGTCGCCACCACAGCCCGGCCGCATCCTACAGCGTAAGACAGGGTCCCGCTAACTGCTTGGTCACGGTTGGGATAAGGACTCAAATAAAGATCCGTCATATATAAATAGTCTCCTAATTCATCTAAATCCAAAAACCGGTTGACAAACTTGACGTGATCCTCCAACCCGAGTTCTACCACCATTCTCATCAACATATTCCTATACCTGTCACCCTCTCGCTTGAGTAGCATGGGGTGAGTTCCTCCTGCTATCAGGTACAGGGCCTCAGGATGCCTGTCAACTATCCGCGCTAAAGCCAAGAGCCCGTTTTCCAGGCCCTTGCCGGGGCCAATGAGTCCAAATGTTGTTATCACCTTTCGCCCCTGCAATCCGTACTTTCTCTTGAGCTCGTCCCGGTCCTTTTCCTCAAAAACCGGAACTCCATGATGAATCAGAGCAATCTTTTCCGGAGCCACTCCGTACACCCTGGTAAGAAGACCTGCTGAGCGCCGAGTCATACATATTACGGCAGCCGCTTTTTGAGCCAATCGCATAAGAATGCTTTTCTGGGTACTCGATGGCCTCGGCAGAACCGTGTGAGTTACCAAAACAAAAGGCTTACGCAGGTGAAATGTAAACTTCAGAACATAATCTCCATCCGTGCCGCCGAAAATGCCGTACTCGTGCTGTATTATTACGGCTCTAATGTCTGGACTATAGTTCACGATTTTAGCTGCTTCTATATAGTCTGCCTTTCTCTCCTGCCTAATCTTATAAAACACTTCAGGCGGATAAACATAAGAATAAGCGCTGTCTGACACAGCTATCACTTTTACGTCTTCCCCAGCCGCAACCAGGTTGTCCCTCAAATCCTTCGAGAAAGACGCAATCCCACACTGTTTCGGGGGATAAGTACCGAGGTTAACTAACGACATCGACACCACTCCTTTCTTGGACAAGACTTGGCCTCGCGCAACTGCAAAAGCTCAGCAAAGAGCTCGGACAAGTCCCCCTCCGGCAAGCGTTCTTGGATAATCGAATGAGACTATCCCCCATGGTAGATGCAATTACCCAAAACCCCTACCTATTGTATGCTTAGACCCGCAATATGATTCGTTACCGAAAGCTTCTTAACCTTATCTCTTCACTTAACAATTAAAACTGGGTAATGAGAACTCAAGTGATGCATCTAGACGAGAATGCACTTCCGAATTCTCTTCTGGATCCGTAGTGCAACCGCTTAACGACGAGAGTCATGTGAAGCTGTATCGGTAAGAACTTCATGTTTGGTTTCATTTTACCAGCAATTCAGTCCAAAGACAAGCAGACGGCAGGCCTTACTACGGCCAGAAAAAAAGCGTCCGACTAAACTGGACGCTTTTTCCCCAATATGTTCTCCTGATTCTCAGGCTATCATCGATTTCCGCTCATCTTCAAGTCATAGTATATTGGACTAGCGATGAAGATGGAAGAATAGCACCCGCTGACAACCCCTATCAACAACGCGAGGTTGAACATTCTAATTGTCTCCCCTCCGAAAACCAGCAAAGCCAACAACACAAAAACTACAGCAAGCACGGTATTGATAGAACGGTTCAAGGTTTGAAGTATGCTCTTGTTAATCGTTTCCGCCAGGTCAGCTTTTTTCTTAAACCCGAGATTTTCCCTGATCCGGTCAAAAACCACAATAGTATCGTTTATAGAATACCCCAATATCGTGAGAACCGCGGCAACAAAGGCTCCATCCACCTGAAGACGGAACAACGAAAAGATGCCAAGAACCAGAAGCACGTCATGGAGCAGGGCAGCTATGGCTCCGACCCCAAATGAAAACTCAAACCTGAAAGAAGTGTACGCCAACATCAAAACCGAGGCGATGAGTATCGACAGAACCGCTTTCATGGTCAGTTCCTTTCCTATGGCAGGCCCGACCGATTCGTTGCTCAATATCTTAACTTTCCCCACTTCTTTCTGCAACCTGGCGACAACCTCATCGCTGTCTTCTTGGGTCAGCATGCGCGTCCGGATAAAGAATTCCCGGTCCCCGCTCTTTTGTATGGAACTTTCCCCTAGATTCATCTCGTCAAGGGTTCCCCGCACCTGCTGAATCGATACCGGTTGTTCAAATCTTATCCTAAGCAACGACCCCCCGGTAAAATCAATGCCTTTATTCAAGCCACGCCCGGGCCACAGGAGCGAAATCAGCCCCGGTACTATCAAAAGCAGCGATAACAGGTAAAACCATTTTCTGTTTTCTATGATTTTCATGGGTAGTCCCTCCTTATACCCCGTAGTACTTTGGGTCGCGGAAAGACTCCGCAGCCCATTTGAGCAGCCACCTTGTAAACACTACGGCAGTAAACATGCTGGTAACAATACCTATGGAAAGAGTCACGGCAAACCCTTTTATAGGACCTATGCCGAAATAAATGAGGATCAGAGCCGCAATTAAAGTCGTGACATTGGCATCGAATATAGTCCAAAAAGCCCGTTTGAATCCAGCATCTACCGCCGCCAGGAGCGTTTTCCCGGACCGCAGCTCATCTTTCAGCCTCTCGTAGATAATGATATTAGCATCCACTGCCATACCTACCGATAGCAAGAACCCGGCAATTCCTGGCAAGGTTAGAGTAAACTTACCCAAGGCCATGATTCCTAGAACCAATACTGAATAAATGATAAGAGAGACGTTAGCCAATAGACCGGGCAAACGGTAATAACCGATCATAAATATCAACACCGCTATCATTCCTATAATCCCGGCTTTCACGCTCTTTTCAAGCGAATCGCTCCCCAGCGTCGGACCCACTGTTCTCTTCTCCGCCAGTTCCAGAGTAACCGGAAGGGCCCCGGACCTCAAAAGCACCGCCAGGTTCTCTGCATCTTTGGCTGATTCAAACCCACCGCTTATTTCCGCTTGACCGTTAGGAATTTCGCTCTTCACAACCGGCTGACTTATTATTTCTTGGTCAAGAACTATGGCAATAGTCCTGCCAAGATTCTCCTTTGTCGCCTTGTGGAAAAGCACAGCTCCTTCTTTATCAAACGTCAGATCCACCTTGGGCTGACCGTCATCGCCGATGCCTGCCCTGGCGTCCTTCAAATTCCTTCCCGTTACCCAGACTTTCCCGGTTTCGTCAATAAACTGGAGTTCTGCGGTCTTGCCTATCACCCTAATCGCTTCTTCGGGGTCCTTTACACCTGCCAGCTCAACTATTACCCTTCGATCTCCCTGGGTCTGGATAACCGGTTCTTTCACCCCCAGGCGGTCCACCCGGTTGCGCAAAACCCCTACTGTTTTCCTCAAGGTATCGTCCGTTATCTTCTGCCCCGGCTTCTCTTTGGCCTCCATGATTACATGGACTCCGCCCTTCAGATCAAGACCGAGGTTAATGTTTGTTATAATAGGCTTGTAGGACAAGTAAGCGATGAGCCCGACTACGATGAAGGTTGCAATGAGCTTTACCAAACCTGTTGGGTTTTTCACTTGACTTCCTCCTTCCCAGGTCTTACAGCAGTTTAGCTCCGTTAATAATGAGTTCGAATTCACAGCCCAGAAAATCTGCGGCTCTCCTACACATAACCATCCGGCTCAAGAATATCTCGAAATACTCCATCACGGGACATATATTGATATCGATCACCAAGTCCATAGTGATAACCATGCTTTGCTCGTCTATCTTAAGAGAAGCCTCTTCTACAGCATAGTTCACCCGGTCGTGGATATCGAAGGTCGAAATATCAGGATTTCGCACCCGAGAACGGTGAACATGAGATTTGTCGGCCAGAATCAAGGCTGCAGCCACCCGGTTTATGGGATGTCCGCTGCCTTCATCGTGGTTCCCGATAGCTGCCGCAACTACCGAAATCTCCTCGGCATCCATCCCCATGCTCCTCAGAATATGCAACGACATCAAGGCCCCGCTCTGGCTATGTCCTACCCGGTTAACAACATTTCCGATATCATGTAAATACCCGGCAATAGCTGCCAGTTCAGCCTCTCTCTCAGATGCTCCCAGCTTTATCAATATCTCATAAGCCCGTTCTGCCACCAAGGTTACATGCGCGTACCCGTGGTCGGTATATCCCAGAGCCCCCAAGTGTTCATTTCCTTTTCTGATAAAGGCATCTACCATCGGGTTGGTTCTAACCTGTTTCAAGGTTACCATTCGTCCTCTTCCCCTGCCTGCTTATTCTTGTTTATAAGCTACCGCTTTCTTGAGCACCTCTATGTCTACTCCTTCTGCCACCCTGAGCACAACAGTGTTATCCTTAACCTTGCGCACCTCACCCACGATGCCACCGATGGTAACGACCTTGTCGTGAACCTTCAAACCCTCAACCAGTTGTTGGTGTTTCTTTTCCTGCCTCTGCCTCGGCAAGATAATAAGCAGATAAAATGCAACAAAAAAAGTAAGGACATATGCGGCCAACCCTTTCCACTCCAAACCGATCCCTCCTAGAAGATCATTACACTATTCGCTTTCGGCCTTGAAATAAGCGGCGAGAAACCGCTCACTGAATGACAGGAACCTGTCTTCCCGAATTGCACTTCTTATATTCTCCATCAATTTAATCAAAAAGTAAATATTGTGGTAAGTTAACAGCCTCAATGCCAGTATTTCTCGGGCTTTGAATAAATGACGGAGGTATGATCGGGTATAACTCCGACAAACATAGCATCCGCACTCTTCGTCCAAAGGCCGGAAATCCTCCCGATAATCTGCATTTCTGATCACCAGTTTTCCGCGCGAGGTAAAAACAGTTCCGTGCCTGGCTAAACGAGTGGGAAGCACGCAGTCGAACATGTCCATACCCCTTTTTACCCCCTCCACCAAATCCTCAGGAGCGCCCACTCCCATGAGGTAACGAGGCCGGTTCTCGGGCAACACTGAATTCATGACATCAAGGACACGGTACATGTCATGCTTGGGCTCGCCTACCGACAGTCCACCTACCGCGTACCCGTCAAACCCCATCGACACTAACTCTTTTGCGCTCTCGATTCTCAAATCATCGTAAACATTCCCCTGCACGATGCCGAAAAGTGCTTGATCTTCACGTTTGCGGGCAGAAAGACACCTTTTTGCCCATTGGCTCGTTCTCTGTACTGCCCTAAGCGCCTCTTCATATTTACAGGGATAAGGCGAACATTCATCAAAACACATTATGATGTCCGCCCCTAAATCCTCTTGGATTGCAATAACCTTTTCCGGATTAAGGAAATGGCGAGAACCGTCTATATGAGAGCTGAAATACACCCCTTCATCCGTGATGACGCGCAGAGGAGTAAGACTGAAAACCTGATATCCCCCGCTGTCTGTGAGAATACCCCGGTGGTAGTTCATAAACCGGTGAAGCCCGCCCGCCTTCTTTACGACCTCGGGGCCTGGTCTAAGGTACAGATGGTAACTGTTGGCCAAAATAATCCCTGTGCCAATCTCGTAAAGCTCTTCTGGAATCAAAGTCTTAACTGTAGCCTGGGTCCCGACGGGCATGAACATGGGAGTCTCAAAAGTCCCGTGGGAAGTGGACAATAATCCCGTGCGCGCGCCTGTTTCACCGCACTTTTTTTCTAAGACAAAACCGAACATTCTACTCATCGCTCCCATAGTATGAGGTTCTGTATCACCGCCGCATCAGAGAATGTACATGGCATCTCCATAACTGAAAAACCGGTACCTCTTTTCTACTGCATATCGGTAAGCGGTCAAGGCTAGATCGATCCCCGCAAAAGCGCAAACCAGCATAAGCAAGGAGGATCTCGGAAGGTGGAAATTAGTTATAAGCTGGTCCACGGCCTTAAACCGGTATCCTGGATATATAAACTTATCCGTATAACCCTGCCCGGACACAAACCCCTTCCCTTCCTCATACACGCTTTCTAAAGTTCTAACAACGGTCGTTCCCACTGCCACGATCTTCTTGCCGGTTGCCCGAGCTTCATTTAATACCTCAGCTTCCCTCGGTCCTAATTCGTAATATTCATGGTGCATGCGATGCATACGGATGTCAGGGCTCTCCACCGGACGGAAAGTTCCGAGACCGACGTGTAAAACCACCTTAACGATTTTAACTCCCCTGTCAGAAAGCCTCTCTAAAAGCCTTTCCGTGAAATGAAGACCAGCAGTAGGAGCCGCCGCTGAACCGGGACGGGCAGCGTATACCGTCTGGTAGGATTCCTTGTCGCTTTCCCCCGGTTTCCGTCTGATATAGGGTGGAAGAGGCACCTCCCCTTCTTTCTCAAGAAAGCGGTTCACATCAACCGTGCCTTCAAATCGCACCAATCTACCGCCCGCAAAGTCAAGTTCCTCAACTATTATTGCCCTGACTCCGCCTTCCAACTCCACGACAGCCCCCGGTTTTAAGCGACGGGCCGGACGGACCAAGGCCTCCCAAACGCCGTCAATCTCTCTTAACAGCAATATCTCAGCCTTACTGCCTGTCTTCTTTGCGCCTCTGAGCCGCACCGGGATGACCTTGGTTTCGTTCAGCACTAAAACGTGTCCTTCTCCCAGGTGCTCTTCCAGCCGATAGAAATAACTATCACAAATGTCCCCCGTCTTCCGATCAACCACCAGCAACCGCGAATGGTCGCGGGGTTGAACCGGATGTTGCGCTATCAGTTCAGTTGGAAGCTCGTAATCGTACGTCTCCAGACTGTAGATATCCATAGACTCGACATCACCACGCGGTTCGAAAATCTATATGCAATCCTTCCCTGATACCCTGACACGACATAAAGGTCTATGTCAATCTGCATTAAATCTGCCACGAAAATAGCCACAGATGTACACAGATTGGCACTGATTGACACAGATATTATTTTTTGACGCTGATTAACGCAGATTTTATTTGGAATTACGGCCTTTGGATTGTAGCAGCATGAAACAAGTATAACGCCGGTTATACAGCCTATTGGTAACTCGCGGTTTTCATTCTCTAGTGGTGACACCGAAAGGTGTCATGACGGTCTGCGTGTATCTGTGGCCCTGTGTTCATCTGGGGGCGGTTTTAGGGTGAACCTCAAGTAACATGTCAGGGCTCTCCCCCTCCATGGTCCCTTCTTTTATGATCCTTTCAAGCAAAGGTACGATCGAGTCCAATAGTTTCTCTCCCGTTTCGTTTGCCGGAGCTACTATTACTTTAACTTTATGTCCCCGACTCTGTGGGTCCCCTTTAGACACGGCTTCACTCATCATTTCTTTCAGAGCCGACTCCGCTTTGCGCCCCTTTACCGGTATCTCTTCCAACAAGCGGGTCCCACTTTCATCAATGGCGGACGCTTTGACCACCAGTCCAAACCGGTTAATACCTAATTCAATACCGGGTTTCTCTTGAACAATGACGTACACGGCAGGGGTCATAAAAGCCGCGACTTGAAACATCAGAAAAAACAAGAGTGCTACCGCTGCTCCATACCACAGAACATCCTGTCCCCATTCCCGGTGCTGTATTTCGGTCCCCACATCCGGCAAGTGTTTCTTCAACCGCACAAAACGAAAACGCCCGCTTCGGGTAAGAATAACCGCCCCATTCTCCCGACGTTCGAGAACCACTCCTTTAATTACCGCCATAGCTGTATCTCCTCTTTGCCGGCATGATGAAAGGCAAGAGATAAGTTAAATCGTGTTTTATAATCAGAGCCAAGGCCACCAAGTAGCAGCCGTGTTTTCCCAATATTGACGGGGCAAGAGCGACCCTGGCAGCAAGCCAAGATTCAAGCTGGGATGGGTTTTGCAGTAAAGATGATGATACCCCTTCCACCTCATGGGACAAGGAAAAAGCAGCTTCCTTAAGTCCCTCCAATACCTGCCAATCCCTAGGGCTCTGCTTAACCAGAATATCCCAGCTTAAACCCAGATTCTGAAGCTCCGTCTGGAGAAACTTGACCTGATCCCGACGGGCTCTTACTTTTTCAGGACTGTTGTCATCTGTCATGCCGTCATCTGTTGATGCTCGCCCCTTAAACAACTCCTTGACCCGGCTCAACATCGTCATCTTCTCCTCTCGTGGTTTCATCCGTCCCGTTTCTGGTCCCCCTTCATCCTGCCAAAAGATTTCCTGTTTGATCAAAAAAATAAACCAGAAAAATTCGCCTATCCTCATTAGCGACGCCAGAACAAGTTCAAGAACAACGTAAGGAGGATGCTAAGAACTATACAGGTTACCACCGGAAAATAAAACGTAAAGTTTCCTTTATGAAAGTAAATATCACCCGGTAAACGAAACATCCCCCCCATCTTTGACATACCCATGAATACGATTCCTATTACAAGGAGCGCGAGGCCGCTCATAATGAGTAACTTAGCCATTCCTTCCACCATTCATGCCCCCTTCTTATTCGATGGCCGGAAGCGCTCAACCTCACTGAAGAGACAGCCACAGTATTGTTGCCTGTATAAACCCATAGCCTTCGATCTCGATACCGTATCTTTAAAGCCCTCTCTGAAATCGAAGTAAATGAAAGGAACCCCGTACTTCTCTGCTACCGCTTCCCCTGTCTCCTTTATTAAGTCGTGCTTTTGAAAAGGGCTAACAAGCAAAGTGGTCGTAAAACCGTCAAATTTTCCTCTCCGGGCCATGCGGGCAGTTTGTTCCAGCCTCAAATAATAACAATAAAAACACCGCCTGCCTTCACGAAAAGATACGGTTTGCCAGTACTTCTCAAACTCGTACTCGGCATTGTCTATAGTCGTGAGCTTTTCAATTTCCGCATACCGGTAAAATGATTCTTTCCGTTTGAGATACTCGGTAAAAGGATGCACATTGGGATTGTAATAGTATCCCCACGTCTCATATCCCCTTTCCCGCAAAAAAGGAACCGGGTACGTGGCGCACGGTCCACAACATACATGCAAAAGCAGCCGCATCGAGTTCACTCCCCATCCACCGCAAACAGCCGTCCTTCTTGATGATCCGGAACCGCGTATCCCAGATGACGGTATCCACTGGGAGTCGCAATCCTTCCTCGAGGCGACCTTTGGATAAAGCCTATCTTGAGCAGGTAGGGCTCGTAAACGTCCAGTAAGGTATCGGGCTCTTCCGACACCGCTGCCGCTAAGGTCTCCAACCCCACCGGGCCCCCGTTGAATTTAGAAATGATGATTTCCAGTATAGTGCGGTCAATCCGGTCCAGTCCGCGCTCGTCTATCTCTAACTTAGACAACGCCATTGCCGCTGTCGGCGCATCAATGATGCCCCCGGACTGGACCACGGCAAAATCCCTGACCCTTCTCAAAAGCCTGTTGGCTATGCGCGGTGTACCCCGTGCCCGTCGTGCTATTTCACGAGCACCGCCCTCGTCGATATCGATACCGAGCAAAGCCGCTGATCTGGCAATGATAAGCACCAACTCATCTTCTTCATAAAAATCTAACCGGCAGAGAATGCCAAAACGGTCACGCAAAGGCGAACTCAGAAGTCCGGGACGCGTGGTAGCACCTATTAACGTAAAAGGCGGCAGATCCAACCGTAGGGTCCGGGCACTAGGCCCCTTGCCTATCACAATGTCAATGGCAAAATCCTCCATTGCCGGATATAGTATCTCTTCGACTACCCGGTTTAGCCGGTGTATCTCATCTACAAAGAGCACCTCGCCCGGCTCCAAGTTAGTAAGAATTGCCGCCAGGTCTCCCGGACGCTCGAGAGCCGGCCCCGAGGTTTTTCTAATAGGTCTTCCCATCTCATTAGCAATCACGCTGGCCAGAGTAGTCTTACCCAAGCCGGGAGGGCCTGACAGAAGAACATGATCCAGCGGTTCCTTTCTTCGTAAGGCCGAATCAATAAAGACGGCAATGTTTTGCTTGGTCTTTTCCTGGCCTATATACTCCGATAATTTCGACGGTCGTAACGAGACCTCGGCGTTCGGATCCAATAACTCCTCTTCTATCATTGCAGACGATACCAATCTTTTCATATACGTCCCCCTGTTCAACCCAACATCAGGATTTCACTGTGGCCCCTTTCAGTTTCAGAACCTTTTTGACGTTCTCCTCTATGGCGTCTCCCAGTTCGTTGCTGGCTTCCAACTGGGACAAAAGCGGTATGAGTTCGTAGCTCTTGAAACCCAAGGCTTCCAGCGCGGCCAGGGTATCATCCCAGCTTGAGCGTACAGGTTCGCTCGGCATCTTGCCCATAGGAGCGCTCTTGGGCAGTTTGTTTCGCAATTCAAAAATCAACCTTTGGGCAGTCTTACGCCCTATTCCCGGTATAGCGGTCAGGCTCTTTTCGTCTCCAGCCACCACCGCGCGGTACAACTCTTCGGTTGTCATAGCTGATATGACGCCCAAACAGGTCTTTGCTCCCAAACCAGGAATGCTCAATAGTGTCTGAAACATTTCACGCTCGTCCTTCTTAAGAAAACCATAAATCCTGAATTCATTTTCCAGGCTCTGCAGGTAAGTATAAAGAAATATTTCCTGCCCTAAAGGAGTCAAACGCCCAAGAGCCCGTGAAGGCACAATCACCTCGAATCCTATGCCGTTCACATCCACGTAAACACAGTCCTCGCTTGTGTCTACCAAAATCCCCTTAAGAAAAGCGATCACCCTTCGGTTTCCCTCACTTTCCGCAAACGAGCAGCGTGAATATGGCATATGGCCACCGCAAGAGCATCGGCTGCATCATCGGGCTTGGGGACTTCCTTCATTTGGAGTATGGCTTTTACCATTGCTTGAACCTGACGCTTGTCTGCGTTTCCGAAGCCGACCACCGCCTGCTTGACCTCCAAGGGTGTATACTCGTACACAGAAAGTCCCTTTTGGGCAGCAGTCATCAAGATTACCCCCCGGGCTTGCCCCACTGTGAGTGCGGTCTTGCTGTTACGGCTGAAAAACAGTTCTTCTACTGCTAAGACCGAAGGTGCATACGAATCGATAACCTCTCTTATCCGGTTATGTATCTCCAGTAGTCGCCTTGATTGGCCGATATTCGCTGGGGTACGGATGACACCGTAATCTATTAAACGAGCCTTCCCCCTAATCTCCTCCAGCACCCCGTAACCAGTTGTCGCTGTCCCCGGATCCACACCTAATACTACCACGTTATCTCCCCATTTCAATAACTATCTTACCACACAAATACCTCCTAAAACTAAGAAAGCCGGCTCGGCCGGCTTCTGTGCGTTTAATTACTCGTATTCGTCGAGGCTTTCCAGCACATCGTTCAGCGTCGTCTCATTATTAAACTCCATCTTACCCCTTAAGACATCCTCTTGGATCTTTTGGGGCAAGTCTTCAAACCTTATCTTAGTTACACGCACCACTTCCTGGTTGTTTCCAGACGGACCTTTGTAAACGGCCAAGTAGCCCTTGTATAAACCTAAGTGATAGAGATCCTTGTCTTTCGGGCACCAACCTTCAACCCGCTGATGGATGACGAGCGAGCCGTCCTCCTCCAACCACACGAGATAGCCGTCTCTGACCGGATACATCTCCCGGATTTCCCCAAGCGTTTTCCCCAAGAGATATTTCTTCCCTTTGAAATCGCTTGCGACCACGTGTCCACAGCGGGTGTAAACCTGCTCCAAAGTCACGGGAGTATTTTTTTGTACTGTAAATTCTTTTTTACTGTCAGTTACTGCTGGCTTCAAGGCGACGTCATGCAAAATCGGCCAGTTGGACCCGAGCGCATACCCGAGAACGAAACTGACCACCAGAACAGCCGCAAGAAAGCCGCCCCGATAAGGCCCCGACATTCACTTCACCTCCAGCAACGTTTATTATTCCCATCAAATAGAAAAATATGCAAAATAAAGACAAAAGGCAGGCCCTTTGCCTGCCTTGCGGTTCTCGAGATTATTGGTTTGAAGCCAATCGTTTCATTTCATTAAATGCCTTAATACTAGAGCTGAACTTTCTCCATGATGTCCTCGGGGATCGAAAAGTTAGCGTAAACCTCTTGTACGTCGTCGTGATCTTCAAGTATATCAACCAATTTCAATACTTTCCTTGCTGTTTCGAGGTCAGTCACATCTACTATTGTTTCCGGTATCATGGCTACCTGAGCGTTGTCGAATCTCACGCCCTGCTTTTCCAGGTGTTCTTTTACCTCGCTAAAATCCTCCGGGGAAGTGATTACCTCCAGTACGCCTGAATCCTCCCTCACGTCCTCAGCTCCTGCTTCGATGGCTGTAAGTATGAACTCGTCCGCATCCATCCCCAATTCTTCCGCATTCAAAGTCAAAAGCCCTTTTTTCCGAAACATCCAACTAACACAACCTGCTTCTCCCAGGTTTCCTCCATGTTTTGAAAAGAGGTGTCTTATATCGGCTGCGGTGCGGTTGCGGTTGTCGGTAACGATGGACAGCATAAGAGCGACTCCGCCCGGCCCATATCCTTCATAGGTAATTTCTTCAATATTGCCACCCTCAATCTCACCAGTGCCCCGTTTTATGGCCCGCTGTATATTCTCGCTGGGCATATTTACCCCTTTGGCCTTTTGAATGAGCATCTTCAGCCGCGGATTGCTGTCCGGATCTCCGCCGCCGTCTCTGGCAGCAATGATAATCTCCTTGGCTATTTTGGTGAAAAGTTTCCCTTTCCGTTCATCAGATCGTGCCTTCTTGTGTTTAATATTTGCCCATTTGGAATGACCTGCCATCCACGGACCTCCCTCTGTCACCTTGTTGATATAGTGTATTAATTATAAATTAGCAATCGGAGGCATTTTTCGCTTGTGCTCTGACAACCGCTGCATCGTCTTAATCTTTTGCACTACTTCTTCCTTCCCTTCTCCAGTCAGGAGGTAGCGATCCAGATCTTCGTAAGTAATGCCCATTTCCGCTTCATCCGTCTGATTCTCATACAAACCGGCTGAGGGAGCCTTCTTTATGATATGGTCTGGCACTCCCAAGAAGCGCGCTAACTCCCTTACCTGAGACTTGACCAGACCTCCGATAGGTAGAATATCAACTCCCCCATCCCCGTATTTCGTAAAATATCCCACCTCAAGCTCGTCACGGTTACTCGTGCCCGCCACCAGATACCCCAAAGCCTGAGCAAAATAATACAGGGTTATCATTCGCAAACGCGGCTTAATATTACCTTTAACCTGACGCGCTCGATTTTCGTTCTCTATCTTAAAAAAGGCTTCGTACTGACCGACCAATAACTGGTAGGCATCGTCCAATTCCACCATGATGCAAGGGATCGACAGCTCATCTGCCACCAACTTGGCATCCAGGATATCTTGAACGCTGCTCTTGCACGGCATGATGATTCCCAAAATGTTGTCCCCAAAAGCTCTGCGGGCTAACGCGCCGACTACGGCCGAATCGATGCCTCCGCTCAAGCCGAATACAACCCCTCGGGCCCCTGCTTCCTGCACTTTGCACTTAAGCCACTCAGTCAGCCGGTTGACTACCAATTCGCTGTCCAGAACAACTCCTCCTTCTCCCTCATCCCCGCCTAACCTGATTTTACAAAGGTAGTATTTCCATCTCCCCCCAGGCGGCCAGCTTATCTCTCTTAATAACGATTATTCCGAGTACACCTTTTACAGACTGCGCGTATTCTATAGCCTTCATCAAATCATCTTCTTCCTGTACCAGGTTTCCGGCTCCAGTAGCTACGGCATCTGCTAAGGCAGCATCTTTCGCCTTGATAACTGCCGCATCGGCCCTCCCCAAGCTCAATGACGGTCCCACCGTTCCAGAAGAAGTGCACACACCGAGCGGCATTTCGTCGCCCGACACTCTCAAACCTATGCGATTACTGAACGGTGAATCTGCGGCAAAAATCCCGATTATCCTGTCCTGGCTCCCGCTCAAGTATATATCCCCGCCGTTTTCTACTATAACCTCCCGTACTCTGGGTTCCAACTGTTGGCCCACTTCTTGGGCAATTGCGCCGGCTACAGCAGCCATAGGCCCGACACCAGCCATCGCAGCCGCCTTAGTCATAACTACGGCTATAGGCGGGGCTCCCTGAAGAACAGGGACCGGAATCAAAGAAGCCCTGAAATCAGGGAATAAGTCGATATAACTCTCCAGATCCCCACGAACCTTGATAACCGTTTTTTCGACCAGTTCTACCAGCCCATCATCGAAACTCTCTCTGTCTACTCCTATAGCGAGATCCGTCTCTTTGACCTTTACTTGAAAGTAAACGAGGTCTGATGCCTGGAAAAAAGTCCGATACTTTCTTACTGAGTAGTCGCCAATCGTCACTGCTCTCGCTCCTAACGGGGGTTCTTGCGATGCGGTTGTTTTAATTATATCTGATATGTCAAACTTTAGGCCACATTAGGGCCCGAAACTAAGCTACTTCGAAATGCAGCTTTACCGCTCGCGTGGGGCAACAATCTAAACACATGCCACACACCACGCACCGGCTGTTGTCGAACGAAACCTCCATTTTTTCCCTGTCAGTAATCTCCAAAGCCCCGGTCGGACAGAAAGAAGCGCATGCTCCACACTGAATACATATCTCTTCATGCCATACCACGGTTTGGCTCAAAGGTTCAACCCTGACCCCAAGGTCTTTGAGGTAGTTGACTCCTTGTTCGATTTGTTCTTTAGTCCCCATTAGCTCGACCACCAAGTAACCCTCTTTCTGGGGATTAATGTCAGCTTTTAAGATATTTATGATAAGATCATAATCTTTGACCAGCCTAAAAATGATAGGCTGTTCTGACTGGGAGGCGGAAAAAAAGCAGACCACTCTGTTCTTTATCACCCTTCTTCTTCCTCCTTTACTTCAATCCGTTATACCCGTTCACATTGCGCTCAGGCAGCGAGTGAAAAACGATGTCAGCATCGGCAGAGGGCAACGGCGCAACCGGCTGGGTCAATTCAAACCGCCCGCTCTTTATCCATTCCTTCAAAATTTCGGCTATCTGGCGAGCGCGGGAATAGCTAGACATCGGGGTGGTTGAAACTTCTTTGCCCCTAATAGTAACTTTTCCGGTCCTGAGATCCCTATAGTTTACGTACCCGAGGTCGATCGGTTTACCGTACGGGTATCCCTCGCTGTAGTCCACCACCGGGCAGAATATGTCCTCATCCTTTACCGCTGTGAATCGGGCCATTTCTTCGTCCAAGATGGGAATGGGAATACCCAACCCTACGTACATACTGGCTCCATATCCGATGAAACTCGCTCCTACCAACCATTTGGAACTCATCTGTTTGAGGTCGCCGATGACAGCAAGAGTTCCGGCCCCTCCCAAGGGAACGCCATTTTCCCCTCGGGCGACATTGGGGTGATGTTGAGTTCCGTGCCAAGCGACGTATCCTATGCCTCCCCCTAGGAAAATCCGGGTGCCGACACCTATGGTCCGGTAATACGGGTCGTTCAGCAAGGGGCTCAACTGACCAGCACTGGAATACGAAGCGTTCCCCAAATTAGGCTTTAGGATTCCCATGTACGTATAGATAGTCTTATTACCCAAGTTCACAGCGCAGTTGTAGTTCTGGTAAGCATTTCTAGGATTGAAAAGAAACGCGTCGTTTATTTCATCAAGGGTTATCACCGTTTCGATCTTCTTACGAGGGTAGCAATCGGTTCCGTAGGCCACTGCTTCCAGTCGTACCGGTTTCCTGGCCACCAGATCCTGGATTACATGTCCCCCTCCGTAAACGAACTTGCCGGGGTATACCTTGTTCTCGGGGTCATTTTCCGGAAGTTGCGTTGCTCCAATGTAAGCGTCAACCGCGGCAATTCCTGTATACGCCTCTACTCCGTTCAGCCATACCCTTTTCATTTTCATACGGGGATTAGGATGGCCGAAGTTCAAGAAAGCTCCTGACGAACACATCGGACCAAAAGTACCGGTAGTAACTACGTCTACTTCTTCCGCTGCCCGAGCGTATCCCTTATCTTCCACAATGCCTATCATCTCTTCGGCTGTAACCACTACCGCTTTTCCCCGACGTATTTTGTCATTGATCTCTTCATAGGTCTTTTTGACTGCCATGAACTCCTCCCCTTCCGTTTGAGCTGCAAAGTTCTCTCGCCTTCACTACTGCCTCCCGAGCGTCACGAGCGTAAGCATCGGCTCCGATCCGTTCAGCGTAATCCTGGGTTACTACTGCCCCTCCTACCATCACCCTGCCTGTAAATCCTACCTGCCGCAATTGTTCTATCACCTCACCCATGCGAGGCATGGTGGTGGTCATCAGTGCGCTCAACCCCACAATGTCCGCGCGGTTTCTAACAGCTTCTTCTACGATGAGGCTAGAAGGGACATCTTTGCCTAGATCTATCACTTTGAACCCGTAGTTCTCCAGCATCAAGCTCACTATGTTCTTGCCTATATCATGGATGTCGCCTTCTACAGTCGCCATGATTACCGTGCCTACTTCCTCTTCGGCCTCCTTCGCCAAAAACGGTTTGACCTCTGTAAATCCTTTCTTCATGGTTTCTGCTGAAAGCATTAACTGGGGCAAAAAGTATTCCTGTTTCTCGTAAAGTTCTCCCACTTTTTCGATGCCTGGTACAAGGCCTTTGTTAACAATCTCCAATGCATCTATCCCGCTGGATAGGGCTTTTTGCACCAATTCAGCTATCGAGAGCTCGTCCCCTTTCACAACCGCGTTCTCAATTTCCGCAAGCACAGGCTCCTTCACAGGCCCACCCTTCTCCTCCGTTTCTTTAAAAGAAGGCGACCTCTGAGCCTGCCCGCTTTCCAGGACATGGCCCAGGCCCTTTTCCGTCAGGAGCGAAGGTATGTTGCACCGCTCACATATCCAGGATTTAGGCCCTGCCTTCTCCTCTGCCCTGGCAACCTTGTCTTTGAACTCGCTGACAAACTTCTGAGCGGAGACATCACGGTTGAGGAGCACTCCAGCTGCCAAAACAACCTCCCGGATCCGCGGGTCAAAAGGATTAATTATCGGTAAATCAAGTCCGTTGGCCAGAGCCATAGCCAAATAAGTGGCATTGAGGATGTCTCGAGCCGGAAGTCCGTGCGACACATTGCTTATTCCCAAAACTGTCCCCAGCCCCAGTCTCTCACCGACCATCCGCACGCACTCGATTGTTTCCATGACTTGAGCTTGCTCTGCCCCTGCGGTCTTTACCAGACAATCTATATATACGTCCTCTTCGCGCAAACCATATAAGCGAGCTTGCTCCAATATTCGCACTGCTATTTCGAACCTCTCCCTGGCTGGCGACGGTATCCCCTTTTCATCCAAACATAGCCCCAGCACCGCTGCTCCGTATTTCTTGGCTAAGGGTAAGATGCGGTCTAACACCTTCTGCTCCCCGGTCGTCGAATTGATGAGAGGTCGTCCTACAAAGGCTTTCAGACCGGCCTCTATGGCCTCGGGATTGGCCGAGTCTATAGACACCGGCACATCTACGGCGTTTTGCACCGCACTTACCGCCCGTTCCATGGCCCAGGACTCGTCTATACCAGGAACACCAACGTTCACGTCTATGATAGAGGCCCCAGCCTCTACCTGTTTTCGCGCCTCTTCCGCCACCATAGCCATGCTGCCCTGCGCGATGTCCTGACCTAACTTTTTGCGTGCAGTTGGGTTTATGCGCTCGCCGATAAAGTTAATAGGAGCATCTTTTGCTATGATCACGTACCTGGTACGCGAAACCAGCGCTCGAATCTTCTTTGATTCCTTGGGTACGGGACAAAGGCCGCGCAGAGCCTCGGCCATGGCTCTTATGTGAGCCGGAGTAGTTCCACAGCAACCGCCGATTATATTGGCGCCACCTTCCCGCAGGCGAAGGGCATGCCTAGCCATGCTTTCCGGACTTTCCGGGAAAATTACCTTTTCCCCTTCCAATCTGGGCAAACCAGCGTTGGGCTCAACTGATAGAAAAGCTTGGGTAACACGGGCCATCTCTTCGATAACGCCAAGTAGTTCCTCCGGTCCTCCCGAACAATTGGCGCCTAATGCAGTAACACCCAATGCCTCGAGAGCCAAGGCTGCTCCGCCCGGAGTAGTACCCATTAAGGTTCTCTTGTTGGGTTCAAATGTTAAATGAGCCAAGATCGGCAAGTCTGTATTTTCTCGGGCCGCGATCACGGCTGCACGAAGTTCACCTAAATCGGTCATGGTCTCAATCGAAACCACATCGGCTCCGGCCTCGGCACCTGCTAGCACCTGCTCGCGAAAGGCTTCATAGAGTTCGTCGAAGGTAGCATCTCCCGCGGGTCTAAGCAAACGGCCGGTAGGACCGATGTCGATAGCCACCAGAGCCTTTGAGCCTGCCACCTTCTTTGCAACTCTCACCGCTGCCTTGTTTACCTCGGCCACCCGGTCCTGCAGTCCGTATTCTGCAAGTTTGAAGCGGTTAGCGCCAAAAGTGTTGGTCTGGATTATATCAGCACCCGCTTCCACATACAGACCGTGTATCTCCTCCAACACTTCCGGATGTTCCAACCCAAACAATTCCGGACACTCTCCCGGTCTTAAGCCCCTTTCTTGGAGCATAGTGCCCATGGCCCCGTCGAGTATTACTATTCTCTTCCTCAACCAAGATGCAAGGATGTCTTTCAAGCCTTTCACTCCTTGTCTCAAAACATAAAAAAGCCTCTTCCCAGGAAGAGGCACACGAACTCGTAACTGATCCTGCCTCCTCTTATCTCCCAGGAATCGCATCCTGCAGGAATTGGCACCGTACCTTGATCAACCAAGGCGGTTGCCGGGTTTCATAGGGCCCGTCCCTCCACCTCTCTCGATAAGAGTTGGATTCCTTATTCAAATAACATACACGATTCTAAAGACCGGCTGTAATGTCGCCACACAGAGCGGACTTAAACTCAGGCACGCCCTAAGTTGAACTAGAACTGCTCTTCTCCTTGCTATCTTTTTCCTCCAGGGATACAGCTTCCCTTATTTCATTTTGTATTCCTGTGGAAGCCTTCTTAAACTCGTTCATAGCCCGGCCGATGGCTTTACCGGCCTCAGGCAGTTTCCCCGGTCCGAAAATAATCAGGGCTATGGTGAGTATCAATATCAATTCCCACGGCCCGACATTCCCGATCAAGCCAAACACCGTTCGATACACCTCCCTTTTATCGACAACAGGCGTTCACTTCCGACGCCCGCGGCCTGTCCTGACTTTCACCTGCCATTCTACCCCTTTTTTGCAAGCAGTGCAATTCTTAATTTCTTTTAGCTTTGGATATTTATTTTGTCCACTCCTTTGAGTCCCAGCACCTCTTCCGCGTATACTCGAAGCACCTCAGCCACCGACCAGGCTTGGGCAAAGCAACCCTTGGGAGAATGGGGAAAATCTCCGTCGAAGATTTCAGACACGTTCCCAATGCAGGCCTCGTCCAGATGGGCAAGCAAAGGTGCTACCATATTCCTTATCAGCTTTGAACGTCCGCTCCACTCTGCGTACACCCTGCTTACCCCTGTTACAAAATGTCCCCAAGGCCATACCCAAACCGTTCCCTGGTGATAAGCCTGGTCGCGCTCGTGTTCGCTACCTTGATAAATGCCCTTGTAACCTTCGTTCTCGGGAGATAAACTCCTCAGGCCGTAGGGAGTATATAGCTCCGTCCACACCTTCCTGATTATGCTCTTTTCTTGTTCCAAACTCAGCAAAGCCCCAGGAAGACTGACCGCTATCACCTGATTGCACCTGAGCGAAGCATCCCTGCCTGTATTGTCCACGACATCACAGAGATACCCGCCTTCGGCAAACCAAAACTCCCTGATAAAAGACGCCCTGACTAAGTCGGCCAAGTCTTTCCATTCTTTTTCAGCTCTTGGTCCTTTGAAACGATACGTCAAGCAAGCCAAAAACCTCAAGGCAAAATGCCAAAGAGCGTTAACTTCCACTGGTTTCCCTATTCGCGGAGTCACCGGCTGTCCTGCTACCCGGGCATCCATCCAAGTCAGAGCTAAAGTTTTCTCCCCTTGGTTTATTAGTCCATCTTCATCCATCCCTATCCCATATCTGGTACCCTGGCAGTAGAAAGAAGCTATCTCCCAGAGGTAAGGGTACATCCCGTTCGCAAATTCCCAATCTCCCGTATACTCAAGGTACTTGTACAAAGCCCAAAAAAACCACAGTGATGCATCTACCGTATTGTAATGGGGGCAACCCGAATCATCCGAGAAACAATTAGGAACCAATCCTTCTTGAACATATTGGGCAAAACCCTCAATTACCTCCCGGGCATCATCGAAACGTCCCGTGACCAGAGTTAGCCCCGGCAACGCGATCATGGCATCCCTGCCCCAATCCGTGAACCATGGGTAACCGGCAATTATGGTTTTTCTTCCCGTTTCCCTCCGTTCGACAATAAAATCATCTGCTGCCCGAGCCAGCATCCTCAGGTGGTAATCGTCACGGGGCAACGCCCGGTCCATTTCCTTTTGCCTTTCTCGCTCCTTGTTTCTGCAAGCCGTTATAGATGTCCAATCGATACCCGGCTTTTCGGTTGAAGCCCTAAATGTCCACGAAAAACTGTTCTTGCCCTCTACTTCCAACTCGACAGGGCAGAACAAGTCTTCGACCGCATCCAGTCCCCGTTCAGCTTCCATCTCGTAAAACACATCATAGTACCAGAAGCCCGCCTCACTTACCAGCCCGCGATCGACACCCAAATACAGTTTCGTAGCCCCTGGATAAGCCCCAACCTCAGCCGTTTTTTCTCGTACAACGGTAATGAACGGCCAGTCATTCTTCCGTAGGGTCCAGTGATAGTCGCGGTTAGTCACCAAAGGAAAAAGACGCACGCGGACATTCAAGCAATCGGGATTGAAGACGCGGTACATGATCAGCACGGTGTTTTCCCCACGGACCATCATGATTTCCTTCTCAAGAAAAACACTGTCAAGCCGGTAGACGTACGTGGGAAAAGGGAATCGACGAAATTCATGGAGAAACTCGAAGCCATACCCAGAATATCCACCTAGGGTTCTACTGCAAAATAGGCTGTATTTTCTGTCTTCAATACTAACTTCTTCTTCAACCTTTGCCAGAAACAACCGCCGGTTTACCGGCGGGTTCATCGAGGCAACGAGCAGGCCGTGGTACTTCCTCGTGTTGATGCCAGATACGCTAGACGAAGCGAAGCCCCCTATACCGTTGGTCAAAAGCCATTCTCGTTTTGTGCCTGCCGGTGGAACCAGATGAGACTGTGAAATACCCGGCATCGTACTGCTCCTTCCTTTACGAAAACATACAAAAACTCATTACAACGTTGCAGCTCGGCCGATGTGCCTGGATCTAATCTGCCCCGAAAGCCGGCCACAGATGTACACAGACCCGGCACTCAGCCCGGATTTTCGGTTAACGCATGTTAGTCTAGACTTTCCAGGAAGTTGTACCTCCACTGCGGCGCTGAACCAGAGCTGAGTGCCGGGCAGATGGGCACTGATTAACACAGATTCTTTATAAAATAAAGGCGTCCAAGCCTGCACTTTAAGCACAAAGTGACATTCGACACTTTCAGGCAATCCTCTTTTTAAACCTCAATACGCTCACTACCAAGAACACCAGAGAAAAAACCAAAAGACACACAACTTGTCCTTTCAAATACTCGAAACCGATTCCTTTTAGGATGATCCCCCTGATGATTATAAGGTAGTAGGTCAGGGGTATGACATCGCTCAGATAGTAGATTAGCTTGGGCATTGCTGCTCGGGGAAACATGAAGCCGGAAAGGAGTATACTAGGTAGCATAACAAAAAAAGCCAGTTGAAAAGCCTGCATCTGGGTCTGAGCCAGATTCGAAATCATGAGCCCCAACCCCAATGAAGCTGTAATGAAAAAAAGGGTCAAAAAATACAGTTCAAGCACGCTCCCCCTTATCGGAACACCGAACACCAAGACCCCTACAAGCAGGGCTACGGTGATCTGCACGTATCCGAGAACGATATACGGTAGGATCTTGCCTACCATCAGTTCGTACGGTCTTATAGGGGTTACCATGAGCTGCTCCAAAGTCCCTCTTTCCCGCTCCCTCACTATGGCAACTGCGGTAAGGATAACCATAGTAAGGGTAACCACAATGCCTAGTATCGCTGGAACCATATAGTATGCAGTAATTCCGTCGGGATTATACCAGGGCCGCACCCGTACGTCATAAGGGGGGCTGCTGATCTTAACCTTTTGCACCAGCACCTGTTGTGATTTGAGAAGGCCGATGGCGTTCGCTATTGCCACCGCCTGGTTGGCAACCATGTTATCGCTGGCGTCGACAATAACCTGCACTGTGCCTGATGCCCCCCGTTTGAGACAACGGGTAAAATCGGGAGGAAAAATAATGCCGACCTGGGCTTCTCCGCTATCGATGGCCCGGGTAACTTCTTCATAATCCGACGCATCTTTCACAACATCGAAATACCCGGAAGCCACAAACGATTGAAGAAAATCACGGCTCTCAAAGGACAACGATTGGTCAAACACGACCGTAGGAATATGGCGCACCTCGGTCTGAATAGCATACCCAAACAGCAAGAGTTGAATCAAAGGAATCATAAAAACCAGAGCTAATGTCATGCGATCTCTTTTTATCTCAAGAAACTCCTTATAGAGTACGGCTCCTATGCGGCTCAACCTTCTCCCTCCTCACGTGGCGGTTACGCACCAGGTACATGAAGACGTCCTCCAAAGTGGGAATAATCCTGCAAGCCCGCCCGTTCCAAGTGTTCTTTATCCACTCGAGCCCTTCTTCATCAGGTAAAAGAAGATGCAACACCGTACCATGTACCGAACAATCCAGGACATACGGCAGACCTAGAAACTTATCAGCCTGCTCTATGGCGTCCGTTACTTCTAGCTCTACTAAGGTCCCGGGCAAGACTTTCGTCTTGAGCGCATCCGGTGAATCCGCAGCGATGAGCCTTCCGTCCAACATGAAACCAACCCTGTCGCAACGCTCCGCCTCATCCATGAAATGGGTCGTCAGTATTACAGTTGTGCCTTCGCGAACAAGATTCTGGATAATATCAAAAAAGCTGCGGCGTGCGGTAGGACTGACTCCGCTCGTGGGTTCATCTAGAAAAAGAATGCGAGGTCGGCTTATCAGGGCACACCCCAGAGCCAGGCGCTGTTTGGCCCCGAGTTCCAGCCCTCCTGCCAACTGCCGCTCCCGGTCTTTAAGCCCGACCAAACTCAGAGTCTCTCGAATACGTTCTGTTCTTACGTATCGATTTATCCCGTAAATCCCTGCGTAAAAGCTGAGGTTCTCCATGACTGTCAAATTCTCGTACAAACTGAACTTCTGAGACATGTATCCGAGATTGGCTTTTATTGACTCCGTCTCGCGGACAAGGTCATATCCCAGTACCGTTCCCGACCCGCGAGTCGGCTCCAAAATGCCGGTCAGCATTCTTATCAGAGTAGATTTGCCGGCCCCGTTGGGTCCCAGTAACCCGAATATTTCGCCAGACCTGATTTCGAGATTTACGTCAGATACCGCCTCGAAGTCCCCAAACATCTTAGTCAAATTCTTCGTGGTAACCGCCAACACTACTGACCTGCTCCTTTTTCCGCAAACTCCACGAACACATCCTCCATGGAAGGCCTGATTCCCCTAACCGACTTTATCTTCTCTCCTTTTTTCTCAGTCCACTCTGTGATTTTGGATATACTCCTATCAATGTCGTCAACCGCCAGATGGAACTTGTCTCCGAAAAAGGAGCAATCGATGATGCCGTCCATACTCTTAAAGAATTGAGGATCTCTCGT
>CAYONS010000014.1:28795-34182 GCA_964405385.1 uncultured Syntrophothermus sp.
GTAACCAAAGCACACGCCAAAGCCAGTTTTTGCTTCATGCCTCCGGACAAATTCTCGGCAAACCTTTCTTCAAACCCTTCCAAGCCCGTGATGCCCAGTATCTCTCGAGCCCGGTCGCGCACAACCTTTCGCGGAAGCCTATACATGGCCCCGAAAAAATCAATGTTTTCCATTACCGTAAGCCTCGGGTAAAGGCTGAACCGCTGAGGCATATACCCGATTTGGTTTCGGACCGATTCCATGCTTTCTATGCTGTTGTTCATCAGATATACATGTCCGGAGTCAGGTCGTAACAAACCACAGACAACCCGCATCAGAGTAGTCTTACCGGCCCCATCCGGCCCCACCAATCCGAACAAGTCCTTTTCCTTCACCCATAAGCTGACACCGTCGAGAGCCAAAGCATCTCCAAACTTCTTGCAGAGGTTTTCTACCCTAATCACCTTTTTCGTCCTCCGCTACGAAGACAACATCCGCCGGCATTCCCGGCTTCAATATGCCATCCCTGTTCTGCACACTGACCTTTACCGCAAAAACCACGTTAGTTCTCTCCTTCTTGGTCTGTATCATCTTCGGAGTGTACTCCCCCCGTGAAGCGATGTAGGTCACTGTGCCCGTGAAAGCCTCCGGGCTGCCGCTTACTGTGACTTTTGCCTTTTGCCCCAAACGAACCAAGGGAAGATCATCCGTCGGAATATATACCTTTATCCATAAATCGTCCAGATCGGCTATTGTGGCCAAAGAAGCCCCCATAGCAACGTATTCTCCCGGTTCATAATTCCGGCTTAGGACCACGCCTTTGATGGGCGAAATTATCTTTAGATCCTGGATCATCGCCTCCGTAGCCTGCAAGACAGCCTCACATCGTTTGACTTCCAACTCGGCCTGGGTAATCTGCTCCGGTCTCGATCCGGCCTGTAACAGCCTCAAGCGGGCCTCGGCGGCCTCCAGTTTCTTTCGTTCAATGACCTCAGCCGTCCGAAATTTTTCCAGCTCGCTTTCGGCAATGGCGCCGGCCTGGAACAGTTCTTCGCGTTTGGCAAGGTCTTCCTGAGCCTGCTTGAGGCTGGCTTTCACAATCTCCACGTTGGCCGCTGCCTCGGCTATTTCCTCTTTTCTAGCTCCCGACACCAGGTCCGAAAGCTGCGCCTTCGCTTTTAACACACTGAGAGCGTCTCTTTCCCTCTGGGCGATGAGGTCGTTTCGCGATAGCTCTTCCACCAGTTGACCTTTATCTACTCTGTCTCCTTCTCTGACCGTCAGATATGCGATGACTCCTGCTACTTTTGCCGTAAGCTCGACAGTCGTTGCCTCGATTGTCCCCGAAGCCTGAAGTTCGCCGCTTTGCGGCGATGGCCAATAGCGCTCGTATCCGTAAAATCCGGCTGCTACTAAGATCATCACCGTGACCAGTAAAAGAACGCGCTTTTTCATGTGCTCTTCCCTCCAGCTTTCCTCGTCCGTCAGTACATTCACCGAGTAACCCGCTCCAATGGCAAGTATACTCTTGACATCTAATTAGTTTACCTGGATTCGAATATAGCACTTCCGCCTGACAACGCCAATGCCTATTCCTCACTAATGACCATAAAGGCACGGGCCCTAATTAACGATATATAATTAGGAGTGGATCAACACCCTTCGATTCAACAAGAAAATACCCGTTTTTTTAATCACTACCTTGTTTCCGTTGGCAAATAAATTGCACTGGGGGTTGTGATGGTGCTAAGAGCTCTCTACACATCCAGTACCGGGATGTACGCCCAACAGCTCAATGTTGATAACATCGCTCACAACATCGCAAACGTCAATACCACGGGCTACAAGAAGTCGCGAGTCGAGTTTCAGGATCTTATTTATCAGATGATCAGGCAGCCGGTGGTAAATGACACCACCGTTCAGCCCTCCGGGCTCTGGGTCGGTCTCGGCGTCAAACCGAGTGCCACTCAAGTCATTTTTTCTCAGGGCAACCTTATCCCCACTGATAATCCCCTTGATGTAGCCATTCAAGGGCAAGCATTTTTCCGGGTGCAATCTCCGACTAACGAGGAATACCTATACACAAGGGACGGCTCGTTTAAACTGGATGCCGAAGGTAACCTGGTTACTACCGACGGTTATTACGTGGTCGGAGTAGATACGATTGACCCCGAAGGTTACGATATCACTATAGCCCCAGACGGCACCGTGACTTATAAAATTCCGGGACAAGATGAACCGGTTGAAGCAGGACAGATAGAACTGGCTAAATTCATGAATCCCGCAGGACTGGAGAAGACAGGCGGCAATCTCTACCGTCCCACAGCCAGCTCCGGGGAAGCAGTAGATTGGGACCCGGAAGCAGACACAACGGTTTCACTTCAGACCGGTTACTTGGAAGCAGCTAACGTTCAGATCGTAGAAGAGATGGTGAATCTGATAGCTGCTCAGCGGGCCTATGAAATCAACTCTAAGGTTATCCAATCTGCCGATGAAATGCTGGGCATGGCTGCCAATCTCCGGCGGTAACATGAGCCACAGGAACACAATCAATAATATTTACTGGTGAACACTGATGTATCGCGTTATTTAGATCGGGTCTATTCGGTCCTGGTGGATGTGGATGATCAGGGGGATAGAGTGAGAAATGAACGGAGTCAATAGTGTTGTAATCTCCGGCTTCCCGAGTTCTGCGCCAAATACCAAACCAAGGCATCATACGAGCCGATTTCAATACGCACTGAATAATAAACAAAACAGGCATCAAGACCTGACAAAGGACGAAACGGAATTGAAGAAAGCCTGTCAAGAATTAGAAAGCGTTTTCCTATACCAGATGATAAGGGCCATGCGCTCTACTGTTCCGAAAGGCGGGCTAATAGATAAAGGTTTCGGGGGCGAGGTTTTCGAATCTATGTTGGATGAAGAATTCGCTCGCCAGATGGCTATGACCGGAAGTACCGGAATTGCGGACCTGCTTTTTTCTCAACTCAACACACGAAACAAGATTCGTGCCTGAAAAGCGAAAGCCCGGAGCCTACCCCGGGCTTTCGCTACTGCAATTGGATGACGTCAGCTACTTTGAGCAAAGCTCTTACGACGTCCGGGTCATAGAGTCTGCCCGCATTATTCTTAACTTCTTCCAATGCCGCCTTCAACCCCAGTGAAGGGCGGTAAGGCCGGTGAGATGACATGGCCTCCACCACGTCGGCTACCGCAATGATCCTGGCTTCCAGGCATATGTCTTCACCTCTGAGTCCGTACGGGTATCCGGATCCATCAAGCCTTTCATGATGTTGAGTTACCACAGTCGATATATCCCAGGGAAAAGGTACTTCGGACAGTATTTCTGCTCCCAGCTGGCTGTGCAGCTTGATGAATTCAAACTCCGAGGGCCGAAGCTTCCCAGGTTTGGTGAGTATCTCGATGGGTATGGCAAACTTCCCGATATCATGTAAGAGCGCCGCAAGCCTCAATCCCTCGATCCTTTCCTCGGGCAAGCCCATTTCTTTTCCTATAGCAGTGGCAATGGCGGCCACCCGCCGCTGGTGACCGGCGGTATAGGGGTCTCTCTGTTCCACCATACCTACTGCCAGCATGGTAATGGCATCGAACATCCTGTTCCGCTGCTCTTCGTTTTGAACCCTTTCGGTTATATCCATCAGATTCCCGATAATAGCAGGGCGCCCTCTTACTGTCAAGGCAGCCCCCATACACTCAAGCCAAATCACCTTTCCTTCTTTGGTAACCCCGCGAAAAACGTAATGCACACTGGGAACTTCTCCCAATAGACGAGCCTCAAGCTGTTTATGCACCAGCCATCTGTCCCCGGGGTAGACTATCACATCCAAGGGGTTCCTGTTCAATAACTCTTCTTCCGTATAGCCGAAAATCTCGGCCATACGCCTGTTCACATACAGAAAAACCCCGTCTTGTATTATGTAAATCCCGGTCAACGACTTGTCCACCATGGCTTGGTAAAGTGCTTCCGATTCCCGGAGGGCCACCTGCGCCTGTTCCCGCTGCAGCGCCCCCTCTATTATGTTCGCTACGGCCGACAGCAGCTCCTGTTCTCCATCCGTCCACTCCCTCAGTCGCGTGCTTTCTACCAGCAGTACCCCCCACTGTTCTCCATCTCCCATTACGGGTACCCCCAGCAGAGACAGGGTACCGCGCGCCTGCCAATAACCAAAACCAGACATGTCGATTTTTCCTGTATTGGATATTCTTAAGATTTCCCCTGCAGTCAGTTTGCTCCACACGTCGGGTGATT
Source organism: uncultured Syntrophothermus sp. (assembly GCA_964405385.1). GTDB lineage: Bacteria > Bacillota > Syntrophomonadia > Syntrophomonadales > Syntrophothermaceae > Syntrophothermus. The sequence goes on from CAYONS010000014.1 coordinate 33,048, forward strand.
CCTTCTCGGTCAGGGTGTTCGCAGCTTCTTCGCTGTAAAAACGCCCTTGAACCGGACAAGCAAAGCTCAAAACTAACCGTCTTTTTTGGTTATCGGTCTTCCACAGGCCGACTCTGCAGTCGCCAAAACATTCGCTCAGCAATGTCAAAACCGTGTTTATAGAATCGCCTATATTCTTTGATAACGCGAAACATGCAGCAGCCTTACTAAAGACCTCTTCGTAACGGTGCAATCGCTCGATTTCCTGCTGAGCTTGTAACCTCTCACTCACGTCGCGAAGCGCGATAACCAGGCATTCTTCCTCTTCTATCTCCGTCGGGAAAACGGACACTTCCGCCGCAAACTCTCGGCCAGTGGAGGCAAATCCGGTCATGAGGCTTATGCCTTCTGCTCCGGACCTTAGAAATTCAACCCCTTTTTCCCCAAAAACAGCCCGGACCAGGTCCGAAAGCTCACTGCCTACCTTAAGGTTTCCACAGGGTTCCAACATGCGCTCCGCCGCTCGGTTAAAATGGATCAAGCGTCCGCGTGAATCCACGAGAAGATAAGCATCGCGAGTCGACTCTAGTATATTGCGCGACAGCTGTTCAGTCCGCAACTTCATCAAATCCCAGAAGAGACGAGCTCCCACATGGTCAATCACCTTAATGTGCGGCGGTTTTGTCTCGTATATCCTTCTTAAGACTTCCTCCTCTCCAGTTAATTCGATGATCACATTCACTTCCGGGTTCGAATAGAAGTCCTCGTAGGCAGTTGTGGTCATCAATCCCTGTGACCTCGCATAGACCATTCCCGGAGCATCCGGGCACAGGTCTGCTACCCCAATAATCCTGGCTTTGAAATCCTCGAACTTAAAATGATGGAACAGTTGAATGAGTTCCAGGCACCCCTGCCCTCCGCCTACTACCGCAACGCCCAATTCTCCTCTCCGGGTTTCCATCTGAACACTCCCAAACATTAGTCATAATGTCGTAATTTTCTTCACTTTGGGCCCTCTTTCCTCTTTTGTGCTAATTATATCAATCCTGCCACCAAAAGGTGAGAGAGCCTCCCACATCACCGCTACCCTGCCAAATATAAAAATCGAAAAACCCAGCCTAAAGCTGGGTTTGGAAATTAGATCCTGGCAGCGACC
>CAYONS010000015.1:0-31377 GCA_964405385.1 uncultured Syntrophothermus sp.
GGCTGTTTCGAGTTCCAGGCTCAGCCAATCTACCATCTCCATAGTGTCCAGTTTGAAACCCCGAACCTCTTTTCCTATCATCTTAAAAGCCTCCCGCTGATAGAGCCACAGCATCGGCGCATCGTCCACGACAATATCCTCGGCCCTTTTCAGGAGGTTAAGACGTTCTCGGCTACTGATAGCTTCTGCCCGGGCGGCGTCCAGTACTCTGTCGGCCTGGAAATTGGCGTAGCCTGTGAAATTGCCACTCCCGCTGCTTTTGCTGTGGTACAAGGGATACATAATGGCATCGACGTCGGGGTAATCGGCTTCCCATCCGAAACGGAAGAATCCGTAGGAGGCGTTGACCAAACCCTTGACATACTCTTCCCAGCTAATCCCTTGCAGTTTGACGCTGACCCCCACATTGGCCAATTGAGCGGCTACTGCCTCTGCAACCCTGCGGTGCCCTGCATTCTCATTGAAAACCAAAGATAATACCGGCAGTCCCTGCCCCTCCGGATACCCGGCTTCTTCCAGCAATTGCCTTGCCCGTTCGGGATCATAATCGTAGCCTGCCGCCTGTCGCTCGTACCCGGCAAGCCCCTTGGGGCACGCCCGCTTGAGCGGTATTCCCAACCCACCGTTTATGTTGTCAATGATGGTTTGACGGTCTACGGCGTAGTTTAAAGCCCTCCGCAAACAGTAATTATCACAAAACGGTTCCCGGTTCAGATTAAATCCCAGTGCGTATAGAGCCTGAACCGGTTTTACAACCCACAGCCCCCGGTAATAATCGCCGGCTCGCACTTCTTTAACTTTAGTCAAGGGCACCTCATCAAGGTAGTCCAGTTTCCCTGCCGTATAGTCGGTCCAGGCCTTCTCCGCACTGGCGTAACTAAGAAACTGTATTTCCGAAAGGTTAGCCCTACCCCTGTGGTAGTGATCATACCTCGAAACTGTTACCTTCGTAGGAAGAACTTCCCGACATCTGAAAGGACCTGTCCCCGCCGGAACCTGTCCCCCGTCGTCTGCGTCCCATACCCAGAAAACCGGATTGGTAAGAGATGAAACAAAGGCCGCATTCGGTTCGTCAAGCACGATGTGCAGCGTGCGGCTGTCCACCGCTTTGACCCCTACCAGTTCTTTAGCTTTCCCATTCAGTTTGTCTCTTGCCCCCGCTATAGGAAGGAATAACCATTTTCTTTCCCACCCAGATTTGTCAAAAGACGATTCCCAACAACGTTTTACATCCCCGGCCTGAAGAAGCTTTCCGTTATGGAAACGCACTCTTTCCTTGAGAGTGATGGTAATCTCCTTGCCATCCGCAGAAACCTTCCAGTCCTGCGCCAAATTTGGCCTTACAGAGGCGGTGCCCTCGTCGTATCTAACCAGGCCTTCGTACATGCTCGATGCAATGAGCTTTTCCGGACGACCCGACACCAGGGCCGGGTGCAGATTCCTGACCGTCCCCACAATGCCTGCAGCAAACGGCCTGGACTCTAGGCTTACGGTATAGATGCCCTGTGACCAGTATGTCCAACACAGAAGCAAGAAAAGACCGAGCAGTGCACCAATCACTGAAAGGCGCCGCCACGAGATGTACACCCCGATAACCCCCTTCGCAGTCTTAACCCATTTATATTACGGGGGGTTACGGTATATTCCTAGGACAAACCCGCGTGACACGATACGGCATTTTAATTATCAGTCCCGGTATACCATCCTGTATATCTCGTAATCGGTTAAAACCAATTTCACATACCTTCTGGTCTCAGCAAACGGGATATCATCGACCGACTCTTCGCGACCATCCCACACTCCGTCTACCAACCACTTCCTCACGTTACCGCGGCCCGCGTTGTAAGCCGCAACTGCCGGCGGCAGACGCCCCCCTAATTCCCTTATCAAGGACGCGATGTACCAGCATCCCATTTCGATGTTAACCTGCGGATCATCAAGTTGCTCCTCTTGGAAATCGGGGCGATTCATTTGTGTAGCAATAAAGCGAGCAGTTTCAGGCATTATCTGCATCAGTCCCCGCGCCCCTTTGGGCGATCGGGCCTCAGCTTGAAACTTGCTTTCGGTCTTGATAATCGCAAATACCAGGTACGGATCGATTTCAAACTCCGCGGCATAGTTTATCACATGTTCCTTATGGGGCAGAGGATAAAAAAAAGTAACCCACCGTGGAAACGTCAAGACCACGAGCATCAAAAGCAACATTACTAGCCACAGGCTGAGGATGACCTGCCGGCTGGTCGCAGTCTGTGCTTTCTGCACCTGATCACTGTCCTTTCTTTTTTCTCATCTTATCGTCGTTTGTTGCCGTTATTTCGTGGAAAAACTTAGTGATCTGCTCGACAGTTTCTTCGAGCGTTCCGGAATTGTCGATGATCTTGTCAGCCCTCCTTGCCTTCTCCGTAAGAGGCATTTGTGCCCTTATCCGCTGCCACGCTTCCTCTGAAGTAAAACCTTCTCTTTCCATCAACCGCTCCAGTTGGACCGGTTCGTCCGCCCACACTACCCATATCTCGTCCGCCAGGCGGTCCATCCCCGACTCGAAAAGAAGAGGCACATCCAGCACCACCACAGAATCAGGCCGCTCCTTCGCCAGCCGCGCCAGCTCCTGCTCGAAATACTCGATAACCCGGGGGTGAGTTATGCGGTTAAGCTTTTCCAGTAATTTCTGATCCTTGAAGACCAGGCGCCCCAAGGCTTCACGATTGATGCTCATATCTTCGTTGAGGATCTCGTGCCCGAACTCCTTTACGATATCTTGCCATGCCGGTTGTCCGGGTTCCACTACTTTACGGGCCACCTGATCCGCATCGATAATGACCGCACCTAGACTCTTCAGAACGTAAGACACCGTGCTCTTGCCGGAAGCAATGCCGCCAGTAAGCCCGATAACCCTCATTTTCACCACTCTTTCTTAGACCAATTGCCACAGTCCTAAGACCAAAAGAATGACTCCGGCGGTTATTGTTGCCGATTTCCTCAAAAACCCGTCGGCAACAGTTTTGCCCAGATTCAATCCTGCCCTTATCATCAAGAACTTGGCTAAACCTACCATAACAGTTGTGATAGCGATGTTATAGCCAGTCATGGCCATTCCAAGACCGGCGGCCATGACATCCATAGCCAAAGCCATCCCCAGAAAACACGCTTCTTTTCCGCTTATTTCCCCTGATGCATCGAAATCGGCATGCCCTGGTTCTCTCATAATCTGCACGATAATACCGAAAGGGCGAAGCTTGAATGAAAAAACCGTGCAATCATTTGATGCAGTCTCGTGTGGCGGAGGTATCATAGCTCCAACGATGATTCCAAGCCCCATGACCGCGAGAACGAATGCTCCGACAAAGTCCGCAACGTGAGGACTCAGATATAGAGCTATCCCCTTCCCCAAGATCATGGAAAAGGCAACCACTATCATCGACACCAAACATATTACCGTCAAGGAAAGCCATGGAATGGCTATATTCCTCAGCCCGTAAGCCGCTCCAACCCCAAACCCGTCTAAACTAACCGCCAGAGCAAACGCTCCCATGGTCACCCATTCCATACCTGTTCACGCTCCTTATCATATCCAGCAAAACCTTAACAGCTACAGTTACTATATGGATAGGAACATGAACAGGTGCATGTCCTAAAGTAGCAAGCTCTTGGGGCATCAGCTCTGACACGTAGCACAGTGGTAAGTGCTGCGCCCGGCAAGCACAATCCTTTGCACAGGCTCGCCGCATCTAGGGCACGGCTCTCCCGCCCGGCCGTAAACAGAAAGCCGGCTTTGGAATTGACCGGGGCGGTTCAGGCCGTCCCGGTAATCGCGAAAAGTGGTGCCCCGGTATTCAACCGCGCGGGCAATGACCTGTTTTATCGCCCCGTGTAACCGGACGACCTCATCCTCTGTCAGCTCGCAGACCCTGCGGGCGGGATGAAGAGCCGCGGCAAACAGTATCTCGTCGGCATAAATGTTGCCTATGCCGGCCACAACCCTCTGGTCCAAAAGAGCTGCTTTGATCTGCCGAGTTCCCCTTTGCATCCTGATTGCAAATTCCCGCACCCCAAAAGACGGATCCAAAGGTTCTGGCCCCAAAAAAGAAAAAAACTTCTCGATGTCTCTTACGAAACTTAAGCCCCCGAAGCGTCTCGGGTCCTGATAACGCAGGTTGCATCCGCCCTCCAAGTCAATAACCGCGTGGGTGTGCAAGGCTATGGGCTCCTCCCTGGCAACAAGCAGCAAGCGTCCTGTCATCCCAAAGTGCACCACCAGGTACTGCTCCGCTCCTAAGTCCATAACCAGGTACTTGCCCCGGCGCCTCACCTCCGCAATTCTGGACCCCGTTATGTGCTCAATACTCAGGTCATTTTTCTTGACAATATCCGTTCTCAGAATCGTCAAGCCGGTGATTCTCCTGCCGGCCAGGCGTACAAGCGACCTTCTAATAGTCTCCACCTCGGGCAATTCAGGCATTTCCAGCTTCCCACCGTTTCATATCGTACCAGTTGGCACCCACTTTCACTTCGACTTCCAACGGAACCTTGAGTTCAAAAGCGTTCTCCATGCAGTTCTTCACCAACAAAGCCACTTCCTCGAGTTCATCCAAAGGAACTTCCAACACCAAATCATCGTGAACCTGCAACAGCATCTTAGCCCTCAGCCCTCGCTCCCGTAGCTCTTTATCTACGGACAACATAGCCAACTTGATTATATCAGCCGATGTTCCCTGAATAGGAGCATTGAGGGCCATCCTCTCTGCCATAGCCCTCACTGTCCGGTTGCTGCTTAGAAGGTCAGGCAGATACCTTCGCCGCCCCAAGACGGTTGACACATAGCCCTTTTCTCGCCCTTGAACCACAACCTCCTGCATGTACCTGCGCACTCCGGGATAACTGTCCAAATACCTTTCTATGTAGGCCTTGGCCTCTTCTCTTGTCACTCCCGTTCCTCTTGCCAAACCAAAATCACTTATGCCGTAAACTATCCCGAAGTTGACCGCTTTGGCCTTGCGTCGCAGATCGGGCGTGACTTGGTCCAAAGGAACTTTAAATATTTCGGAAGCGGTCCGTTGGTGAATATCGATGCCTTTACGAAATGTTTCTATGAGGTTTTCATCCCCGCTCATATGAGCCAGTGCCCGCAGGTCTATCTGGGAATAATCGGCTGAAAGCAAAACCCAATTTTCAAACCCCGGCACAAACGCCTTCCTGATACGCCTGCCTTCCTCCATGCGAACCGGTATGTTTTGCAGATTCGGCTCCACGCTGGACAGTCTTCCTGTAGCTGTAACTGCCTGCTTGAAAACCGTGTGCACCCTCCCGGTCTCGGGATGAACATAACCAGGAAGCGTATCCACATACGTCGACTTCAGTTTGGTCAGAGTCCGGTATTCGATGATGTGTTCGATTATCTCGTGGACCCCGTACAATTCCTCGAGGACCTCAGCACTGGTTGAGTACCCCGTCTTGGTCTTTTTCACAGGAGGCAGCCCCAGATCCTCGAATAGTACCTTGCTCAACTGGCGAGTGGAACTGATATTGAATTCCTGCCCTGCCAGACGGTAAATGCGCTCCTGGCTCTCGGATACGCGAATCTCCAGCTCCCTGGAGATTTCCTTCAGTACACTTGGATCCACTCTAATGCCTGTGAATTCCATGTCGGCCAGGACTCTGGACAACGGCAGTTCCAACGTCCGGTACAGTTGGTTAAGTTCCCTGTCTTCCAGCTTCTCCTCCAATACCTCGTGCAATCTCTTTATCATACGGACGGCAGTGCTGGGGTTCGTGTTTTCATCGACAACTTCTCCTAGATAGTGAAAAATGTGCTCGCTCAAAGTCTCTCCAGAGAATCCGGGGTCAATCACATACGACAATAACAAGGTGTCTCCGTGAACTCCCCTGAAGCCAACACCGTATTTTCTCAAAAGGACATCAATGAACTTTCCGTTGTGTACCAGTTTACCTGTAGCGTCGCTCTCCAAGAAAGGCCCTAATTTGTCCAAGACTCTGGACGGATCCGAACCGAATTCCAGCTCGTAAACCTTTTCCCCTTGGGCAATGAACATAGCCTTAGGCTTGGCCCACATAGGGTGGTGGGAGTCGGCCGACAGATAAAGGCTGACCTGTTCGCCTGGAGTAATGTCTTTAACGACACTGGGTAATTGGCCGTCATCTCCTACCAGAATCGCCTGGTTCGGCCCCGATGACGGGCGGTCTTCCTCCAGCCCCTTAATCAAAGAACTAAATTCCAGTTCCTGGTATAGCCTGACCAATCTTTCCCGCTGCGGAGCCTTGCGTTTCAAATCGTCAAACCTGACGTCCAGGGGCAGGTCCCTGACAATGGTCGCAAGCCTGCGCGACAAAAAAGCCTGATCTTTGTATTCCGCCAACAGCTCCCGCAAACGGGCCGGCGTGATCTCCTCTAAATTAGCGTATATTTCTTCCAACGTCCCGTACTTCTGCACCAGTTTGACGGCGGTTTTGCGGCCAATTCCCGGTACCCCAGGGATATTGTCGGAAGCATCCCCCATCAACCCCTTTACATCTGGAAGCAGGTAGGGAGAAATTCCCCATTTTTCCTGAACAGCCTCCGTATCAAACTTTTCCATCTCGCTTATTCCTTTTTTAGTGACCAGGACTTCGACACCCGGGGAAGCCAGTTGCAGCTCATCCTGGTCTCCGGTCACGATAAGGCAAGGCAGCCCCTCCTCCCGCGCCTTGACGCAGAGAGTCCCTATTATGTCGTCAGCTTCGTAACCCTCAAGCTCGATGAAAGAGATGTTCAAGGCTGCCAAAACGTCTCTTAATATACCGAACTGCTCTCGAAGTTCAGGAGGAGCGGGAGGACGGTGACTCTTGTACTCGCCGTATTCCTCAGACCGCACCGTTTTCCGGTCCTTGTCAAAAGCCACTACGATATGGGTCGGTTGATATTCTGCCAGCACTTTAGACAGCATGTTGAGGAAACCGTAAACTGCGTTGGTAAACGTGCCGCGCCTGTTGCGCAGCAAAGGCAAAGCATAAAAAGCCCGGTACAGCAAGCTGTTTCCATCCACGATTAGTAACCGTTCTTCACTCAATTTCCTTAAAACCACCTTTTCTTGAATTTCATCCTTGTATCTTTGTCATCGAGCACTCTTGAGCCCAAGGCTGCCCTGGTTTCAGTAAAAACTTCTACTTTTTCCTTCCGTCTCCTTCAACGGCCTCCGGGTTCTTTGGCCTTGCAAAAACCTAGAGCTGTGGTATAATTATCGCTGAAAACTTCCCCAATTGAATGATAAACTAAGGCCGAGTGATGGAACTGGCAGACGTGCTTGACTCAAAATCAAGTGAGGTCAACCCTCGTGTGGGTTCGAATCCCACCTCGGCCACCAAGAAATATCAAGGGATCTGAAGATCCCTTTTTTTGTGTCTGCTTAGAGTCCCCTCAGTTTTCTCAGGATGTCCTTCGTGTTAAATTTCTGTCCAAGATGATGCTCCAAATACTTCTCCAGCACCAGCTCGACGGTCTGCAGGGCCCGGTCCGACGGCCTCAACCTTTGCAAAAAAGTGATTTCTTTCTTGTCCAGGTCTCGAAGTACAGCCCACGCCTCTCCTTCAAGCAGAAAAACGGAATGACGGCAGCTCGTTTCCCAGCACCTGTCGCACAACACACCACCGAGCTCAACGCTGAAAGCGGTAACTCTTTTGCCACCGCACTGCGTACACTCTTGTAAGCCTAAAGCGTACCCTAGTTCTTGAGCCAGTTTGACCTCGAACCAGCGAATCGCTAAAGCAGAAAATGATATGTCATCGAGCCAGCGCAGAACGGTCAAGAGAGCATCGAAAACTTCAGGATGGGGGTCCGCCTCGAGCAAGCCCCTGTCTAGAAGTTCCATGAGGTATACACCGTGCACCGTCTTGACCGTATCTTCCCGCAGGTTCCCGTAAAATTCCACGGTTCTTGCTTGAGTTATGATGTCCAATTCTCGTCCCCGGCTCAGGTGCAGGCAGGAGTAGCAGAAGGGCTGTATAGCCGGCCGCAGGGAGCTGTTCGGTTTTCTGATCCCTTTGGCTATCGCCCTCAACTTGCCTTCTTTGCGCGAAAAAAAGGTTACTATCTTGTCAGTTTCCCTGAAATCCTGATTCTTTATGATAATGGCTTCGGTCACGTAATATCTCGTCATCTTCATCCTCACCGCTTCGGCTGCCAGTTCACGATTATTTCACACATCTTCCTCAGCTTCACCACGTCCACCTCATCGATCAACCCGCCGGTTGTGCTGAAGATAAACCCGGAACCATCGCCTGCAGCCTGCAGTATGTTGATTACCTCGCGGAACATCTCTGTTTCGTCCCGGCTTATCAAATACTCCAGCTCTAAATTTCCCATCAGGCATATTTTGTCATCAAAAACCCGGCGTACCTCCTTTATATCCATACCGGAACTAGGTTCGAGGGAGTGAACCCCGTCAAAGCCTGCAGCCACAATGTCGGGCAAAGCCCTCCATATATTCCCTTCCGAGTGAAAAAAGACCGGGCACTGTTTCTCCCCTTTAATTCTGTTGATTGTTTCAGACAAAGGTTTCCACAGCATCTCCCGCAATAGCTCCGGGTTTACGAGAAGCCCCTTACGGTAGGCGATGTCGTCGCCAATGATGATTCCGTCGGCCCCGACCTGCAAAACCTCCACGGCCGTGCTCTCCAGGCTCCTGCAGGTTCCTTCAATGGCCGGCACAACGTCCCAGGGGGATCTGGCCAGAACCCGGAAAAAGTTTTGTCCCCCGAACCGATGGAAGGCCCTGGTGAAGCCCCCTTCAAAAAGCACGAAAATAAAAAGGTCAGTCTGTGTCGCCCAGAATTCCACTTCACCGGCGAGCGAAGGGTTCATGTTCCCCTCGTCTCCTTCCGACCTGCTTGCGGCATTCACTACGACCAGGTCCATTCCCAACTGTTGTAGAAACTCTTTCTTGCGAAAAAGCCTGGTTTCTTCATCCCAGACCTTGACCCCGAGAAACCTTCTTACCAACCCATCCGGGACGATAAGTTCTCCAAAGGGTATCCGGTCTGGGGTTTGACGTTTTATGGAAGCAAATACTCTTTCTCTATGGTTCATAAAACTTTATTCGCTATCCCCCGTCTGGCGCGTCTAACCTGCTGCTTTTACAGCATTATTATGCCATACTTATTGCCGGCAGGTAATAACACGAGTCCTGCATTTTTGCTTGCTACGCTTGCGGGTTTTACCCCCAACCTCAGCTGCAGCAACAAACGGCAGCCGGCAGCCGCTTTAAAGCGCAAAATAGGCACCAACCGAGCCCACTTCCTAATCAACCCAGGTTGAATGTGATCCCGGCTCCATGTAGAATTAGGTGTAAAAATGAGAAAAGGAGTCTCCCATGGCCAAGCGTTATCGAGGGGACAGCAGGTTGGCAAAAGTAAGACCTGAGCCTTCACCAGGTCATGCGCTCAGGGTAAGAGTAAGCCCTGATGACGTTCATTTTCTTATGGCCATCATGCACGGTTACTCTCACTTAGCTTTTCCCGCCCAAGTCAACCCGAAAAAAGGAGAAATCATCTTTCACACGACTCCCGCTTACTGGGATGATATTATTGAGATAATCAAGAACCTGCCAATCGCCGCGGAGATCAGCCAGGTCGAATGAGAAAATATTTGCCCGTGCTTTCACGGATCCTGTAGAATAGTATTGGATTGGGAGGGGATAAGCGGTGCGAAAAGGGACAGTCGTATTCTTGGTCCTAATGGTGTGCTCCGCGTTGATCATAGGGACAACCCTAGGGATAATAAGCGTCCGCCACTACTTGATACCTCATCTTGCTGCTGCCAGCAGCTCACCACAGATTACAGATAACCCTGCTGGCTCCCAACAAGAGGAGGTTCCTTCCCCGCCAGTATCAGGAGCCTCGGACAACAGAAAACCTGAAAACACAGCGCAACCCAGCCCGTCCCGGCATAGGGAACCCGAATCATCCAGTTCCATGTATGTCAACGACGAGTTCACTCCTGCCAAGCTGTTGCTTCTAACGGAAAATGAAATCAAAGAGATCAAGTCGATGTTGCGGGAGCTGGGATACGAAACGTCGAACCTGTCCGAAGCTGTCAAGCAATTCCAGGAAAAAAACCACCTGACGGCAACCGGTTACCTGGATACCGAAACACTGACATCCATAATGACCCAGGTCCTCCGGCATAAAGTCACCAAATTAACCCCGTAGCCTATGTATTCACCGAACAAAGATGTCGTCGAAAATCTCGCGGAAAAGAAAATCCCCGTGGCAACGGGGATTTTCTTTTCCTTGGAAAAATAAGACCACATTAATTAATTTACGTCTGCGTAAATCTGCGTCTAGTAAGATTACCGGACATGGGCCTGGCCGCGGTATATCTGGCCTCTCGCCGTATCCATAGTTATTATTTCTCCATCTTGGATCAACCGAGTTGCCTGAGCCGCCCCCACGATTACGGGGATGTCAAGATTAATGCCGACAATGGCGGCATGCGAGGTCAGCCCGCCCTGTTCCGTTATTATTCCTCCAGCCTTCTCAATAACAGGCATGTAGTCCTTGTCCGTTCCCCGGGCCACTATTATGTCTCCAGGAGCAAAATCACCGGGTCGGCTGGGGTCAACTATTATCCGGGCCCGGGCGGTAACGGCTCGGGTTCCTATTCCGGTTCCCTTGACCAGCACTTTGCCCACCACTTGGACCCTGAGCAGGTTGGTGGTCCCCGGTAATCCTGGGGTACCGGCAGTTATCACCACGAGGTCGCCGGGTGATATGAAGTTGCGCCTCACCGCAGCATCAAGAGCCGTTTCAATCATCTCATCTGTACCCTGGCTTTCCGGAACCATGATGGCGTATACTCCCCACACCAGGGTGAGCTTGCGCACCACCTCTGCCGAAGGGGTGGTGGCGATGATGGGAGCCCGAGGCCGGTACTTGGCCACCATTCTGGCCGTGTGGCCTGACTTCGTTGCAGTCACAATAGCCGAAGCCCCGAGGTCCGTCGCCGTCGCACAGGTGGCATAGCTTATGGCATCGGTCACCGTGCGCCTCCCTTCAAACCTCTTGGCGGCAAGCATGTTTTCATAAGGCAGAGCCATTTCCGTTCTTCTAGCTATACGGGCCATGGTTTCGACCGCGGCAACAGGATACTTCCCGGCGGCAGTCTCCGCCGAAAGCATTATGGCATCCGCACCTTCAAATATAGCATTAGCTACGTCTGAAGCCTCTGCCCGCGTGGGACGTGGCACGTTCACCATCGATTCAAGCATTTGCGTTGCGATAATTACCGGCTTCCCTTGAGCCCGGCATTTTTCGATAATGACTTTCTGTACTAATGGCACTTCTTCAGTGGGTATTTCCACTCCCAGGTCCCCCCGGGCCACCATTACCCCGTCTGCAACCTTGATTATGTCATCTAGATTGTCCAATCCTTCCTGGCTTTCGATTTTAGCTATTATATCGATGGTAGCGCCCTTTTCTTCGAGTATGCGCCTGATATCAAGAACGTCTTGCGCCGTGCGAACAAAAGAAGCAGCGATGAAATCAACCCTCTGCTCGATGCCAAAGTTAATGTCTTCTACATCCTTCTGGCTCAAGAAAGGCAGGTTCGTCCTCACCCCGGGGAGGTTGACACCCTTTCTTTCTCCCAAAACGCCTCCCGCCACCACCTGACACACAATATCGGTTTCGTTAGCCTCTATAACCGAAAGCTGGATAACGCCGTCAGCAATCAGGATGCAGTCGCCGGGCTTTACCTGAGATGGTAACTCATGGTAACTTATCTGGACTTCGTTCTCGTCTCCTTCCACGGGGCGGTTGGTAAGGATAAATCTCTGGCCAGGGCGCAGTTCTATCTGACCCGTTTTCAAAGTACCCGTCCTGATTTCCGGACCCTTGGTGTCCAGCATCAAGCCTACTTCTGCGTCCAATTCCCGCGCCACTTCTCTCACCATTCGGATGCGGCGTCCGTGTTCTTCATAAGTCCCGTGAGAAAAATTCAGGCGGGCGACGTTCATGCCGTTCATGATTAAAGCCTTCAATCGTTCCCTGTCATCGGTGGAAGGCCCGAGGGTACAGATTATCTTGGTCTTCCGCAAGAAAACTCCCCCCTTTTCTCGCCACAGCCGCTCTACTCTTTTCGTTCCTTTTGCAAGTGCCAGATCTAGATTGAGAGTATACGGGCTATTTCGCAAATATCCAGATCTATCTCCTTTCTCCCTTCAATCACCTGTTCAAGCGGAACATCAGTGATCTTCATCCCCTGAAATCCCGTCATCATGTTTTTCTTGCCCTCCAAAATAAGGTCAACTGCGCGCTTGCCCATGCGCGAGGCCAGATTCCTGTCCATGGCACTCGGCATCCCTCCCCGCTGGGTGTGTCCCAAGACCGTGACTTTCGTATCCATCCCCGTCTTGGCACGAATTTCCTCGGCAAGAGGGTAGGCACCGCAGCATCCCTCGGCTACTATGATGATGCTGTGTAGTTTGCCTCTTTTCATACCCTGCTTCAGCCTTTCTACAACTTGGTCTATGTCGTACGGCACCTCCGGGATGAGTATGCTTTCCGCACCACCGGCTAAGCCCGCCGTCAAGGCTATGTGGCCTGAGTGTCTACCCATCACCTCGATGATAAAGATGCGTTCATGAGCCGTTGCCGTATCGCGGATACGGTTGATAGCTCCTACCACCGTGTTTACAGCGGTATCGAACCCGATGCTCATATCGCAGTACGGGATGTCATTGTCTATGCTACCCGGTATGGCTACGGTGTTCACTCCGAGCTTGGAGAGTTCATAAAGACCCCTTATCGTGCCGTTACCACCTATGCCTACAACATCGCCGATACCCATTCGCTCCAGCTGTGCTAAAGCCCTGAGCCTGCCCCTTTCTTCCATGAACTCTTCGCAGCGCGAAGTTCGCAAGATGGTCCCGCCCCGGTGAATTATGTCTGCTACCGACCCCAACGTCATCTCGGTAAAGTCGCCGTTGATGAGTCCTTGAAAACCACGGGTGACCCCAAAAACCTGACACCCTGCATATATGCCGGATCTCACTACAGCTCTTACCGCGGCGTTCATTCCCGGAGCATCGCCCCCGCTCGTCAGCACAGCAATCTTTTTCACCGCGCCACCCCCTGTTATCCTGCGTAACTTCTTCCCTAAACCTCGGTGGTTAACGACCCGAAACGTGTTAGAATCTCTGCCTTGCCTCTCACTTTGATCGCCGAGGTGTGTTCAGTGAACTGGGCTATCATTACTTCTCCTTTGTCAAGTTTTTCCGTATGATGAAATTTCGTCTCTTTACCTCTGGTCAGCCCGATAATGGTCACCCCGTTCTCCAAGGCCTTAATTATGACATAATCTTCCCCCAGGTAGTCCCTCTCCATACCTTCCTCCTCCTCTCTCATCTAAACCACACATTCTCCTGCCCGTATAGGGCACACAATCGTTCTTTAAGAAGCAAACTAGGCTGTACCCACAAGGTCTTATCCAGACGTATGACCTTACCTTCAGAAACGCGCAGGTACACCGGAATATTTCCTGAGTGCCTCTGCAAGAGGTTGACCAAGTCTTGCCTTGTGGTCTTGTTGGCGGCTACGTTGGGTAGCTGGATGTGCAGTTCCTTTAATTCGCGGGATATCGAATATACGCTGTTCACTGCGACCTCGACCGCATCATCGCTGTGAAGAATCTTGCCTTCAACTATCAAGGCCGCGTCTGTGGTTATCTGCCTGTGGTAGCGCCGGTAAACCTTGGGAAACAGAATAGCCTCTACCTTGCCTGTGAAATCCTCCAGAACCAGACGAGCCCACGGCTCTCCTTTCTTTGTACGGCCGTTCTTAACAGCCGTTACGATAACCGCCAGCCGCACCGCCTGTCCCTCCGCAAGGCGGAAAATCTCCCGTATCTCGTGGGATGCCAAATACGGCACCACCTCCCGGTATTCCTCCAGAGGATTTTGGGACACATAAAATCCCAGAACCTCTTTCTCTTTCTTCAACTTCTCCTTAACGCTGAATTCTCCTTTCACGCGGGGTTCCGGATCCTGGGCCAGGCAGGCGGCCGCATCTTCGGCAAACAGGCAAGCCTGGGCGCTGTCTTGAACCGTTTTCACTTCTAAAGCTGTGGCCAAACAATCGCCCAACAAAGACAGAGCCTCTTTGCGCTTCAGCCCCAGAGAATCAAAGGCACCGGCCAATATCAAATTCTCGATCATCCTCTTGTTCAACTGCTTAAGGTCTACCCGCAGGCAGAAATCCATCAGAGAAGCAAACTTACCTTCCTTACGGGCTTCGATAATGGAACGCACGGCGCTGATGCCGACGTTCTTGATCGCCCCCAGTCCGAACCGTATGCGGCCCGCCGTCACGGTAAAATTCTCAAAACTCTCATTGATATCAGGCGGCAGGATTTGTATTCCCATGCGTTTGCATTCTCTGAGATAGTAGACCACCCGATCTTGGTTATCTATTACACTGGTGAGGAATGCGCACATGTATTCAACCGGGTAGTGGGCTTTGAGATAAGCCGTCTGGTACGAAACCAACGCATAAGCGGCTGAGTGCGATTTGTTGAACCCGTAACCCGAGAAATGTTCCATCAGATCGAACAACTGCGAAGCCGTTTTTTCGTCAAGACCGTTGCGCAAGGCCCCTTGCACGAACTTGTTGCGCTGGGCCGCCAGCTCCTCTGGCTTCTTCTTTCCCATAGCCCGTCGCAGCACATCGGCTTCACCCATGGTGAAATTACCGAGTTCGCTGGCTATTCTCATGACCTGTTCTTGGTAGAGGATCACTCCATACGTCTCGCGCAGAATCGGTTCCAGCCGGGGATGGAGGTATTCGATAGGCTGCCGGCCGTGCTTACGGTTGACAAAATCCTCCACCATCCCGCTGCCCAGAGGTCCGGGGCGATAGAGCGCTATGACCGCAATAAGGTCCTCGAATCTTGAGGGCTGCACCTCCTGCAAAAGCCGCCTCAGCCCCTCGCTCTCCAGCTGAAAAACACCCACGGTATCGCCCTGCGAAAGCAGGCTGAACGTTTTAGGGTCGTCCAAAGGAATCCGGTCGATGTCGATCTTTGCCCCTCTGGTCCTGCGAATAATTTCGAGGCAGCGGTCGATAACAGTCAAGGTCCTCAAGCCCAGAATATCCATTTTCAAAAGCCCTATTTCTTCTACCGTTTCCTTGGTAAATTGAGTAACCACATGCCCGTCTACCGTGCGCTGTAAGGGCAACACCCGGCTCAGGCTGTCCTGCCCAATAACCAATCCCGCCGCGTGAACCGAGGCATGGCGGGGAAAACCTTCCAGGGCCCGAGCCGTATCCAAAAGGCGTCGCACCCGGACATCGTTCCGGTAAGCTTCTTGCAGGTCGGCCGAGATTTCCAGAGCCCGGTCCAAACTTATGCCGAGTTCTGCGGGAACCATTTTGGCAATTCGGTCGACCTCGCCGTAAGGGTAATCCAGTACCCTCCCCACATCCCGAATAGCCGCCCGTGCCGCCATAGTTCCGAAAGTAATGATCTGCGCCACCCGATCACTGCCGTATTTTTCGATGACGTAGTTGATGACCTGGTCCCGTTTTTCAAAGCAAAAGTCGATATCTATATCCGGCATGGTTATTCTTTCCGGATTCAGGAAACGCTCGAACAGCAGTCCGTACCGCAACGGATCGATGTCGGTGATGCCCAGAACATAGGAAACCAGACTGCCGGCAGCGGATCCCCTTCCTGGCCCTACTCTTATTCCCCGCCTTTTGGCCCACTGTACCAGATCGTGAACAATGAGAAAATAACCGGCAAACCCCATCTTGTTGATAACCTCCAGCTCGAACCTGAGCCGGTTAATCGCTTCTTCGCTGGCTTGTCCCAGCCTTTCCTGAGACTTTTTCCAAACAAGCTCTTCCAAATATGATTCAGGAGTAGTCCCTTCCGGAACCGGGAATTCCGGCAACGAGAAACTGTCGAAACTAAAATTTAGCGAACACCTTTCCGCTATGCGCAGAGTATTGGCAATCGCTTCCGGCAGGTGGGAAAACAGACTTGTCATCTCATCTGGCGATTTGAAATAGAACTCAGGACAAGGAAACCTCATTCTTGACTCGTCTGCCAAAACCTTTCCCGTCTGAATACACAGGAGAACATCGTGAATAAACGCATCCTCCCGCTCCAGATAGTGAACATCGTTGGTAGCCACCAAGGGAATCGCCAATTCCCGGCTCAACCGGTATAAACCTTCGTTAACCGCTTCCTGCTCTTTCAAACCGTGATCCTGCACCTCTAAAAAGAAGCTTTCCCTTCCGAAGACTTCCTGCAAGAATCCGGCAGCCGCCCGAGCCTCTTCATATTTGCCGGCCAAAAGCAGCTCCGGAACCTCTCCCGCGATGCAGCCGGACAGGGCTATGAGCCCGCGGCTGTGCTTTTCCAGTAAATCTTTATCAACGCGGGGCCTATAGTAAAAACCTTCCAAGAAAGATCTGCTAACCATCTGTACCAGGTTTTTGTACCCTTCTTCGTTTTCGCACAGAAGAGTCAGATGGTAAAGGTTATCGTCGATCTTGGGCGTCCGGTCGAATCTGTGCCGCGGGGCAACGTACACTTCACAGCCTATTATCGGCTTGATGCCAGCCTTTTTAGCCTGTTTGTAAAAATCGATGGCCCCGTAGAGAACACCGTGATCCGTCAGGGCAACTGCCGGCATATTGAGCTCTTTCGCCCTCCTGATCAGGGACGATATCCGTACTGCCCCGTCCAGCAGGCTGTATTCTGAATGATTGTGAAGATGAACAAACCCGTCCATTTTACCACCTGTGCCTCGCAATTCTCTGTCTTATGCTCAGATCTTTTTCATGCGGCTGTTAAGTATCCCTCCGACCCGTCCGCATTCCGCCAGGGTCAGAGACTTCCATCCTTCTTTCTGCACCTTTTCCAAAAGACCGAGTTCCTCAAGCACCTGAAGCTTGAGTCTTTCCTCCGGAGTCATTTCGGCTTCGGTGTCAACGCCTCTTTTTCTTATCTTTTGCTTCATCCCTATCTCCTCCGGTAATAGCTTTGCCCAGAAAAGCCAGGTGCTAATCTCCGAACGCCGCCAGTGAGGTTTTAACCGTATCCATCCCTGCTACATAGTAAGCTAACCGCAGCGCTTCGCGTATCTCCTCCTCGCTCGCTCCCGCGGTCCTGGCCTGGGCTGCTACCACTTTGACTCCTTCTTGAGCCCCTTTTAGGGCGTCCAAGGCCAACACTATCAGGTGTTTCGTCTTGACATCCAGAGCTCCCGGCGCCAAGGCTACTCCCAGAGCCCTTTTTAACTGTTGGTAAAACTCCGGGTCCTTCTCCTCCATTTTCTCTACAAACCAAGGCATACGTACCTCCACGCGAACTCCCCCCAATGATCTTGCCGTATTGTTCCTGCTTCGTGCTTTCCCCTTTGCAACCATTATAAACCAGGCTGAACACAGAAAAAAATTCTTAAGACCACGGGACGCAGGTTGACATCTCATGAAAACAAAAAACTTTAAAAATTTTATGGAGCCAGCAGGTATTTTCTGTTATTTATAGAAATTGTTAATATACCCAGCCAAAGAGAGGAGGTATGTGATTTTGTTCAGCCAACTTATCGGCAAGCCGATGAAACGGTACGATGTTTCCGTTTTCGAAAATTACCCTCCCGACAAAATCTTGCAGTACCATCACCATCAAAGCTTGGAAATCGAGTTCCAGACCTACCGCCATCTGAAGAACATAGCTTCTGATGCGGAATCCGAAAATCCAACTGTCGCTTCCTGGCTTTCGTTTATTGACGAGGTCTTAAAGGCAAAAAATGATCTGGAAACCTGTTTTGAAGGCCACCCTTCGACGGTACTGGGTCCATATTATTACACCAGGACTAATACCGCCGTCTATTTCACGCCCGCCCAGCCCGCAGCCGAAGCTATAACCTTGGAAGACCTGCATTACCTTTCATCGCTGGCTGAACCCCCTGTGCCTAACAATACGGTGGTCAAGTACTACCAGTCCCTCAAGAAACAAACCTGATAACCGGGAGGAGTCGATAATGAATTCCAAACCCGAAATGTTGGCAAACGTGGAAATGTGCCTACTCGCTCACCAAGAAGTCACTGTACTCCAAGAAAAGATAAGCTACTACAAGGCTTTGATCCGGGAAAGGATGAAATTCATACGTCACCCGGAAGTAGCCCCTGCTGAGCCGGTGCCCCCTGCAGCGAAGCCGGACAAGCCCCCTACACCTGAGCGCAAGATCCTTGATTTCATTCCGCTGATAAGCCGGCGCAGAAGACTGGACTTCGAAAAGGCCTGCGAAGAATACAACCACAGACTCAAGGAATACTACGTAGCTTATAAAGAGTACGAAAAAGCATGCGACCGCTACAAGGAGGCTCTTCAGAAATGGGAAGACGACAAGGATATCCTGCTCGCTCAGAGCCAGGAAGACATCAAACTGGCCAGAAAGAACATAAAGAAGGCGAGCAGGCTCATGAAAATGTATCTCGAAATAATTGAGAATTCCAAGATACACCCCGCCTACCGGCAACCCGAAGTACTGGAAAGATTTAAATTCTACTTAGAAACAGGAAGAGCGACCTCGATCCAGGAATGCATAAATTTGTACGAAAACCAGATAACCCTGGAGCAACTCCGAGGCAGCCAGGAGAGAATGGAAACCCAGCTCACGGCTACTATTCATTTCATCCAAAATGACCTGGCCAAAGCAGCGGCTCAGGCTGCCTGCACCGAGGATGCTTGCACCCCGCAGGAAAAACCGGGCGGTGAAAAACCTTTTTGGGGTAAACTTGTCTTTAGAAACCACGCCGTAAGCCTGCCTTCGGTGCCGGAATTCTCAGTTAGCCGGTTGAGCCGGCCTCGAAACGATCTCATCGCCGTCCTCAGGTACCGAATGCAGAGAACGCGCCGCAGGTAAAGGGGCCTTGATTTTCTTCAGTTGCGGTGATAAGATGTATGATGTCAAGCTCATAAGATGTCTTTTTCGGGATGTGGCTCAGCTTGGTAGAGCGCCTGGTTCGGGACCAGGAGGTCGCTGGTTCAAATCCAGTCATCCCGACCATGAAAAAAAGGACTTCACTCTCGGGAAGTCCTTTATTTTTTGTCACCTGTGCCGTCGACGTATTTCTTCTACCTGCGGAGCCCAGCTTTGAATGCGCTCGCGAATATTGCGGTCGGTAGCTTCATCCACCACCATTACCCGGCCGCCGTCCAACTCGACTCCTATCCGTAAATTACCGCTCCGTGGATCCGCGCTTACCAGTAACCCTTCATACTGCTCCTTGGCGTAATATCCACCTGCCAGGAACTCTTGTTTGTCCATTATGTCTCCTTTTTTCGCCACGCTTTTTTCCCCCTCAAACCCTTACTTCTCCTATAGTCTTCCCCGAAAGAACCATTTATATGCCGATGAATACCGACATTCTCGAGCAGGAGGAAATATTTGTAATAATTATATAAATTTTTGGAGAACCTAGCAAGAAATGGCCAAATGATATATAATATTTTTCGGTGTGTGCCTGTGGGGTTCACAGATAAATACTCTAAAGCAAAGGTATGGTGTTCGAAAATGCATATGAATAAAAAAGACGATACTTTGTCCCGGGTTATAGCTAAGATCGAGCTTTTGTCTTATTTCAGACAACATCCTCATATTAGAGACACATCGCGGGGCTTCGCTAAGCGGCTGTGGCTGGACACAGAGGCAGTCGAGTCAGTATTGAACGATCTCGTTTCTCTAGGAATCATGACTAAATCATTTGCCGGAGAATACCCGGTGTACCGCCTCAGAGTCTCTTACGCCACTTCTAGTGAAGCTGATCCGGTTACTGCGGGAGAACACTGATGACAGATCTGGCTCTTGTTCTCGACAGCTTATCGCTGGGCTTGGTAATTTACGATAACAACCTCCATATAGTTTATCGTAACCGGCCGGGCCGCGAGCTCGTTTCCGCCGCAGAAAATCCACAAGTCTTCTGGGACGATATGAGGGAGCTAGCGCGGCAGTGCTCGATACAGCAGGCTCCTCAAACTCGACTTTTTCATGCTAAAGTGGCAAATAACCAGATAACCTACATGGCAAAAGCCCAGGGACTCACCCCAGACTATGATCAGATTATGGTTACGATAGAAGATGGCACCTCGACCGCCCGGCTGGAACGCACCCTCCTCAAAGCAGAAAATCTTACCGTACTCGGACAATTAGCTGTAGATGCCCTCACCGAGATCAGGAACCCGCTCACCGTCGCTTTGGGCTTCTGCGAGCTTATCGCTGAAGGAAAGCTAGACGCCTCCCAATTCATGAACTTCATACGAGACGAACTGCTGGCTATTAAGGACATTTTGGAAACCTTTTCATCCGCTTCTAGGTCCCACGTTTAGCCACATCTGACCAAATAAAACCGGGTGAAGGTAAACAAAGCCCACCCCTCAAGGGATGGGCTTATTCCTGTTCTTCAACCGTATTAATCTTCAAACTTGGCATGAGACCACTTGATGCGGAAATTGAACTTCTGCATTATAATGTGCGCGGTTTCTTCGATGTTGCGTGAAGTCACGTTTATTACTTCACACTTCAGCTTCGAAAAGATAAGGTAGGCGTTTTCCAGAATCTGTTCCAACTCTTCATCGACCGTCTCTAAGTTCAACGGCGGGTCGAAGCGATGTACCAAATCCCGTTTCATCTCGATCAAAGCTTCGATATCAAGGTCGAGACCGACCATGGGTTTAACCCCGCGCAGATCCAATATCTCCTTGGGAATGTAGAATTCCCGGGTTATGGTGTAATTAGCAACCTTTAATCCGAGGTTAGCCAGGAACATAGACAAAGGAGTCTTCGAAGTCCTGGGAAGTCCCAAGATTATAAGATCTGCTTCACCGATAGTGTCCAGGTTTTGCCCGTCGTCGTGTTCCAGAGTATACTGGATCGCGGTCATCCGGTGGAAATAGGCGTCATCCATCTGGTGGGTGAGTCCGGTGATGCAAGCCGGCTGCAACCCTGTTTTCTCGCTTATAGCGGCGAGCAACGGATCGAGCACATCGATGGCAATCACCCCTTGTTCTTTGCTCTGCTGCCTCATGTACTGGGAAATCTCGGGAATAACGATGGTGTAGACGATTATGGCGTCTGCTTCCTTGGCCCTTCTTATCAAATCGTCAACCTGTTCTTTTTTTACGATCCTGGCAAACCGGGTCAGGTTCCGTTCAATATTAAATTGTAGGGCGGAAGCTACGGCGATGCGTTCTGCGGTTTCCCCCAGGGAGTCGGATACGGTGAAAATGTTCAGACTCTTCATAGCTAACCTCTACCCCTTTCTACACATGTCCAAACCCGTCCCTCGGCACTGCAAACCTCTTGGTTATTTATATTAGAGAAACACCGGTTGTTTTCCTGCCTGAAGGGCTAATTTTTATAACATCCAAGACAACCAGTCCTGCCGCTCGAAGGCCAAAGCGACAAGTATTACCGCCGTCTCTGTTATTTCGTTTACGGCTCCGTAAGTGTCACCCGTCAAACCGCCAAGCTTTCGGCTGGCATAAGCCGCGGCAGCAAGCCCGCACGCCCCGCCGGTTGCAGCGAGGATCAAGCCCGTATACCCGGCCATCGCTCCCACTATGCCCAAGGCAATAACCGTCGCTATTACCCCTTCTTTCGCCGTTACGTTCTCGGCAAAAGGCCGTCCAGTTCCAGTACCCGCCCGGGCGTAGGGGAAACAAGCCAACGCCCACGTCATCGAACACCGACTGGTCACGGCAAATATAATCAATACCCGGTAAACGTTCGCCGGTGCGAGAAAACCCAAACCCAGGAGTTTCAAGGCGAGAATAAAGAAACCGGCTATGACTCCCATGGCCCCAACCCGGCTGTCCTTCATGATATCCAGCATCTTTTCCCGGCTTTTGCCGCTCATGATACCGTCAGCCGTGTCCATCAGCCCGTCCAGGTGGAGTCCCCCAGTTATGACGACTAACCCGGCTAACGCCAGCAGCGCCGCCACTTGCTGAGGCCAGACGACCAGTGCCGCCCGGTACACGGCCAGCATGATGAGGCCGATGATGAGCCCAGCTACGGGAAAGAATGCGCTTGACCGTCCCAAATCACGCTCGCTTATCTCGCCTTTTATCCTAAAGGGAATTCGAGTGAGAAACTGGATAGATACCAGAATCAACCTGCCCCATCTAATCACGACTCATCCTGCCTTTCCTGCCGCAACCCCCGTACTGCCTCTTGGTATCACCACCAGAGGACAAAAACACAGATATCATACCCAGGAGTGTTTTCGTGGGCATACCCTCATGACATCTTTCGGTGTCACCACGAGAAAACGAAAACCGCGAGTTACCAGGATGCGGTATTACTGTCCATACAGTTGTTCGTGGCACTCAGTCCAAAAAGCGTTATGTTTACATCACATTTGCATAACATCTGCGTTAATCAGCGTCAAAAAATAACATCAGAGCAAACACCTTGCCCATTCAGAATTCATCTTGTTCCACTTTCAGCGAAAACCCCATTTTCTCCCAAAAGCCTACAGCCGACGGATATGATTCCAAAACGACCTCGTCAACACCAATATCCCCGGCCGCCCTCTTAAGCCAGTTCACGCAAAGGGCACCGATGCCTTGACCGCGTTTGCTTGCAGGCACCTTGAGGTTTGCTAGAAAAATAGTGCCATCCTCTCTTCGGAACCGAAAATAGAATTCTTCTTCTGGAGTCTCAGGATGTTCGCTGGCTAGAATCACCGTACCGTCTGGGTTTTTCTCTATCCTGATCTCCAGCCCAAGGCGGTGGCGGCAACACTCCACGAACTTTTGCAGGTGAGCTTCTATGTTCCCGCTGGCTTCCAGCCCTTTTCGCGAACTGATACGGCACGCAAACACGGCTTTATCCCCCCATTTGGCCCGAAAACGAGCCACAGACCCGGCACTCAGGCGTGACTTTCTTTCGACGTACGCCAGCTCCGAACTTTGTACCCCATGGTAGCTTCATTATGGCACCAAGTTATCACTGAGTGCCGGGCAGATATTATTTTTAGACGCTGCTTAACGCAGATTTGATTTAAAATTTATTAATGACAGTAATACCGCCCATTGGTAACTATCGGTTTTCGTTCTCAGAAGTGTTAGCCGGCCTGCACCTTCCGCAGCAGATCCAAAAAGCTAACCAGTATCCGGGCGGTCATGCCCCAGATGACTTTTCCCTCGTAAACATAAAAGTACGTACGGTAAGTACCTCTACTCCACCCGTAGTTTCTTCCCCCCGGTATCAGGTGAAAGGGAAAATCCTCGGGCGGTTCCATAAATACCCCCACCTCGTAAACATCAGGAGAAGTCGACAAGAGGAACTCTAAGGGAACAAAAAAGACCGACTTCACCTCTCCGTGGTTGGGACGGATGGCTTGGGGATTCTCAATCTCGCACAGGTAGGGGTAGATGATAGAATTATAAGGAGTGATGAGTACGTCGAGGGGAGCAATGAACTCCATATCGCTGCGGGTAATCCCCAGTTCTTCACATATCTCCCTCAAGGCCGCCCTGACGGGGTTGCGGTCGTCTTCCTCTACCGCCCCTCCCGGGAAACACACCTCGCCAGGTTGTCGGTTCAAAGTCAAAGCCCTCTCTTCAAACAAAACGTGAGTTTTGCCTTCCAGTTTGACGAGGGGAACCATCACCGCCATACGGTTCAACTCATGCTCACCCAGTATGCCGGGTTGCCTTCCTCTCAAACGACGATACGCATCTTCCACGTCGATTTCCCCTTCTTGCTGTTCTCTGCGTGCCTTTAAAACAGTATATATCTCAAGTTTGAGCCGTTCAACAGGTCAACCTGCTGTTTTCCATGATTTGTCTGACCGATCATTTTCCTAAAAAGGCTACGGTCACCCCATGTCCGCCTTCCTCACGTTCGCCATCACGAAAACTAGTCACCAGCGGGCACCCTGCCAGCCACTCCCTTACCGCCTGTCGCAGAGCTCCCGTCCCTTTCCCGTGTATAATGCGGATCTTATCTAAACCGGCCAGGCATGCCTCTTCGACGTAACGCTCCACCTCGTATACCGCATCATTCGCCGTGAGGCCCCGCAGGTCGAGTTCCGGAGATATCGTCTTCGCCTTTTCCCAAAATGTCCGGCTTTTTTCCCTCATTATCTCGTCATCTGGGGAAACGGCCCGGGTAACGTCCTTCTTCGGCACGGTTAGTCTCAATATCCCCACCTGAACCAGTACCTCGTCCTTGTCGTTCGGTCCCTCCAGAACATAGCCCTTTCGGCCGATAGAGCGGATCTCCACATGGTCCCCCGGCCTCAGGTTATCGTCGTACGGACCGTCAACGACCTCGGGTATCCTCTGCCTGCCCAGTCCACGAACGCGTTGGCGGGCTTTCTCCAGCTCATGCCACTTGGGAGGCGTTTCCCTTTCCTTGAGACTTCGCTTAATCTCGTCGAGAACCTCCTCCGCTTCTTCTTTAACGCGCCGCAGATAATTATCAGCCGCCTCTTTCGTCTTCCTTATAATTTCCTCCCGTTCTCTCGCCATCTTGGCTTTCTCTTCTTCCAGCAGTCTGTGTTCTTCGTTCACCTTCTGTCTCAGTTCTTGCAGGGTTTGCATCTCTCTTTCCAGTTTGCGCCGGTAATCCTGGACCCGGTTGATTAACCCCCCTAGGTCCTGCTCGCCCTGGGGTATCAACTGTCTGGCTCTTTGCACGATACGCTCTTTCAAGCCCAACCGCCCGGCGATCTCTAAGGCGTTGCTGTGCCCGGGTATCCCCACGGACAGTCGGTACGTTGGCTCAAGCGTGACCGGATCAAATTCCACACAGGCGTTTTCCACCCTGGGTTCTTGAAAGGCGAAAGCTTTCAGCTCGCTCTGGTGAGTGGTTATTACAGCTTTCACTCCTTTTGCCAGCAACTCCTCGAGGATCGCCCTGGCCAGAGCTGCCCCTTCCACCGGATCCGTTCCCGCTCCCAGTTCATCCAAGAGCACCAGCGAGCGTGCGCTGGCTTTATCCAGTATCCGTATAATATTGCTCATATGCGAAGAAAACGTGCTCAGCGATTGTTCTATACTCTGTTCATCTCCGATATCCGCCCAGACCGCGTCTACAATCCCTATCTGGGTACCCCAAGCCGCGGGAACAAACAGGCCCGACATGGCCATAAGTGTCAGAATCCCCACAGTCTTCAGAGTAACCGTCTTTCCCCCGGTGTTGGGCCCGGTGATGACCAGGATATCGAATCTCTTCCCTAGCTCCAGATCCACCGGCACCGCGTTCTTGCCCAGCAACGGGTGTCTGGCCTTCTTCAGAATGAAAACCCCTTCGCCGTTCAAAGCGGGTCTCACTCCGTCCATTTTCAGGGCCAAACGGCCTTTTGCCAGAATAAGGTCAAGTTCAGCGAGGATGTTCAAGTTTTCCTCCAATTCCTCGATAAAGGGACGCATTTTCGCGGCCAGTTCCCGCAATATTCTTTCAATTTCCTTGGCCTCCGCGGCTTGCAGCCTGCGAATTTCGTTATTAGCCTGGACTACGGCTTCCGGTTCGATGAACACGGTAGCCCCGCTCGCCGACTCGTCATGAATTATTCCTTTGACCTCAAAGCGGTATTCCGACTTCACCGGAACCACGTACCTGCCCTGACGCTCGGTCACTATCGTGTCCTGCAAAAACCGCTGGTAGTGGGGGGAACGTACCATATCCTGAAGGTATTCCCTGATCCTGCTTCGAACAATGTTTATCCTGGCCCGTATAGCCTTCAACTCAAAAGAAGCAGCATCTCTGACTGCCCCGGTTTCGTCCACCGCCTCCTGTATGGCCTTTTCCAGGCTTTCATCTACAAATAAACGGCTGGTCAGCTCGCGCAAAACCGGACATTCCTTGCGTTCCGCTATCTCGCTGGCCAGGCGCGATGCCCTTAAAACTGCACCGACCTTCAGTATCTCATCCGCAGCAAGAAAAGCCCCGCTTTTGACTCGGCGCAATTCCGGCCTGATATCCGTCACACTGGCGAGAAACCCTGCATCCCGTAAACGCAGGACCTTTAGGGCCTCCTCCGTCTGCTGCTGCAGGTAATCGGCCTTTTCTATTTCTGTGACCGGCTCGAGCCCCAGTGCCCTTTCTGCTCCCAGCGCCGAATATGCCTCCTGGCTGAGCATACGGCAAACTTTATCAAACTCCAACCGGCGCAGCATAGCGCTTTCCATAAATCTACAAAACACCTCGGTAATAATGAATTTTGCTGAACTCCGAAGGAGCAACTCCCTTCAGGTTCTCTCTCAGTGATTCCAGATGGACGGCAAGACCGTCTCTCAGACCATCCAATGCCTTCCTGTAATTACGCACAATTTCCCGTGTTGCCTCACCGTTTCCCAGCCAAGCCTCGATGCGCAGGGTACCGATGCCCAGAGCCAATAAAACCGGTAATTCCTCGATCAAACACAGGGTCCGGGAGTTGAAGAGGTACACCCGGCAGTTGGAATCCGTTCTTATGGGGAACCGGTAATTCCTCCTGTCGATCAGGTAGAAATCATCCGACCTGCAAACCTGTCCACACCGGTTCGGCTCCCCCAGCCCCAGCCCTATCCACGGGCAATAAGCGGAAACCATGAGAACCAGGTCCCCATGCACCAACATCTCGGACCGGGCCAACAAATTTCGGGGCCAGGTCCGCAGTTGTTTGAGGCTGAGTTCGGGCGAAATGCACACCCTTTGAGCTCCGTTCTCCATCCAAAACCGGGCCGCTTCGGGATTAAAAGTGTTCAAGGGATGGTCAGCAAAGACCTTGAAACCCCTGTGCAAGGCCTCAAGCAACGTTCCCGGGTTGCCTGCCAGCACCCCTTCCCATCCCATGTCTTTCATCTGTTCCCACGGTATCTTATCCAAGGGGCCTACAATACGCGGCAAAGCGGGAATCAATTGCTGTCCCCTGGCCACCGCCGATTGTTTGAGGCTGAGGGCCCTCTTCCACCAGTCTTGCTTGCCCTCCGAGGCATCATTTATCAGGAGGTAAACGCGATCCGCTCCCGCCTCTATGGCCGCCTCGGCCGATTCCAAAACAGCGGCAAAAACCGCCAGCTCTGGGGTGCGAACCGGCTCAAAAGACGCCTCCTTGGTCCTCTTTTTCTTCCTCGTCTCACAGGCCCGGATAAACTCTTCGCGCCCTATGGCAGGAGGCCTAGTTCGTTCGAGCAGGTTCATCTGCAGGGCAAGAGCTGCCCGGCGGCGAGCCTCGTTGATCTCGCTGAACGGAACCATCAAACCGTCTTTTATGTTGAGTTCGAAATTTTCAATATAAAACGGGGTGTTCCCCAGCCGGCTCACCTTCTCGTACACATCACCAGGGGCCAGCGGCTTCTTCTCAGCCGCTACTGCGGGGGAAAAGGTAGAAGCCTTTCCCGATACGCCTTCCCTGCTGGTAAAAGTTATGGTGAGAGGCTTTCCTTCTTCCGCCCGGACTTCGGCCTTGATCCCTACTTTTCCTTTCGGCCCATTCTCCGCGATACTCTCCTGGGTCTTCTTTATCAACACGGAATCGTGGGTCCGGAAAACCCTATCGCCTGGAAACGCCCTGCCTTCTAACTCCAGGAAAGCCACGGTGCCGGGCTCGGCCTCGTCCACCCGGTTTCCGTTCACCTCAAGGTACTTAACCACGGCGGCCGGATTCCTACCCGACCTAACCCATACCTCGATACCGTCCCCCACCCTGAGACTTCTTTTGAGGCGGATGCCGGTCCGCCCTCCCGGGAGCTGTTCCGTAACCCTACCTATATAGACTCCCCGGTTGTTGGGGCGGCTGGGATTCAAAACCCGGCTCCTTCTTCCCGGCCAAAGACCGCTCGTAAAGGTTCGGTTGAAAATCCCCGCGAGATCCTCCAACATCTCCCGGGTAGTGTGCCACTCTCCAGACTCCAACAGACCGAGCGCTTGCCGGTAAACCCGGGTAACAACGGCTACGTATTCCGGCCGTTTCATACGCCCTTCTATCTTCAGGGCGGCGACTCCCGCCCTTTCGATATCGGGCAGATACTCTATCAGACAGAGGTCCGCCGGACTCAGAGGATAGCTTCCCGTCACATCCAAGTACTCCTGGCGCGGCGAGCCCAAACGATACGGCAACCGGCAAGGCTGGGCGCACCGTCCCCTGTTTCCGCTCCTGCCGCCTACTACGCTGCTAAGAAGGCACTGTCCTGAGTAACTGTAACACAGCGCCCCGTGGACGAATATCTCCAGTTCCAGGCCGGGGACGGCCCGGTGTATGGCGGCCACCTCGTCGCGGGATAGTTCCCGCGCCAGAACGGCTCGTTTTACCCCGTTCCTCTGGAGAAACTCTGCCCCGCCCTGATTGTGGATGGTCATCTGCGTGCTGGCATGCAGGCTGAGGGCCGGGAACACCTCTCGAAGCACGGACATAAGCCCGATGTCTTGAATAATAAGGGCATCTACTCCTAATTCCTGCAGCTGAAAAACAAAATCGAGAACCGCGTCAAATTCGCTTTCGTCGATAAGGGTATTCACGGTAACATATACCTTCCTGCCGCGGATATGGGCGTACTCCACCGCTTTCTTGATTTCATCCACCTCGAAATTCGCCGCGTACTGACGGGCGCTGAAGTCTCTGCCGCCAAGATACACGGCATCAGCGCCGTTTTCTATCGCGGCTATGAACGACTCCCAACTTCCGGCCGGTGCCAGCAGTTCCACTTCATCACTCCCTATTAACCATCGAACCCCTCAATTCTCAATTCTCAATTCTCAATTCTTAATTCTTAATTCTTAATTCTTAATTCTTAATTCTTAATCCCTCCTCACCCTTATCAACCCCGACACCGGAATTATTCCCACTCCTGCCTTCTCGATTTCGTCCAAAAACAGGTTCAGGCCTAAAGAATCGCTCGCCATGTGCCCGGCGACGACTACGTTCACGTGGTTGTCCTTGGCATTCTTGCGGTGCTTCTCCTGCATGTGCATACATACCACTGTGCCGATGCCCGCTTGAGCCATCTTGGCATAAGCCTCTTCGGATCCGGAGGTCCCCCCGGTCATATCCACCAATATCCGTCCCGCTCTCTTCTTCTTGTCGCCCGCAAATATCCGGGGCCCCGCCCCCAGTTTGCGCGCTTCCCGGTACTCCGGAATGCCCTCCAAAACCTCCACCACATCCCCTACCGTTCGCGGCTGGGCACCATCCAGGTAATCCTGGAGAAAACGGTTCACCAGGTTATCTGCGGCAGTGTGCACACACATAAAAGGTATATTTAGAAGCCTTGCCGCATCAACCGCGCGCTGGTGGTTTACCGGAGCTATAAGCCTCTCCACCTCAGCGATGCGGGAAGCCAGTATGCCTTCGGCTACGTTGATAGGAATCCCTGCCCGGTAAAGGAGGTCTGCTTGCAGCTCCATGACCCGGTGCAGAGCCGCCTGGGCTCTCCCCTCGGGGTGATGTGCGATAACCAGATCTATTCTCTCCCCCCGGGCCCGCAAACGGTCAGCCAGCAGTATCTCCGGGGTCTCGATATCGACCCCGCACATCACTCTTCCGACCTCCTCTTCCCCTGTCCCGTAAAGTATCCGGGTATCAGCGAATGGGTTCCACAGGGAGTCTTCGTCGAAAAACTCCCGGTCTTTTTCCTCCAGCTTTTCGAAATCCTTGCGAGCCTGGGCTAAAAGTCTCTCGATTTCTTCCCGGCCCCTGATATCGTTCTCGATGCCTTTCTCCACCGCCAGCCGGTATATCTCCACAAGTTTCATAAGTCAAATCCCCTCTCCATAAACTTACTGAAATAACAACGCAGGCAAGAACGGTTGTCGCCTATTCAACACCGATGTACGCATACACATGCTGCTACAGGTTCGACGCCTATCGGCCGGTCTTCCCTACGCTTAACTATAACCCGGCAAACGGTTTCGCTCAATAGGCTCCCGGTGATACCGTCAAGGCGACAGTTGGGCCTTTGATTGCCGCTAGTTTCCGTTATGGGTTATACTGAATGGGAGCTGTCGAAGCTAAAAGGTAAACGCAGGAGGAAATATACTCGTGCTGGGACTGGACTGGCAGGGCCTTTCTGAAGCATTAGCCGCCTACGGATCCATCGGACTCCTTGCACTCGCCTTCGCCGAATCGTCTTTTTTCCCTATACCGCCGGATCTTCTTTTGATCGGCCTGTCTGTCAATCGGCCGGAATTGGCCCTGTGGTACGCTGCGGTCGCAACCGGTGGTTCAGTGATAGGGGGGCTTTTCGGGTATTTCCTCGGGGTTAAGGCCGGTCGTCCTCTCATCTCAAAGCTGGTCTCGGCAAAACGCCTGCAGGAGACAGAAGACCTTTTCGCCAGGTACGGGGGCTGGGCCGTAGCCGCAGCCGGATTCACCCCAATCCCTTACAAGGTCTTCACCATCGCCTCCGGCATTTTCCGGATAAGAAAACGGGTTTTTGTTCTCGCCTCACTGGCGAGCCGGGGGGCCCGGTTTTTCCTCGAAGGACTTATTCTTTTTGCCGGAGGTTCCCGGGCTCAACAGTTCATAACCGAGTACTTCGAACTCGTAACCATAGGGGTGGTCTTGGCTTTCACTCTTATCTACGTGGTTCTGCGCCACACTCCTGCAGTCTCTCTAGGGCAAAACCTTTGGACTACGGGAAAAACAAGACTCGCAGACTTCTATTCTCGCCGTTTGGTTTGGCTGCACCAGAACACCCCTCTCTTCCCGGCGGCTTTACTTGTAGCTTCGGTGTGCTTCTTGGTTTTTGCTTCGCTGGCCGAGGAACTTCTGGAAAACGGGCTGGAGCCTTTTGACCTGGCGGTGTCCCGGGCGCTGGCTATCACTCACAGCCCTGCTCTCACCCTCGCAATGAAGTGGATCACCGTTTTGGGCTCGCCTGCAGTCATGACAGGCCTATCAATCGTCGTCTGGCTGTACCTGACTCTGGCCAGGAAACGGCCTTTTGAAGCTCTTACGCTGCTGATGATCCTGGCAGGAGCAGGCGTGATAAACAACATGCTGAAAAACGTCTTCCACCGCATACGGCCGGAGCTCGCACCCCTGGTCCCGGCTCCTGGATACAGCTTTCCCAGCGGTCACGCCTTTCTGTCGACCGCCTTTTACGGGTTTCTGGCTTACCTGGTCTTTCGCCACTCTTCTTCGCCTATAGCCAAATGGGCGTTTTTGTGTCTCGCCGCATTGTTGGTGTTGGGTGTTGGCTTCAGCCGGGTTTATCTGGGGGTCCACTACCCCAGCGATGTGCTGGCCGGGTTTGCCGCCGGGGGCTTCCTGCTCACAGTCTCCATTGTTGCCTATGAACTCACCCGCCCAAAGTGATTGGAACGGACGCAGATTAACGCAGATGAGACTTTTGCATAATTCGAAAAAACCAAACGCATACGA
>CAYONS010000016.1:0-2949 GCA_964405385.1 uncultured Syntrophothermus sp.
AGATTGCCGGCATCCGCTTGCTTTTTGGTGGATACCCGAGCGTACAGCACGACCGCTTCCGGTTCATTGGACAGTTGGCCGGAAGATAAAACCCGGTTTAGTTCGTCCATGGAATACCGCCGTTGGCCGCCGGGCAGACGGACGGGCTTGATTAAGCCCCGCTTTTCCCAGTTGCGCAGGCTGTTAGGATGGACGCCTAATTTCTTTGCCGCTTTGCTGATGGTTAATAGTTCCATGACTTTATTATATGCTTTTTGTTATCTTTTGTTAATACGTATTAATCTGTTTTTAGCTGCTTCATACCTCCTTCGGATTGGCTCTTCATTGGCTCAGCTGCTTTGTTATTAAGTGTACTATAGAATCGCCCATCTTAGCCTAGTCTGAGATTAATTGTTCCCTAATATCAATATCCGACCGCTTGTGCTATAATATCTTAGTCAAAGGCACCAAGCTCCTTTCCGAACAAGCAAACCAGTTAGGCAAAATAGGCAAAGGAGATGAACGCATGGACAAGCGCACCCTCAGGCAAGAGATGCTTAAGATTCTCGGTCCGGATCAGGTACTTTCCGAGGAACTGGATCTCATGTACTATTCCTACGACAGTTCGTTTCTTACCAAGTTGGAAAGGATATATCCCGACATAGTCGTATTGCCCAGGTCCACGGAACAGGTGCAAAAGATAGTTCGTTTCGCTTATGAAAACGGTATTCCTGTAATACCCCGCGGCGCAGGGACCGGCGAAACCGGCGGTGCCGTGGCCTTAACCGGCGGAATAGTTGTTGATCTGTCCACCTGGGATGAAATAATTGAAGTTGATGTTCCCAACATGCAGGTAACGGTACGTCCCGGGGTAGTGCACGCGGATCTGAATGACCATCTGGCCCAGTTTAACCTGTTTTTTCCTCCGGATCCCGGCAGCAGCAAGATGTGTACCATCGGAGGCATGGTGGCCAACAACGCCAGCGGCCTGCGGGCTGTCAAGTATGGGTGTACCGAACAATACATCCTCGGGTTAGAGGTGGTTCTGCCCACAGGCGAAGTGATAACTACCGGCGGCATCAGGTCTAAAGCCATTAAGAATGTTTCCGGTTTGAACTTGACTAAGCTTATGGTCGGTTCTGAAGGCATACTCGGGATAATCACGAAGATTCGTCTTCGCTGCTGGCCCAAGCCCAAGGCCCGCGGCATTGTAATGGCGGTTTTCCCTAAGCTCGACGACGCACCGGCTACAGTTCTCGAGGTATACCAGGCGGGCATACTTCCTTCGGGTATCGAAGTTCTGGATCAGTCGGCGATCAAAGCGGTTAACCAGTTCAAGCCTGAAATAGGATTGCCCGAAGAGGCGGAGGCGATTCTCCTGTTCGAGGTTGACGGAAACCCGGCCAGCGTCGAATGGGAAGGAAACAACATCGTTGACATCGCCAAGAAACGAGCAACCCAGGTAGAATGGGCCACTGACCCCGAGCGTATGGCTGCTCTTTGGGAGGGGCGCAGTGTCACGGCCGCAGCTGCAGCTCGGGTTCGTCCCGACGGCAGTCGAATTTTTGCCGGTGAAGATATCAGCGTTCCTTTATCAAGAGTCGCCGAGACCTTACGCCGCATCCGCTCACTCGGGGAAAAGTACGGAATACCGGTAGTGAACTACGGTCATATAGGAGACGGCAACGTCCATACTGCTCCTGTTATCGACCCCGAGAATCCTGCTGAGGTGGAAAAAGTCAACCAGTTGGTCCATGAAATTCACCTTCTCGCCATAGAAATGGAAGGTTCAACAACCGGGGAACACGGAGTCGGAGCAGTGCGGAGACAATATGCGGAACTGGAACACGGAGAATCTCTGAAGGTCATGCGTGCTATCAAGAACGCGCTGGATCCCAAGGGCATAATGAATCCGGGCAAGCTCATCTGAGCCTGCCCCGAAAACCGGCCACAGACCCGGCACTCAGGCGTGACTTTCTTTCGACGTACGCCAGCTCCGAACTTTGTACCCCATGGTAGCTTCATTATGGCACCAAGTTATCACTGAGTGCCGGGCAGATATTATTTTTTGACGCTGATTAACGCAGATTTGATGAAAATATATGTGTATGTGGAGTCTAATGCCATATACAAGTATAGTGACAGTAATACGGCTCTCGGCAACTTGCGTTTTTATTCTGTAATGGCGAATGGTGCGATATGATAGATAATAGTTTGCGGCTTGTTGTTGAGCTACTATGAAATCAGGAGGCATTGCCGTGAATTTTAGGGAACTACCCCCAGTGAAAGAACAGATAAGGAAGTGCGTGCGCTGCGGCAGGTGTCGAACAGTATGTCCGGTTTTCGCCGAAGTAAAGAACGAGACCGTGGCTCCCAGAGGTCATGTTTTTATGGTGCAAATGCTGAGAGACGGCATCGTTAAGCCCGGACCTGACGTGTACGAACGTTTGAGCAACTGTTTGCTCTGCGAAACCTGTTCGGCTTTCTGTCCCTCAGGAATTGATATCCACGAGTTGAACGCCGCCGCGAGGTCTTTTATCACCGAAAACCAGGCGAACCCGGCTAAACGTTTCATATTCGATACCTTGTGGACAAATCCGTGTCTTTTGCGCGCATCTACCGCTTTGATGTGGGGCGCGCATTCCAGCGGCCTAACTAAACTGGCACGGACTCTCGGGTTGACCCGGATGTTGCCGGGAGACCTTTCTAAAGCCGAGCGCATCTTGGATCGGGTGCCTCTCTTTTCGGCTCGCGACCGGTTACCCGATGTTACCCCAGCCGATGGGAAACAGAGGCTCCGAGTAGTCTATTTTCTGGGGTGCGCTACTAACCTCTTGCGTCCTGAGGTCGCTTTGGCCACGGTCAAGGTTTTGGCCCGTTACAGATGCGAGGTTATTATTCCTAAGGATCTGAAGTGCTGCGGCTTGCCTCACATAGCCAACGGGAAGATGAAGACTGCCCATTCCCTGC
>CAYONS010000016.1:2959-30684 GCA_964405385.1 uncultured Syntrophothermus sp.
TCTTCGTAATTTGGACGTTATGAGCCAGTGTGGGGCCGATTATATCGTCACAGATTGCGCCTCCTGTTCTTCTGCTCTTTCGGAAAAGAACGTGAAATTCGTCTTGGGCCAGGAGGAGTTGGACCCTTCCTTAAAGCAAACCGTCGACAAGGTTATGGATCTCACGGCTTTTCTGGTTAACATTATCGGGGTAAAACCGAAAGAACTGGTTAAACGCTCAGAGTATCGGATCACTTACCATGACCCTTGTCACCTGGCGAAGGCCCAGAACATCAGGAAAGAACCGCGTGAACTTTTGCGACTGATTCCAGGGATAGAACTAACGGAAATGCCTGAAGCCGATAGGTGCTGCGGCGGATCGGGAACGTTTGCCCTTACCCATTACGAGATGTCCATGAAGATACTGGATAAGAAAATGTCATCTATTATGATCACAGGATGTGACACCGTTGCCACCTGCTGTCCCAGCTGTTCGATGCAGTTGGCCCATGGTTTCAAGCGAAATCGCACAGACGGAAGGGTGCTTCACCCGGTCGAGCTTCTCGCCGAGGCCCAGCCGTAAAACGGAGTTGATTATCCGTTTATGCAGGCTCTTGAAAAACAGTTGTTTCACGGGGTTAAACAAGCCAACCTGAAGTATAAAATGATCGAGGCCGGGGACCGCATAGCTGTAGGTCTGTCGGGGGGCAAAGACAGCCTGGCTTTACTGCATGCCCTTTTGCTACTGCGGCGTTTCACCCCTCTTGTTTTCCAAATGGTAGCAATAACCATAGATCTCGGCTGGGGTAGCGACTTCGGCGGACTGGATAATTACTGCCAGCAGCACGGTATACCGCTTATTGTGGAGCCTACTAGAATTGCCCGTATAGTTTTCGAGGAACGAAGGGAGAAGAACCCCTGTTCCCTGTGTTCAAATCTCCGCAAGGGCGCGCTTCACCGCGTTGCCATCTCTCAGGGCTGCAATAAAGTAGCATTGGCCCATCACCTGGATGACGCTGTAGTAACCTTCCTTCTTTCCATGGTTTACGAAGGGCAAGCCCGCTGTTTTCATCCTTCCAGTTTTCTGGATAGGACAGGGCTGACGCTTGTTCGTCCCCTGATATACGTCCCGGAAGCACTTATACTCAAATTGGCCGAGCGGTTGGCTTTCCCCGTCCTCCCCAACCCCTGCCCCGCCTCCAGAGAAAACAAACGTACGGTTATAGCGCAGTGGTTGTCCTCATTGGAAGCACAAGAGCCCAAGGGCAAGATGCGGATGCTTCACGCCATCGAGCAAATATGTTGGCAAGCAAAGGAATAGAAAAACGAACACTTGTTTCTTTTCCGTTTCTCATGATATAATTTGGAAAACTGGTGAAGGGGTATCTTTGACATGGGCAGAAGTGTGATCCCAAGTGATCTCAATGAGCGTGAAAGGGACATCCTGGACTTTATTCAAGAAGAGATACGCCGCAAAGGCTATCCGCCGTCAGTGCGAGAAATCGGACAGGCAGTGGGACTGAAATCCAGTTCGACGGTACACGGATATCTCCGCCAGCTCGAGGAAAAAGGCTGCATCAAGAGAGACCCGGCGAAGCCCAGAGCTCTGGAGCTTCTTACTTCCCAGCCCGGTCTTTCTGTTTCGCAGACCACAGAAGTGCCAATAGTAGGAAGAGTAGCCGCGGGTATGCCTATTTTGGCCGCCGAAAACCTCGAGGGATATCTGACTCTCCCATTTGACCTCCTTGGATCTGGTGAACATTTCCTCCTTACGGTCCAAGGCGACAGCATGATAGAGGCCGGTATACTGGATGGAGATATGTTGATTGTGAGAGCCCAACCGACAGCAGAAAACGGAGAGATCGTAGTTGCTATGATCGGCGACGAAGCCACTGTGAAACGTTTCTTCAGGCGCGAAGGATATATTGAGCTCCGACCTGAAAACAGCACCATGCAACCGATCATCGTGAACGGTCCTGTAGAGATAATAGGCAAGGTTACGGGTCTAATTCGTCGCTTATAGAGAAATCAGGGGAGGTTTGTGGCAGGTCGACCTGCAAAAAGCCTCCCCTGATAACTTATTTAAAATTTCGCAAGGTACTCCTCTATCTCCCAGTCGTGAACGCGGGCCCGGTAGTCTTCCCATTCCATGCGCTTGGCATACATAAATCGATCGAAAATATGAGGCCCAAGAGCATCCTTTATTACTTCGTCCTTGGCCAGCTCCACCAACGCCTCCCTTAGAGTCCCTGGCAAACTCTCGATTCCTGCCTTCTCGCGGGCTTCCAAGTCCATCTCGTAAATGTTTTGATTCACCGTTTCAGGGGGTTCCATCCTCTTTTCGATGCCGTCCAACCCTGCACGCAGTATGACCGCCAGGGCAAGGTAAGGGTTGCACGACGGATCGGGGTTGCGCAGTTCCATTCTGGTGCCTATGCCCCGACGAGCCGGAATCCTCACTAACGGACTGCGGTTACGGTAAGACCACGCTATGTAGACCGGAGCCTCGTAACCGGGCACTAAGCGTTTGTAGGAGTTGACCGTGGGGTTGGTTATGGCGCATAAAGCCTTGGC
Organism: uncultured Syntrophothermus sp.; assembly: GCA_964405385.1. Classification (GTDB taxonomy): domain Bacteria; phylum Bacillota; class Syntrophomonadia; order Syntrophomonadales; family Syntrophothermaceae; genus Syntrophothermus. The sequence goes on from CAYONS010000016.1 coordinate 5,513, forward strand.
GTGATGAAGAACTCCGGCGATAAACTGCAGGGCGATCTCGCTCAGTTGATCCGGAGCATCTGGGTCGTAAAATGCATTTTTCCCTTCCTTGAAAAGAGAAATATGCAAGTGCATCCCCGAGCCGGCTATCCCGTAAATCGGCTTCGGCATAAAGGTAGCATGCAACCCGTGTCTCTGGGCGACTATTCTCACAACGGAACGAAAAGTTACTATCTTGTCGGCGGTTCTCAGGGCATCGTCGTACTTAAAATCAATCTCGTGTTGTCCCGGTGCTACCTCGTGGTGGGAAGCCTCTACCTCGAATCCCATCTTCTGTAAGGTCAAGACCATGTCCCGGCGCGCATTCTCGCCTAAGTCAACAGGAGCCAAATCAAAATACCCGGCCCGGTCATGAGTGTGCAGGGTCGGCCTTCCCTCTTCGTCCTTCAAAAAGAGGAAAAATTCTGCTTCTGGTCCCACATTCATGGTGAAACCATGCTCCCCTGCTTTATCCAAGGCGCGCTTTAAAGCATAACGCGGGCAGCCTATGAACGGGGTATTGTCCGGATTGTAAACATCGCAAATAAGGCGCCCGATAGCAACCTCTTCATCCAATGTCCAGGGAAATACCATGAAGGTGCTGGGATCAGGCTTCAAGTACATGTCAGATTCCTCGATCCGGGCAAAACCTTCGATGGACGAACCGTCAAACATCAGCTCCCCGTCCAAGGCCTTGCCTAGCTGTTCGCGGGGTATGGAAACATTTTTAGGTACCCCCATTATGTCGGTGAACTGGAGACGTATGAACCCTACGTTTTTCTCTTCGGCCAATTGCATCACTTCGTCTTTTGTCAACAATTCTCACCTGCCATAAGCATTCTTTGACTAACTTAGCCTAACACATCTTGTCTGTATACTCAATAACAGTGCCATTGCTCTTGCCGTTGCCCAGGCGACACACGTCCTTGAGAGGACATTTCGTACATTGGGGGTTAGAGGCGGAGCACATGTTCTGTCCCAAAGCATCGATCAAGGCGTGGTACTCGTTGAAAAGGTAGACATCCCGCGGCAGGTTTGAAGTGAAAAACTCTTGGATCTCGTGGTAGCTTAATGGCTCGTCAAAGAAGCCGAGACGGTTAAACACCCTCCTGGTGTAAGCATCTACGACGAAGACAGGTTTGTTGGCGGCGTAGAGAATTATGGAATCGGCAGTCTCAGGCCCGATACCCCGTATCGCCAGGAGCTTCTTGCGCAGAGCCTCCAAGTCGAGAGAAAACATCAGAGCTAAATCTCCTCCGAACTCGTGGCACAAAACCCGGCAAAAATCCCGCAACCTAGCGGCTTTTTGCCGATAATATCTTGTTGGTCGAACCGCGTCTTCCAAGACGGCCTGTGAACAGGAAAGAATCCGGTAAGGGTCCAAGAGTTCCAACCTTTTAAGGTTATCAATAGCTATCTCAACATTTCTCCAAGCTACGCTCTGGGTCAATATCGCTCCCACTACCACCTCAAAAGGGGTTTCAGCCGGCCACCAGCGACGCGGGCCAAAGTATTGTAACAACCTGTCGAATACCTGTAACAGCTGCTTTGTATACCCTTCCCCTTTCATTTCCATCACCGCTGTGAACGCTTTAGAAAACAACTATCAAAAACCAGATTATCATGATTGCCCCTAAGACTAACTTGGTAACTGCCCCGGCAAAGATACCCACCACCGTACCGACGCCTACTCGCCAGGCCTGGGCTGCATCCCGCAGTTTTACATATTCAGCCAAGAAGGCACCGACCCACGGGCCCAACACCAGCCCCACAGGCCCCCCCAACAGCAGTCCAAGAATACCACCCAAAAAAGCGCCCCAAACACCGGCCGAACTGGCACCGAAGACTTTAGCCCCCACAAGACCGGCAAGATAGTCAACCAGTACGCTGAAGACTGTCAGTCCGGCCATGATAGCCAAGAATTTCGGAGTAACTAAATTAAAACCCTCGTACCAGCCGTACCCGGCAATAGCCAGGAATATCACCGGTATTCCCGGGACAAAGGGTAAAAACGTTCCCGCCAGCCCGACTATCATGAGCAGGATAGCTATGACCAATACTGCCTCGTCCACGACAATCCCTCCTTTTACCTTTTCACAGCACAGATATTATCTGCAAAAGAGCGTGCCGCACATGTTGATAAGTCAGACCGCCTTGCAAATATGCGACATAAGGGGCTCGTCTTGGACCGTCACACGAAAGTTCTATGGAGGACCCTTGAACAAACGTACCTGCCGCCATAATTATCTCATCTTGATAGCCGGGCATGTGGGAGAATTCAAGTCTGACATCGCTGTCCACCGGAGAGGAGGACTGCACTGCCTGGCAAAAATACCGCAGTTTTTCAGGCGATTCTAATTTGACGGCCTGAACTATGTCGCTCCGGGACTCGTTCCATCGAGGCGAGACCTCGTATCCTAGCCGTTCCAGTACGTATGCCGTTAGGACCGCTCCTTTCAAAGCCTCACCCACTACATGCGGTGCCATAAATAGTCCTTGATAAACCAGACGTTTGTCCCATAAGCTGGGGCCCAGATCCTTCCCTAACCCCGGCGCAGTTAACTGTGCTGCTATCTGGTCGATTAGTTCCGCTTTTCCTACGATATAGCCCCCTGATGGGGCCAGTCCCCCTCCCGGGTTTTTGATCAGCGACCCTGCCGTGATGTCAGCTTCCACTTGCGGAGGCTCCACCCTTTCGACAAATTCACCATAACAGTTGTCGACCAAGCACAGCGCATGAGGCGCACGCTCTTTGACCGCTTTGACCACTTTCCCAATGTCGTCCGTGCTCAAAGCCGGACGCCAATAGTATCCTCGGGAACGCTGTATTAACACAACCCTTGTTCTTGAGGTCAATGATTCGGTCAGACCATCCCAATCGACCCTGCCCTCGGGCGAAAGCCCGATCTCTTTGTAAACCACCCCTTTTTGAACGAGACTGTGCGGCGTAGACCCGCTGGCTCCGATAACCCTGACCAAAGTATCGTAAGGTCTGCCGCAGGCGCACACCAGTTCGTCGCCAGGAGCGAGAAGAGCCTGAAGACAAAGAGACAGAGCATGTGTGCCCGAAACAATCTGGGAGCGGACTAGCGCCGCTTCGCCTCCAAATACCTCAGCGAAGATATTCTCCAGAACGTCTCTTCCTGTATCGTTATAACCGTAACCTGTGGAAGAATAGAAATTGTCCTCTCTCACCTTGGCTCTTTGGAAAGCCTCCAGTACTTTTACCTGGTTATCGAACGCTGTTTCTTCTATTCGGTCGAACACCCATCGGATCTCTTTCTCAGCTGCAACCACCAGTTCGCGTAAAGCGCCTCTCATCTAAGGCTCTCACCTTCCAAGAACATCTTGTAACGTTGAAGGGTGCTGGTATCACCTCTGACCCTCACCCTTATCCCCCTATCTAAAACTACTTCTTCTAATACGAAGACCTGTCGGCGCAAACGATGAAGAACATCCATCTTTTCATAGGGAATAACGACCGTCGCCTCATCCCCTTCCTGGAAAAACCTCATTTCTATCTGTTTTTTCAGCTCGTCCAATCCCTGCCCGGTAAGCGCGGAAATGAAGACCGCCTGATGGTAGCTTGCCTTTAGCCTGTTTAGCTTTTCTTCGTCGAGCAAGTCAACTTTATTGAATACGAGAATAACCGGCTGCTCTTCAGCTCCTATCTCTTTCAAAACTTCCCCCGCGACCTCAATATGGTTCTCGAAGTCAGGACTGGCGGCATCCACGACGTGCAGCAACAGGTCGGCATAGTTGATCTCTTCCAACGTAGCCTGAAAAGCAGCCACCAGTTGGTGGGGTAGTTTGCGGATAAAACCCACAGTGTCAACCACCAGAACCTCTCTTCCTCCTGGTAATTTGAACATCCTGGCCTCAGGATCGAGAGTAGCAAACACCCGGGGATCTACATAGGCTTTGGTATCCCCGGTCAACGCCTTCAAAAGACTGGATTTCCCTGCATTGGTATATCCCACCAGGGCAACTACCGGCATACGGTTCCTGACTCGCTGCTGGCGAAGCAGTTGCCGGTGTTTTCGAATTTCTTCGATATTGCGCTCGAGCCTCCGTATCCGCCGCCTCAAGTGTCTTCTTTCCCTTTCCAGTTTCTTTTCCCCGGGACCTCTTGTGCCGATGCCCCCTCCGAGCCGAGAAAGCTCAGTTCCTTTGCCGGTGAGCCGCGGCAGCCAGTACCGGAGCCTGGCAAGTTCCACCTGCAGTTTTCCTTCTCGGCTGAGGGCTCTCTTGGCAAATATCTCCAGTATTATTGAAGTCCTGTCCATAACCGGCAGCCCAATCGCCTCTTCCAGGTTGCGCTGTTGCAGCGGGGTTAACTCGTCATCGCAGACTATTATGTCTGGACCCAGCTCCTCGACATAAGCGGCTAATTCATTGATTTTCCCTTTTCCCAGATAGAATCGATAATCCGGTTCCTCGCGGACCTGGATAAAAGTACCGGCTACCTCCCTCCCCGTGCTGTCTACCAATTCAGCCAGCTCAACCAGAGCCTCCCCTGCTCGTCCCCTTTCTGTGTCGTCTACAGCGGTCAGATCAGAGGGCCTCTCTTTCGCGGAGACAACGGCTACTAAAAGCGCTTTTTCAGGCATTTACCATCCCTTTCCCCTTCTTAAACAGCATCAGGTAAATCCTCGCTCTCCACCGTCATCAGTTCCTGTCTGGTCACAACTGTTCTCGATCCCAAGCGCAGAGCCTGGAGCCTTATCGACTTTTCAACCAGGTTGCGTACCAACCTGGCATTCCCGCTCGCCGATTGCCCCTTAATATAACAACGGTCTAACAAATATTTTAATTTCCACCGGGCCCGGACGGAAACCACGTATTCCCGGTCTGCAAACATGTTCAAGGCTATCTCGAATAACTCCTCCGATGTATAGTCGGGGAACTCCACCTGAATAGGAAACCGGGAACGCAGCCCTGGATTAGACCTTAAGAAAGAACTCATCTCGTCCCGATAACCGGCCAGGATTACTGCGAGCTCATCGCGGTAGTCCTCCATAGCTTTAACCAGGGTAGCAATGCTCTCGCGTCCAAAATCTCTGGAACCACCTTGGGCCAAAGTGTAGGCTTCATCTATAAATAGTATACCACCCATAGCCTTCTTGACCTGCTCCCTCGTTTTCTGGGCAGTATGTCCGATGTACTCGCCCACCAAATCGGCCCGTTCTACCTCAACCAGATGCCCTTTGGCGAGTATCCCTAGTTCCCGGTAAATTTTTCCTAGGATTCTCGCTACCGTGGTTTTTCCTGTACCCGGATTGCCGGTCATAACCATGTGCATGGTTACAGGTTGAGCCTTAAGGCTTTGTTCCGCTCTCTTTCGCTGAACGATGCTGAACGCCACTAGCTCCCTTACCAGTTTCTTGACCTCATCAAGTCCGACCAAAGCATCTAACTCCGCCAAGGCTTTACGGCAACCTGCTGATAACGAGGGAAAGAATAGCTGACTCGCATCGAAGCTCGCCGGGTCAGGCTTCTCCCGTTGGGCAAACCTCAAAGAAATTTCCACCCTGTCACCGCTTTCTTTCGGGGTTATGACTTAGGATAAGGGTAATACCTATATATGAAAAACGGCCAGAACCGGTTACACTCGCCCGCTTATAATTGAAAAACCCGGGCTCTCCCGGGCTATTCGTCGTCACTTTTACTTGCATCGGAACTCAAGATGCTTATCTGCCTGACCGGTGCTATCGTGGATATCGCGTGTTTGTAAACCATCTGCTGTCTTCCTTCGAGCTCAATTATCACCGTGAAGTTATCGAATCCTTTTACCGTCCCCTTTATCTGAAACCCGTTCACCAGATACATGGTTACCGGGATTCTTTCCTTTCTGAGCTGATTGAGAAATGCATCTTGCAGATTCAATTGGTTCCTGCTCATTACAACGACCCCCATTTCAGTTTATTAGCTTGTTCATTTTACAACTATTCTACAGCGACATCCAGAGTCCTGCCAATGTATTCACAAATTTTTCTGACTAACCCTTCCGTTTCCTTATACTCTGTAACATCCAACCAAAATATTCGCTTATCCTTGCGGAACCAGGTCATCTGGCGTTTCGCATACCGCCTCGTCTCCTTCTTGATTTCCGCCACCGCTTGTTCGAGAGTCGTTTCTCCCTTGAGAAAACGGAGTATCTGTTTGTACCCCAAAGCCTGCATGGCGTTGGACGAGATATCGTAGCCTTTTGTGTACAGTTGTCTGACCTCGTCCACCAGCCCGAGCTGTATCATCCGCTCCACCCGCTCTTCGATGCGCCGGTAAAGCTCAGCCCTGGGGGCAAAAAGACCAACCGATGCTAACTGATATCGTTCCCGGTTTCTAGTTTGAAACTGAGAAAACGGCTTTCCCGTAATACGATAGACTTCTAATGCTCTTATTATCCTTTTTCTGTCATTGGGTTTGATTATGCGGGTCGAATCCGGGTCTGCTTCCTGCAACTCGTGGTACAGCCTATCCAACCCCTGTTCAGCTTCCCGTTCCAGTTGCCGCCGAACCGCGGGGTCGGTCAGCAAAGGCGACAACTGGTAGTCATCCACTACAGCCTGGTAATACAGCCCGGTTCCCCCGACAAGCATGGGCAGTCTTCCTCGACGGTTCAAGTCCTCGATCAAAGCCTTAGCCGCCCTCTGGTAATCGGCAACACTGTATGTTACATCAGGGTCAATCAAGTCGATGAGGTGGTGAGGGACGCGCGCTCGCTGTTCAGGGGTAGCTTTGGCGGTACCGATGTCCATGCCCCGATAGACCTGCATGGAATCGCAGGACAATATCTCCCCCTTAACTTTTTCGGCCACCATCACGGCTATTTCGCTCTTACCAACAGCCGTTGGGCCAACGATAGCCGCTAATTTCATAGATTTCCTCCCTTTTCGATTATCCCGTAGGCTACTCGGCTCGATTCTCCCCCTACCACTCTCTTGATTCCCAGCCGCTGAAACTCGGGGCTGTCTTTCCTCTCCTTAACCACAATCCGGCGTCTGGCCACGCGCAGCGCTTCCGTCACAGCTTCAATGGATAAAGGACGGTGATCTGCGAAAACCCTGAGCGGCGACAAAGCCTGGCTCGACGTAACCGGTACTCTGAACATGGGATCGAAGTAAACGATATCAAAAGACCCTCTTTCTTGTTGCCGCAAAAACTCCAGATGATTGGCCTGAATCACTTCTATCCGCTCGATGGCCTCCTTTAACCAGTTGATATCGGTTTTGTAATATCTCATTCCGAAACCCACGATGTAAGCGAGGACCTCCGAGCTCTCCAGTCCTACTACCTGGCCTTCAGCTCCGACCAAGTACGAAGCTACGATAGCATCCGCCCCCAGCCCCAGCGTGCAGTCTAAGAATCTGTCACCTCTTTTTACCCCAACCACCCGCTCCATAACGTCAACAGTTAGGCCCCTGCGGTGTTGGGAAATTCTGTTCTTGGCCATGTTCGGGTGAAAAAACAGCCGCTCGCCCGGCCCGTAGAGTACCGGCCCGCCAGCGCCCCAAACTACTACCCAAAGGGCCCCGGTATCGGATCGCAGTTTGCCGAGACTCCGGCGACCCCTGGGAACATACTCCCAACCGGTAGCCGCTAAGAACTCATCAAGTCCCTCTCGAAAAGCTTCCGATTGGGTCAATGTGACTATAATTTTTCCCATTGCGCCTGTTCTATCACCCCTTCACCCGCTTGAGTTTTTTCTCAACTTCTCTGGTTGATAAAGCTGTAAAAACAGGACGCCCGTGCGGGCAGTGATGATAATCGTCGCATGACAGCCACTCCCTCAACAGCCATTCCATTTCTTGCTGGGGCAAACGTGTTCCCGCCTTGATGGCTCCCTTGCAGGCCATGAGAGCCCAAATGTTCTCATTCTGCACCGCGCTTTCGTTCTCTCCTTGAGCTAGAATCTCTATTATCTTCTCCACCGTTTCCGCCTCACGCCCCAACACCGAGGAAGGAGCTGACCTGACGACGATGGTATTGTGGTCCATAACGTCAACATCGAAACCGTATCTCTGCAGAGTGCCACGGTAGCTCTCGAAAGCTTCCATCTTGGTCCCCGCCAGGCTGAAATCTACTGGCATTACTAGCGGCTGAGTATCCTCAGGACCGCCTTGTTTTTGCAGACGCTCGTACAGTATTCGTTCGTGTGCTGCGTGCTGGTCCACTATCCAGAGTTCATCACCAGCGGCCACGATAACATAGCTGTCCAGCCACTGTCCCAGAACAGTAAATTCCCCCGACAGTTTTTTCGCCAATCCAGCTTGAGGTTCTGCTACCCATTCGCCGTCTGACGGGGGTATCAGGTATTCTGTCCGGATAACAGGTCTGTAAGGAACAGAACTGCCTGACGATTCCCTGGAAACCTCGGTTTGTTTCGCATCGAACTCTTGGCGATAATCGGGCTGAGAAGGAACCGGTAATCCCTGCGGTGGGATAAGGCTCAAACGTACCGCCCGCCTTACCAGTTCAAAAACACTCTTCTCATCGGCGAATTTTACCTCGGCTTTCTGAGGGTGAACATTGACATCCACTGCGTTTGCAGGAACATGGACGAACAAGACCGCCGCCGGAAACTCTCTGCTCACAAGCAGCCCCCGGTAGGCCTCGTCCAACGCCTTGAATAAAAGGGGGCTTTTCACCACCCTCCGATTGACGATAAAAACCTGATCACGCCTGCTCGCGCGAACGAAGTCAGGACGTGAAACCAATCCCCATAGGCCGATTTCGCCTCCCATTTCTTCCACTCTTACCATTTTGTCCAGATAATCGATTCCGTAAACCGCCGCAACCGTATCTTCTAGTTTCCCGTTGCCCGGAGTCTTGAACACCTGCCGCTTCTCATTGAACAGGCTAAAGCTTATCTCTGGGCGCGACAGGGCTAGCCTCGTCACTGTTTCGTAGATATGATTGGCTTCTGTTGCCTGGGATTTCAGGAATTTTCGTCTCGCCGGCGTGTTAAAAAAGATATCTTTCACCCTAATCTCGGTTCCTACCGGACAGGCCCAGGAGCCAACCTCCGTGACCTGACCCCCTTCGATAACCATCCTGCTCCCTGCTCCTTCTTTCGCAGCAGTGCGGACCTCGACTCTGGACACGGCTGCAATGCTGGGGAGAGCCTCTCCCCGGAACCCCAAGCTTCTTATGTTATGCAGATCCGCCTCTTCGGCGATCTTACTGGTGGCGTGACGCATAAAAGCGAGAGCCAGTTCTTCTTGTTCCATGCCGTGACCGTTATCTCTGACGGATATTTCCTGGATCCCGCCTCCCCTGATACCTACTTCTATCCTGGAAGCACCGGCATCAATGGCGTTTTCCACTAATTCTTTCACCACCGATGCCGGCCTTTCGATAACCTCTCCGGCTGCTATCAGGTTAACTAAGGAATCGGGCAATATACGAATGCGCATTTACAAGACTCGCTCCTGTTTTCTCGTAACATCAAACTGCCGGTAAACATCTTCTACCCTATCCTGGAGATAGATGAAGTCGAACCGCCGGTCAGGCAGGGATACCATTTTGTCGTAGAGCTCAAGGGCATCCTGGTGACAGCGATGACAGGCCTGGACAGGGACGCTTATGCAGTAGACCTGATATCTTTCTCCAACCTGATGAAGGGCTTGGGAGTCGATGGTCCAGTACCCGGGACAGTCGGGACACATGCGAAGAATCTCCTGCTGCTCCTCATGAATATAATCCGTGTCATAGAAGATGCGGCGGAACCGCCGGGCAAACTGTTCGTGCTTCTTTCGTGCGGCTTGGACGAGAGCTTCCCGGTTGTCGAACACCGTAGTCAGCTCCCGCACGATCCTTTCCAGCACCCGCATCCGGTCCGACGACTCCTTAAATTTGTCTTCCTTGTAGTCGGGTTCGTACAGGTTAGAATAATCGATGCCGGCCATGGCCATGAGTATTCCCAGATTCACATACGGCAGGGCCGTTTCAACCGAATAACCACCTTCCAACACGGCTATATCAGGCGCCAGCTTCTCGTTTAACACTGCATATCCCCGAGCGGAGAAACGCATGTTAGCCAGGGGGTCGGTATAATGGTTGTCCTGCCCGGCAGAGTTGACGACGATTTCCGGCTGGAACTTGTCCAAAACCGGAAGGACCAGTTCCTCCAGGACGAAATTAATTCCGGTGTCTGTGGTCCCCGGTGGCAACGGCACGTTCAAGGTGGTTCCCAGAGCCAAAGGACCGCCGATTTCGTCGGTAAAGCCACTCCCAGGGTAAAGAGTCCTTCCATCCTGGTGAAAAGAAATAAAAAGCACATCCGGATCGTGCCAGTATATGTCTTGAGTGCCATCGCCGTGGTGTACGTCGGTATCGACGATGGCTATCCTTTTGATACCGTACTTCTTCCGCAGATATTCGATCATTATCGGTTCGTTATTGATGTTGCAAAACCCGCGGTTGCCGTGAGTTACCCGCATGGAGTGGTGCCCCGGAGGCCTAACCAGAGCAAAGCCGTTCCTAATTTCTCCCTGCATCAGGGCGTCGGCGATCACCAAGGCCCCTCCCGCAGCGATGAGATGCGCCTCAGTTACCTGAGCCTCAATGCTCGGGACGCAGAAATGCACCCTGGCGATATCTTTCAGCTCAGCCAGGCGCGGCTGGTACTCACGAATCTGGGGCATATCCATTATCCCTTCTTCAAACAGCTGGTCGCGGGTATAGAGCAGCCGTTCCTCGCGTTCGGGATGAGTCGGGGATATGGCCCAGTCAAAAGCCGGGAAGAATACGATACCTGTCTGGTAAGGATTTCTATCTCCTTTTTTACGGCCCCAATAGCGCGGTTCTGATGCCTTCATCATATCACCCCCTTGAATTCGTCTATAACCCCGGGAGCTATCTGAATACCCACGTCAAAAAGCTTTCCTACGGTAGACCATCCGCGAATAACGTTGAATTGTTCTTCCAGGAAAAACTCGGACTGCTGGGCATAGGAACCTATGCCGCGTTCCTCAGCCAGCTCAAGCAAATGCTGCCTTGCCAGTTCTTTTACGTCGTTCAGCTGTACTCGGGATCCGATGGTGCCAGTTATCCCTCCGATGTCCAGGGAATAAACCTGTCTTTGTGTGTCGGCATGTAACACCAATGACAATGTCGGCCGGGCCACCCCGGCTCCCAGAGCGTTAGCCACCGGTGAGTAACGGTGGATAAACGGCTCGCAGTTCAGCCGGCGTGCCAGAGCCGGGATAAATGCTTCGGCCGCCGCGCCGATACCAATAGCCCGGTCAAGAGAGACCTTCCGCTTGTTGACGATCTCCCATACCCGGTAAGCCGGTTCCTGTTCCCATGACTTAAACATATCTTTAATGTTGGTTTCCAGCAGTTCCACTACCTTATCCACCACGTTTCTGGCGAGCTCCGGAACAGGCATGCCCGCTAAACGCGCGACTTCTTCCAAGGCCCGGCGCGAAAGCTCTAGCCCTCCGAGCTTTCCGCCCTCCAGCAAGTTGAAAGCATCCGTCGGTGTAGCTTGCGGCCCTCCAAAGCAAGCCGCCACACCCAGGCGATCCGGCCCGATGGTTATTTCCTTCCCGTTCCATCTGACCGCGCTGTCCCCGCCTAAGGCTACGGAACGAACGGCAAATGCCCTGATATGTGTGTATTTCCCGTCGATTTTAGCTCCTTTGGAAGCATAAAGGGGTTTGCCTTCGAGTATCAGAGCCATATCCGAAGTAGTTCCCCCTATGTCGACGACGACTGAGGTTTTCTGGTCCATGGTCAGGGCGTACGCCCCCATAGCACTGGCCGCTGGTCCCGAAAACACCGTTTCACATGGATACTTTACCGAAACCTCCAAAGGCATAGTTCCGCCGTCGGCTTTCAAAATATCGCACTGGACTTCGATATTGCGGTAAGCAAGGGCCTGCTGTATCTCCCGGGCAAACCTTTCCCACGCGTCCCTGGTCATGGCAGTGTAGTATGTAGTTACCGCCCGCCGCAAGAAATTCAGCTGCCCCGAGATCTCGGATCCCAGAAAAATCTGAAAGTCAGGATGCTCTTCCTTTAAAATATCTCTAACTTCCTTTTCTAGAGCACTGTTGCGCTGGGAGAATTTGCCGACCACTGCAACTTTGGTGATTCCCCGGGATTTGATGTCGCTTCCTGCTTCTATCACCTGGTTTCGAGTTATGGGGCTAATTATCCGGCCGCGGAAGTCTACCGCCCCATCCACCAGGTAGGTATTAGGCACCAGATCAACCTGCCGCAGGTTAAGGCCGGGCCCTGGGATAAGCACCAGAGCGGTGGCGTCTCCCTTTCCCGTCGCCAGGATGTTGGTAACAAGAGTGGTGCTGATAACCAGCCTCTGGACTCTCGCAGGATCGATGTCTTGTATCAACTCGTCCAAAACTTCCAGGATGCTGGCTTTCAAGTTCTCTTCCTCGGTAGGCCGTTTAACTGACCTAATGACCTCTCCTCCTGTCAAAAGGACCCCGTCGGTAAAGGTTCCGCCCACATCGATTCCAACCAACACTCTAACCACCTCCTCTTTTGTTCCGCTTCCCTTTGGGACCTGAAGCCGACAACTTCCCTTGCCACCGATACAGGAGCTGTAACGCTTCCCGGGGCGTAATGTTGTCTATATCCAGAAGCCTGATCTCTTCCACCACCGGGTGCTCCTCCTGAAACAGGGCGAGTTGGACGACCTTCTTTGCGCCTTCTTCTGCTCCTGGCTTCGGTGTCTCTTTTTTCCCTTCCAGCCCTTCGAGTATCTCATTCGCCCGTTCGACAACCGCTTCGGGCAGCCCGGCCAGTCCCGCTACGTGAATACCGTAACTCTTATCCGCTCTACCCGGTATCACCTTTTTTAGAAAAACCACCGTACCCGAACTCTCCTTCACTGAAACCGAAAGGTTGAAGATGCCGGGAAGTACCTCTTCCAGTCCGGTCAATTCATGGTAGTGAGTGGCAAACAGCGTCTTGGCTCTTATTTCCTTGGCTATGAATTCGAGTATCGCCTGGGCAATGCTCATCCCGTCAAAGGTACTAGTTCCTCTGCCGATTTCATCCAGGATTATCAGACTCCGCGGAGTCGCGCCTTTCAGAATGTGAGCCACTTCCAACATCTCTACCATAAAGGTGCTCTGTCCTCCGGCTAAGTCGTCGGACGCTCCAATCCTTGTGAATACGCGGTCAACTACCCCGATGCGGGCCTGGCTCGCCGGCACGAAACTTCCCATCTGCGCCAGTATGGTGATAAGGGCGACCTGGCGCATGTAGGTGCTCTTGCCGCCCATATTAGGTCCGGTAATTATCGCCAAACGCCTTTCCTCGCTGCCGATAAAAGTATCGTTGGGGACAAATGATTCGCCGACAAGACTCCTTTCTACCACAGGATGCCTGCCGTTTTTAATAAAAATGATGCCCGAATCGTCCACAACCGGGCGCACGTAATTGTATCGAAAAGCGACCTCGGCGAGACAAGTTATAACATCCAGTTCGGCCAGGGCCCGGGCAACTCTTTGCAGGCGGGATAAATGCAGAACCACCCGTTCTCGGAGTTCCTGGAACAGTTCTTGTTCTAAAGCCGCCAGTTTTTCCCTTGCGCTTAAGACCTTCTCCTCAAACCTCTTGAGATCCTCAGTAATAAACCGCTCCCCGTTTACCAGGGTCTGCTTTCGTACGTAATGAGGGGGTACCAAGGGTACGTTCGGTTTGGTCACCTCTATGTAATAGCCAAAAACTCGGTTGAATCCGACTTTCAAGGATTTTATTCCCGTTCGTTCCCGTTCTTTCTGCTCGTATTCCAAAAGCCACTCTCTGCCTTCAAAGGCCACTTTCCTCAGTTCGTCCACCTCGTTGTTGTAGCCGGACCTGATAATACCTCCCTCACGCACCGAGACCGGGGCCTCTTCATTCAATGCCGAATCCAATAAATCATGAACATCTTCCATGAGATCCAAATCCAGTGCCCGTCTCAAAAGACTGCTCTTCACTTGCGGCAAAAAGCCTCTTAAAGCCGGCAAACTTGCCAGGGAGTTCTTGAGGCCTAATAATTCCCGGGGATTAACAGCCCCGCTGCCAACCCGCCCTGCCAGCCTCTCGATGTCCTGAATGTCCCCCAAACGTTCCCTTATGCTTTCTCTAAGGGCATACGAACCGTGCATCTCTTCCACGGCATCCAGGCGCTCGTTGATAGAAGGCACATCGACCAACGGCTGCTCCAACCACCTCTTGAGAAGCCTTCTGCCCATTGGTGTCCGGCAGCAGTCGAGAACCGCTAAAAGGGACCCGTCTTTCCTGCCGTCTCTTATACTATGGGTAAGCTCCAAGCTGCGGCGCGTATTGACATCTAATCCCAAAAACTCACGGGGTTGGTATCTCCTGATACGGCAAAGATGCTTGAGCTGGGCCCGACATGTGGTTTCAAGGAAAACTAGAAGCACTGAGGCAGCCACAACCGCTGCCGGCCACTCTTCTAGGCCTAATTCTGACAGGTCTTCGACCCCGAAAAAATCCTTCAGCCGCTTCTCGCCCTCGGCGTACTGGTAATACGCGGGATCCATCTGGGTGAAAACCACGTTTTGAACCTTATCCGCGAATTCGTACAAAAGCGATTCATGGTGGCTCCACGCCGGTATCAGGCATTCGGCAGGACGAAGCCGAAAAAGCTCGCTTATTACCTGCGAGGGGGCTTCTTGGCCACTGAGCTCCGTCACCTGAAAATCCCCGGTGGATACGTCGATCACGGCCAGCCCGATACTCGATTCGCTTTCCGCCAGGGCCACCAGGTTATTGTTTTCTCCAGCCTCCAGCATTGAAAGATCCGTTATTGTGCCCGGGGTTATTACCCTAACCACTTCCCGTTTGACCAAACCTTTAGCCGTGTTCGGATCTTCAACTTGTTCACATATGGCTACCCGATAACCTTTGGCTATGAGCCTGCTCGCGTAAGTGTCTGCCGCGTGGTAGGGAACCCCGCACATGGGAACCCTGACTCCTGATCCAGCGTCCCGAGCTGTCAATACGATCTCCAGAACCTGTGCCGCTATTTCCGCGTCTTCAAAAAACATCTCGTAAAAATCGCCCAGCCGGAAAAACAAGATGCAATCTGGGTACTCCTCTTTTATTGCTTTGTATTGTTGCATCATAGGGGTAAGTTTAGTCATTTACCGTCCCTCCGGCCCCGGTCTATTACTCTGCAAGGACTTCGTACTTCCCCGCTATACTTTTCCTCAAATTACAGGTTTTGTGGCGCTGCTCCGGTGTTTGGTGTAATGGTGTATAAAGAAAGACTTAGGAACTCGCCTAAGCCTTTCTTGATGCCTCTTGTTTACTCGCAACCGCTGCTGCAGGAGCTACATCCTCCGCTACATCCCGTCTCACCGGAAATGCCCTGATTGAGCATGAAGTATACCGCTCTCATTAAATTGTCGAACCGTTCCTGGGCCTGAATCATCTGTAAAACCAACGGATTGTTTCTCAACCCGTCTTCTACAGTCTTCAGTTGAAGATCGTCGGCCTCACTCGGTGCTTCACCTTTCTTTTCTTTTTCCAAAATCTTGCCGCGTACCTCCTGATACTCCAGCAACAGATCCCACGCCTCCGGATCCTGTCGTACATTTTCCCGCGTCTTCATGACCTCCTGCCACTCTTGACAACCGGCAATGGAGTTCCCCAGTTCCCACGCCATTCTGATAATCTGATCCTGATTCAAAAAAAGTCCTCCTTTCAAATTCCACCCTCGAAACGCTACTCTTTATGCTTCAACCATTTCCCCTATAAGGGTAAAGGTTTTGGCCTCGCGCACCTTGACCGTAATCAATTTCCCCGTCAATTCCGGCTTCCCTTCAAAAACGACAATGCGATTGGTTCGGGTTCTGCCTGTGAGTCTCTTCGGGTTGGTCTTACTGGGCCCTTCTACGAGCACCTCTACTTCTTTGCCCTCCAATCGCCGGTTGGCCTCAAGAGCAATCTTGTACTGTATTTCATTGAGCTGCAACAGCCGCTCCCTCTTAACCTCCAGTAGGACCTGCTCCGAAAACAGAGCCGCCCTGGTACCCGGCCGGGGCGAATACATAAAAGTGAAAGCAGCATCGAACTTTACTTTCTCTACCATATCAAGGGTATCTTCGAAGTCACTGTCGGACTCCCCGGGAAACCCTACGATAAGGTCTGTAGTCACCGCCACACCCGGGATTATGCTACGCATTTTCTCTACCAGGTCCAAATAATACTCTCTGGTATACCCGCGGTTCATTGCTTTCAATATCCTGTTGCTCCCGGCCTGCAAAGGGGCATGGATATGTTCACAAACCTTGTGACAGCGGGAAATAGTATGCAATAACCTTTCCGAGACATCCCTCGGGTGAGATGTAGTAAAACGTATCCGCTCTATGCCGGGAACCTCATTGACTAACTCCAATAATGAGGCAAAATCAACCTCCGGCTCAAGCCCCCTTCCATAAGAATTTACGTTCTGACCGAGAAGTGTGACTTCCTTAAAACCCTCCTTCGCCAGATCTGCAACTTCGTTTATTATATCCCGAGGGTTCCTGCTCCTCTCCCTTCCCCGGGTAAAGGGAACTATACAATATGAACAAAAGTTGTTGCAACCAAACATAATATTAACAAACGCGCTGACACCCTTGGCCCGTTTGGCAGGGAGTCCTTCCGCAATATCGCCGGCATCCGGCCAGACGTCCACTACAGGCTTTGCTACCCCGGCCTCCGCCTGTTCTACCAGTCTAGGAAGTTCATGTAAATTGTGGGTCCCAAAAATGAAGTCCACAACGCCGCTTTCAGTCACTCTGGTCCTGGAATCCTCCAACTGCGCCATGCAACCGCCAAAACCCACTAAAAGACCGGGTTTTTCTTTTTTCAGCCGATTAATCTCGCCCAACTTGCCGTAGACTTTGTTTTCCGCTGATAGTCTTACACTGCAGGTGTTAAAGATGATCAAATCGGCATCCTCAATGCGCCTGGCTTCAATATAACCACTCTTCTCCAGCAGCCCGGCCATGGTTTCAGTATCTCTTTCGTTCATCTGACACCCATAGGTGAGTATAAAATACTTCTTAGCAGGGGTTTTCACTGACCTTTATCATCTCCGTTCCCTAAGAATACTTTATGCATATATTGGTGATAAGTTCGGCTACATCGTTGCAGTAGTCCATTGCCATCTCGATATGTTCGTAGACTTCTTTATACTTTATCACCTTCACAGGGTCTTGTTCGTTCTCGAAAAGATACGCCATGGCATTTCGGTACATAGAATCTTCGCATCTTTCGAATGTCGTGATATTGGAGCAGGACTTGAGTATCTCTTGCTTGTACCTGCTGATATCTTCAAGCATGACAAATGCCTTTTCCTGTTCTTCCAGGGCCTGACACAGCAGATTCACCATTTCCCTCACGGTGGCGTTGGGCGGCGCAGCCTTGTACAAAATCATGCGGTCAACGATCCCCGATATAAAATCCAGAGTTGAGCCCAGTTTCTGCACCAGTTGGAAGGCATCTTCCCGATCAAACGGCAATATAAAGCTGGTGTTGAGTTTTACTATCAATTCCTGGATAATCCGGTCAGCCTCGTGTTCCAAACACGATAACTCGGCCAGCTTAGCATCCAGCCCGGTATAATCATATACCACGGATTTGAGTATTTCTCCTCCCCTGACGACATACCGCGCAGTCTCCTGAAATAACCGGAACAGACGTTCGTCCTTCCTGCCAAACAGTCTCAACTAGTTCCCCTCCATAGCCCTGCCTTCCCTCTTTCCGTAGAATCGGCAGAGACGGTAATGTCAATAAAAACGGCATGACGGTCATTCGTCATCCGCTGGCCCCAGTTCTTCACCGTAGAAGAAGATAGCCAAAGTCCCTGGGCCTACGTGAGAGCCCACAACCGGACCTATGGTTCCCATTATCACTTCCTTGGCCTTGAACTGGTTCATAAACACCTCGCGAAAACGTTCGGCATCCTCGGGACACACGGCATGACTGATTCCTACTGTCTGTTCTTCGATATCTCTTCCCATTTCGTCCACCATCTGTGCCAGCCGGCGCAAAGCAGTCTTTCTCCCCCTAACCTTATCAATAGGTTCGATATATCCTTGAGGGTTAACCCATAAAATCGGTTTTATGTCCAACATAGTCCCGACCAGCCCTTTGGTCCGCGAAACCCTGCCGCCTTTTACCAGGTACTCAAGAGTGTCTATAGTAAACACGCAGCGGAGTCTTGACCTCAGCCAGAAGATACGGCTCAGTATCTCATCCTTGGTCATGCCGGCATCAGCCATCCGGGCTGCTTCCAGCACCAGGAGCCCCTGCCCTATCGAGGCTTTCCGCGAATCGATAACCGTCAGCCGTTCCTTTTCCCGAATCATATCTCTAACCATTCTCGCGCTCGCGACTGTTCCCGTCATTCCCGAAGACAGGTGAATAGCTATGACCTCAGAACCATCGGCCAAGCATTCTTCATAAACCGAACTGATATCCTCCATCGTAGGCTGTGACGTAGTCGGCAGTACTCGAGAATTAGCCATCATTTCGTAAAAAGACTCGGTTGACAGTTCTCCGGGTTGAAAGGTCTGATCCCCAAAACTCACCAGCATGTGTACCATTTTTATGCCGTACCTGCTTATCAGGTCTGCCGGCAGATCACAGCAGTTGTCAGTTACAATCTTGACCCCCATGACAGCCTCCTCTTGTCTCTTTATAGTCCCCTCATATACTCTGGTCTCAGATAGCGCTGGTCCTGGCTTTCCAGGATACCGTCCAAAAGCTTTAATATGGCTTCTTTGTCCCGCTTTAGAGTTCCCTTTATGGGCAAGTAATTAGAAGCATGATTACTCCTGAATTCACAACCGTCTACTTCCAGCCCCTGCACAAGAACCCTCATTTCCTGCAAAATCTCAAAAGGTTCCAGCAGTTTGAACTTGCCCTGCTGGAGCCTGCGGTAGAGAACCGTTCCCGGAACTACCATGAGGGTCAAGGCAGCCAAATAATGAGGATTTATCTCGTTGCATATACGGGCTGTCGCAGCCGCGTGTTGCAAGGACCGTTCTCCCGGCCCCGCCAACCCCAAAATAACAGTAGCTGACAACTTTATCCCTGATTCTACTATTTTCCTGCCAGCTTCAACCATTTCTCCGTAAGTTACTCCCTTGTTGATGTCCTGCAACAGACGTTCGTCCCCGGTTTCTATTCCCAGGTAAGCAATGGTAAGCCCTGTTTTCCTCAGCAACTGTAATTCTTCTTCCGTCTTCTCTAGTATACTGCCGGGCCCGGCATATATCCCTACGTGGCGCAGGCTAGGGAACAAGTGGTACAGGTAACTTATTATTTCTACCAGGTCCTCAGTGGGCATGGCCAGGGCGTCCCCGTCGGCTAAAAAAACTTTTTCCAAATCACCGTAGTAAAGCTTTGCCATCCGTATGTCGGTCTTAATTTCTTCAAGAGACCTCACTCGGTATTTCTTATCCTTATACATGCCGCAGAAGGTACACCCGTTATGCGAGCATCCAACGGTACATTGCAGTATATAACTCCTCGCCTCGCTGGGCGGGCGGTAGACACTCCCCTCGTAACGCACAGATCAGCACTCTCCCTTATAACAGTCAACTCCGTCAGTCTTTATTTATCTTACACAAAATTTTTTCTTTTGTGAAACCCATAAAAGGCCAGACAGAATTATCTTGTTTAAACATCAAACCCGCAAGCGACACTATAATCAGGGCGGAGGTTGAGGAAAGGGGGGTTTTTGTGGCTCGCAATCGCGGGATAATGTCCGAAGAGCTTAAGTACGAGTTGGCCAAGGAGCTAGGAGTCGACCAGATAGTAGCTACCAAAGGTTGGGGCGAAGTAACAGCCCGCAACTGCGGTAACCTGGTCAAACTGGCCATAGAACGCGCTGAGAGGACTGTCGCTGGCAAGCCGGCTCCCAAACCGTACTAACCTCCGCTTCACTGCCAGGGCTCCAATCCCTGGCATTGTTTTTTGAGTTTTGCTATAATCAGGCTGTGACAAAAACTAGAGAGGTGACAAAAATGGTCGACAAGAACACCATAATCAAAGATGTTCTCAAAGAAGTACCGGGCGCAGACAAGATATTTATGAAACACGGGGTACACTGCTTCGGTTGAATGGGAGCCATGTTTGAGACGGTTGAGCAGGGTGCTCAAATGCATGGAGTCGACGTTGATGCGCTGGTCAAGGAACTACAGGAACAAGCGGCCAAGACAAAGAAGTAAAAAGGGGCGGTAAAACGCCTCTTTCTTCCTTGTTGGTCAAATTTGCAGCAACAGGCTTTTCACCGCTGCGAAATAAGGCCTGAATATGATGTCAATAATCTTGGTCACCCTGAAGGGATTTGCGTAAATCATATCCATTACTATGAGAATTAAACCGGCAGCAAAGAGAAGACTATAAAGGGTTAGTTCTTTCCATTCTTTATTTCTATACATGTGAACAACCCCGCCCTCTGCAAGAGCCAAGATTAGAATGCCCAAGACCACCAAAGCCGGTTTCAACGTTATTCCCCCTCGCTTTTTGCGGGCGACTCTACTGTAAGTCCACGGTGACGCAACGCCGTCTGGATTTCTAATTTTATTTTTACCGCTGGGAACACTTCCTCCCAATTATGAGCAACTTCTCTCCATGCATCCGGGTCCTGCCTTTTCATTTCTTCACCAAATCCGAAAACATCGGCTTTCCAGGCCTGGGCCTGGTTAAGAGCAGACAATATTTCCTTTCTAATGCAACCGTTAGCAAGCGATTCTAATTTCCGCAAGTCCTGCGGCGTCATGGTGCCCCGTTCGCTTCCAAAATTCTCCGACAGATCGCAAATAGTCCTTACCTTAACCCTAAATGCGGGAATTCCCGTCTTTTTGTTTTCTGAGACAATACTGGTGTCACACCTTGCCACCGACAGAGTAACGGTGTTCTTGTCCGAATCCGAACAAGGAATAACTATCTCCCTTTCCTTCACCACCCCCAGTACCCACATTAATCCCCAGATTTCTTCTCTGTCAAGATACCCTAATAGCTGTCCGTTATTGTTAAAAACTGCTATTCCATTGATTTGTATGGCTTTTGGAGTTTTCCCAGGGGTTTTAAGATCCTCAGAGCTGACGCTGGTTTGGGGCACCACTGACACCACAGGGGCTATGGGGCAAGTCGAGCCCGTGCTCAGCCGGTAGGCGAAATCATTCAAAGTCACGGGAAACATGGCATGGGCCCCTCTGTGTAGATCGAACATGCTGCTCAAAGCCATGCCAGTGGCCCTAAAGGTTGGCATTTCCAATTCGAGGACATCCTTGGCCGTACCTCTGGCAATAGCCAAGTACATGTTTCGCCGGGTGGATCTTCCCCTGAGCGACCTGTCCAGCAAAGGAACTACCCCGCTTTTGGCCGCATCTTCCCCTATAATGTAAACCCGGGTCTGCCCGTAAAAGAGCTTTTTTGGTATTCTTGCCAGCATAGAAACCGACGCCTCCCGGACTGACCTGCCTTCTCCGGCTATGGTCCAAAAAGCCTTTATGTTTCCACTTCCTCCACCTCCTCCCTGTCCAGGAATCAAGGCTATGGGATTGGCAATCTGCAGGGTCAACCTCACCCTTTCTTGCCCGTTTTCTTTGACCAGATCTGCCCCCGCGGCCACCACAAAAGCCAGGTCGTTTATTTCACATTTGTCCCAACACCCGCCTGCAAAAACGAGACATACGACTGTTAGAACCAGCAGACACTTTTTCATACTGTCCCCCGTCTAAAACCAAATCTGAAACAAGCTGCAACGTACAAGAGGATCGGAATCACAAGTTCGAACGATAGAACGGCATATCCCGCCCATACATTGGCTAGAAAATCGGTAAATTCGCCTACGCTGCGCAGTTCGTTGTCCGCCAGGGCCGCAAACAGCACACAGGCAGGGAGCAACAAACGCGTATATTTCCTGGATCCTACAAGCTGGGAACTCGCCAACACGAAACAATACATGAAGGCACACAACTTGATAAAATTACCCAATATCCACGTAAAGACGATGAGCACCTCTACCCGATCCAAAATCTTACCCAGGCTTATCATTCTAGCCAGGGAAAACACCGGCAGTTCCAGTTGACCCGTTTCGGGTCCCCCGAAAGCGGCCACGGCGGCGATTTCAATTCCCGCCAGGATTATGCCCACCAGTATTACGACCAGGATCATATTTCGAGAGGTGTGTTTGACAGCGCTGAGTGCGGGCACGAACATCGATACCAGGAATACTTCTCCGCGCCATGAAGCAGAGACCAGAGAGGATGCCAGCAGGGCACCCAAGGAATGGTCCGCTATCGGCAGCAAGCGCCTGAAGTCCATGCTGGGAAGGGGTAGAAAAATCACAGCAAAAACGGCAAATAGTATCATCGGTAAGAGTATTTCGTTCACACGCGCCCAGACTTCCAGCCCGCTGCGCATGGCGTAATAGACGACAGCGATGCCGGTAACCGTGAAAACAGCTGTAGGGGTGTAAGGCATCACCGCGATGTTCAAGAGCATACCCAGTTCCCTCAAAATAAAAGCCCCGATTAAGAGGAACCAAGCTGCATATAAGCCTCCTAAGATTTGCCCCAGAAACTTTCCCGTAATGAGAGGGATGTACTCTACAAGAGTGAGACCGGGAAAAAGCCGGGCCAAGGCCATGATAACTAGGACATTTATAACACCCCAAACAGTGGCTATGAGTGCCGTGAGCCAAACGTCCTGTGCAACAGAGCGAGCCCCGATCTGGGGAACAAAGTATATGACCGTAGCTACCAGTACGGTTGTCATCAGCCAAGCCAACTGTCTCTCCGATATCCTTTCTGACTCCATCGACTCCCTCCCATCGCGTCAATACCACAAGTAGATACCTATGATGAGGCCCTGGGATCAGGTTGTACCGGGTGGGGCGGCGGAGTCCGGGATCTGGTCAGATCTTCTCCTGCTATCAATTCAGGCCGGGTCGTCATGTCCCACCACGGAGCCCGGTACACTGCATCTTCCATTTCTCGCAATCGAAGAGGAGCCCATGGGGCCATGTAGGGAACCCCAAAAGACCTCAACCCCACCATGTGTATCAGAATCACAAGAAAACACATCGCTATTCCATACAGCCCGAGTACCGCGCCGGCTACCAATACCGCTAACCTCACCAGTCGTATTCCCGACGCCAATTCGTATCCTGAGCCCAAGGCGAAGTTACATATGGCGGTTCCTGCCACAACTATGACCAAAGCCTGAGAGACCAGGCCCGCCTGTACCGCCGCTTGACCCAAAATCAAAGCACCCACGATATTAACGGCTCCGCCCACTACTCGGGGAAGACGCACCCCGGCTTCCCATAAGAGCTCAAAGGTGAGCACCATGACAAGGGCTTCCACAAAAGCCGGAAAAGGCACGGCTTCCCGCGCACCGGCTATAGAAAAGACTAAAGGGATTGGGATCATTTCCTGATGGAAAGTGGTAATCGCCACGTATAAACCGGGCAAAACCCCGGCTATTATCAGGGCGAGATAACGCAAGACCCTAATTAACCAAGTAGCAGTGGGATTCATGTAGTAGTCTTCGGCAGTCTGCAGGAATTCTTGAAATAACGTCGGTCCGGTAAGAACCTGGGGGCTGCCGTCGACAATGATGGCAAACCGGCCTTCCAGGAGGTCGGCCGACACTTTGTCCGGCCTCTCGCTGGTCTTTATCAAAGGGAAAAGAGTGTAGGGCCGGTCCTGAATCATCTCTTTTAAGACCGCGCTGTCAAGAACCCCGTCTACATCGACTCTTTTTATTCGCTGCCTTGCTTCTTCCACGACCTCAGGCCTGGCCAGATCCTCGACGTACATCAAAGTCACCAGGGTGTTGGATCTCCGTCCCAAAATATAATTTTCCGATTTCAATCTCACATCGCCCAGACGAGCCCGTATCAGAGCAGTATTAATCCGCAAAGGCTCCAAGAAGCTGTCCCTGGGACCTGCCACCACAGACTCCAATACGGGTTCGGTCATGCCGCGCAAAGGGGGGAGCTCCGCGTCTATCATCAGTCCTACCGGACATCCGTCGACCAAGATTACCATCTTGCCCATGAGGATCCATCTCTTGAGCTCCACCATGTCGGTTACCCGGGAGGTCGAGTAATAAGGGAGACGGTTCTTGTTCAACCAGTCGACGAGCTCGGCAGGCGGAACCTTCTTGATCTCTTCAGGTAGTACATCGAGCATTAAGGAACGAAAAACATCGTGGCTGACCCGGTTGTTTATCAGCCCGTCAACCCAAACCGCAAGGCAGTCGGTTCCGGCTACAGAAAACTCTCGAAAAACAATATCTGCGGCGTCCGCAAATTCCTTCCGGAGCTTTTCTTCATTTTCTTTCAGGCTGGGACCAATAGCCTCTACGTCATGAGGCAGGGGAACGTGCTTTGGCCCGCTGGACTGCCTTTCTCCCGATTCCGATTTTCGTTTCCGCCGGAAAATGTTCACGTTCCTCCTCCCAAGCTGCAACTTCTGCCTTTTGAGAAGTATTTTGCCCGGAGAGGACTACGGTTTTTCCTGGGATTTTATGGTGCTTATGAAAACACGGGGCTGGCAAATGGTGTGAGGATTTTCCGAAAGGCGTTGTGAGGGTCTGTAGCCTATTTGAAGACACACGCCGGACTTAGAGAAGAGTCATCGACCAAATCTGTCCTTGTAGCGGGCGTAGTAATCGGACCCAAAAACCGCAGCAACAACCATAATCAACACGACCAAAGAAAGGAGAAGCCTCCCCATGCCTATTAACATACCCAGAATAGCGCTTACCCAGACTGCTGCTGCCGTCCACAGCCTTCTGATTTCCTTGCTTTCGGCAGTCCATATCAAACCCGTGCCGATGAATCCCAAAGCTGATACCACTTGAGCTGCGATTCGTCCAGGGTCTGCAAACCACGGATTGCCTAGCCCTTTGAAAAATTCGGCAGAAACCACTGTGATCAGAGCTGATCCCGTGGTTATCAGTATCATCGTACGAGGACCGGTGCTCCTGGTTCGCGACTTGGTTAGAGCACCCATACCAGTCCCGACGATGACACACATGAGCAATTGCAGCAAAAAAATCCCCAGATTCTCCGCAGTACCCGTGTTTACCCCTGGTTCAAAAAACCTAACAATACTTGACACATCACGTCACTTCTTGTTAGGCGGCCTCCCCAT
>CAYONS010000017.1:0-5615 GCA_964405385.1 uncultured Syntrophothermus sp.
GAATGGTCACTGCCATGGGCCAGAGGAATTTTACACAAAATATTGGACTTGACCCAAGGGCGGTAATTTTACATCAAATCTGCGTTAATCAGCGTCTAAAAAACAATATCTGTATAATCTTTATAACAATATCTGTGTTAGTCCGTGCCCATCTGCCCGGCACTCAGCTCTGGTTCAGTGCCGCAGTGGAGCTACAACTTCCTGGAAAGTCTAGACTAACATGCGTTAACCGAAAATCTGGGCTGAGTGCCGGGTCTGTGGCTCGTTTTCGGGGCAGACATACGGAATACAACTAGTTGAAGCGATGGACTTCAAAGGTCTATAATGACTTCGGACCCCTCAAAGTCCAGAATACATAAGCCCCGCCTAGTTCTTACAGCAATACTTTGCAATTCTCTGGTGTTTCACATGTGTTCGACTAGTACAATCACAGTAATGCAAAGGGGCCTTTAGGAAAAAACAGCAACGTCAGGAGGATGGCTGGTGGATGTAGGTATTGGTTTCAGCTGTACATCTTCTTCGGAAGAGGCAGGTGCAGAAGCTGCCAGCCAAGCGCTTCGTTCCGTTGAGGAGCCGATATTGACCTTCCTGTTCACAACTGAAGACTATAACCCGGAAGCCGTTCTGGAGGGTGTGCTTCCCCGGATAGGTGCCTCTTGCCTTGTGGGAGTCTGCAGTGCGGGGATAATAACGCCCTACGGAATCTATCGTAGAGGCGTTGCAGCCCTAACCTTCGGAGGAAAAGGCATGTCCGCCGCGACTGCTCTGGTCAAATTCGACGGCAGCAGCGCTGAGGAGAGCGGGAAGCAGCTCGGCAAAAGCCTGCTGGAAAAAGCACCCGCGCGTGAAGGCACGGTCTTCGTCTTCCCCGACGGTTTGGTCCCCAACATCGGCAAGATGTTGTGCGACCTTTACGGCGTACTGGGCCCCGATTTTCGATACGCCGGCGGGGGCGCAGGCGACAACCTGCGTTTCGTGAAGACATATCAGATGACAGAGCAAGGCGTCGCCAGCACCGCGGTAGCTGCAGCTCTTGTTTCGGGCTGCTCGTTCGGCATCGGCGTTGGTCACGGGTGGAGGAGTATGGGGTCGCCTCTGATCATCACCAAGGCGCGCGGTTGCGTCGTATACGAGTTTGAGGAACAACCCGCGTTTGAGGTTTACTCCCGTCGGCTGGGAGGAGTGTCCCTCGAGGATTTTGCCGAAATCGGAGCCAGGCACCCGCTGGGGATAGTCGATGCTTCCGGCAGGCATATCGTCCGTGACCCTTTAAAAGTGTTGCCCGGTGGAGCCATTCAGCTTGCCAGCGACATTCCCTCGAAGGCGGTGGCCTACCTTATGACTGCCGAGGCGGACGACCTGTTGGGGGTAACACGTGACGTCGCAGCAGCAGCTCTTCGGTCGGTTCGAATGCCCAGGTTCGCCTTGGTCTTCAATTGTGTTTCCCGTTCTCTCCTACTTGGGGGCGGTTCCGACGAAATCAGCATCATTCGGGAGGTCTTGGGCACTCTCCCCTTTGTCGGTTTCCTCAGTTTCGGTGAAGTGGCGCCCTACGACGACGTCGCTTTGTTTCATAACAAATCGTTAGTGATTGCTGTCGGGGGGGAGTAATGCAACATGGATATCCACTTTGCAGAACTGGCCGTGTTGTACGAGATAGCTACATTTGATTTTGAGGGTTCGGAAGAGGGGCTTTTTCACGAACTTGTATATAAAGCGGCCCGACTTTTTGGGGCGCGGCGCGTAGCCCTGGCGATTTTCGAGGAATCTGCTCCAATTACCTATTACGCATGGGGCTTTCCGGAACATTCTCTCCCGACGCAGGACCTATTGGACTACTTCAAGTGCAAGTCGGGTCTCCCAGGGGTGTACGTACGGTACCTGAAGAAAAAGGATGATGTGGGACTGCTTTTCATAGAAAGGAAACAGGATTTCAAAGAGCATGAACTCCGCCTGCTCAATGTGTTCGCCGGCAGAGTGGCTGAACTGCTCTGCGAGCACTTCCGAGAAAAAAGACTGGTTGACCTCAGCATCCGCGACACCGTTACCGGATTGTATAACCGTGCATTCTTCGAAGAAGAACTCCAGACGTTGGAGAAAGGACGTTCCTTTCCCGTGAGTATAATCGTCTGCGACCTTAACCTCCTTAAGCTGGTTAACGATGCACTGGGGCACGTGCGGGGCGATGAACTCCTCCGTCGGGCGGCCAAAGTGATCGCGGGTTGTGTCCGCGGATCCGACGTGGTGGCCAGGGTTGGCGGAGACGAGTTTGCTATAATCCTGCCCGAAACGGATCAGAAGACGGCCGAGGAAGTAGTAAAGCGCATAGATGAGGCCGTTGAGACGGCAAATGCACAGTATCCTGACGTTCCTTTGAGCATCTCCGCAGGAGTGGCGACGGCAAAGGACGCTTCGCGCCCGCTGTGGAAGGTCTACGAAGAGGCGGACGATGCGATGTACATGAATAAGCTTGCTGGAGGGAAGGACTTCCGGGCGGCGTTAATCCCGACCGTCAGGATAGCTCTTGCGGAGAAAGACCGTCACGACACGGAGCGTATGAAAGAACTCGCCTGCCTGCTGGGAAATGCGGTAGGACTGTCGCGCGAAGAACTGGACAGCCTGCGGCTTCTGGTGGAGATGCACGATATCGGCAAACTGGAAGTACCAGACCACATCCTATTCAAGCCCGGCCCTTTAACGGACGAGGAAAGGAAAATTGTTCAGCGCCATTCTGAAGTGGGGTATCGCATTGCCCTTACTTCAAGCGGACTCGGGCGGATCGCTCCTTACATTTTGCAGCACCACGAGCGCTGGGACGGGCGGGGCTATCCTTTAGGGCTCAAGGGAAAGGATATCCACCTATTTAGCCGAATTATGGCAATAGTCGACGCTTACGATGCAATGATGTCGGGACGCCCATACCGCCGTCCCATGTCGCGTGAAGAGGCACTGGAGGAGCTAAAACAGGGTGCGGGGAGCCAGTTCGATCCCGATTTGGTTCAGGTTTTTGTAGACTTGCTTTCGGGCACAGGCAAGCGTCAAAAAACGTCTATGGCTGATTCAGTAAGCATGATACGATATGCCTGAGTACTACCTTAGGAGCTGTTCGGGTATAGATAACCGCGGCCGACTTGAGGAAGTCCATCGACAGCCCCTTACCCCGGCCAGATACCCTGCCTGGGGAGTGCAGGTTACTTTCTGCCGATAGTTCTGATGTGTCTGGAAACCGAGGGATAGGTGTGTCGTTTTTGACGCTTACCGAAAAGCGATGCTGGTGGACAAGGGAGGCGGTAACGTGATCAGAGCAATATTATTCGATTTAGACGGGACTCTTTTAGACCTGGACATGGATGTTTTTATAGAGAATTACTTCAGGCTGATGGTCGAAATGGCCCGGCACCGCGGCATGCCGTATGAGGACCTGCCAAAGAAGGTTATGATAGCTACTGATGCCATGATACGGGACAAAGACCCGAATCGAACCAATAAAGAAGTTTTTGACAGTGTCTTTTATGAGATTTACGATGCAGACCCGAAAGCTACGGCTGAATTTATCGATGACTTTTACAGGGATGCCTTTCCGCGTCTTTCAGTTTTGGCTGCTCCCATGCCCAGGGCGACAGATGTGGTAGCCAAAGCTTTCGAACAGGGATTAAAAGTAGCAGTCGCCACGAATGCGGTTTTCCCCTACTCTGCGGTCAATGAGCGCCTAAAATGGGCGCAATGCCACGATTTTCCTTACGAGTTGGTTACGACCTATGAAAATATGCATTTCTGCAAACCTCACCACGAGTACTATTTAGAGGTATGTCGCATCCTTAAGGTTGATCCTCGCGAGTGTCTGATGGTGGGTAACGATGTGGCTGAAGACCTAGTAGCTGGCGAGGTAGGAATGAAGACTTTTTTGTGTCGGGAAAGAGTCATAAACGAAGGAACCAGACACATTAAGCCAACTTATGAGGGCGACATGGCGGTACTCTACCAATTGCTTACTCAGATATAGCCTCTGTATTTGCGGGTCAAATATTGTGCAAGTCTAGACTACGGGTTACACGCCTTACATGGTGTGTAACCCTGCTGGACCGCGTCCTCCCGGCTCTGGAACTCCACACGGTTGACCGAGCTTATCTCCCCTACCCACTGGCAGTCCGGCCGGTGGAACTTTTTCGACCGAGCGTTGCCGACGTATTTCGCTCCAACAGAGGGCGCTGGGCCGGCAGCTGCTCCCCACAGGCCCTTGCCATGCTCCCTGGCTTCCTGCTGCAGCTTCACGAACATGTCCGCGTACTTCACATTGGGGGAAACCGTCATGACTTGGGCGTAGCCCTCCAGCAGCAGCTCGGCGTTAAACATCTTTACCCGTACTTCCGCCTCGCCGTCGTTATCCGGCGGGGAAAGCCAGACGTAGGCCAATAGCCGGCCGTAGTTGTCACGCTCGCCAACGTCGAGCTCGAGGTAGACGTTCCTGCCGTCCAGCCGCTTTTTCGTGTAGGCCGCGGCCTCCTTACCGTAAGGCTCCACCTCGCGGGTGCTCTCCGGGGTGTCCACGCCGATGAAGCGAACCTTCTCCACTATTCCGTTTTCTAGGCGCACGTAGACCGTGTCCCCGTCAACCACCCTGGTTACACAGGCGGGCAATGTTTTGACCGGGCTCCCAGTTAGAGGAACGGCTGTTTTCTCTTCCTGAGCCGCCGGTTTCTCAGCGGGAGGAGATGGTTGCGTCCGCGTAACCCCGCAGCCGGCCAACAACACCAGAAATAATATCAACAGAAAAAGAACTGGCACTCTACGCATAGACGGCTTTCACCCCCACGCCAGTTTCTCCACCGCCGCTTCCAAGTCGGCCCTGCCCAGCCTGGTGTAGCAGGCTGTGGTGTATAAGCTTCGATGCGCAGCCAGCATGGCTATCCTGTCCAGCCGTTCTCCGGCGTCGGCCAGCATTCTACAGAAAGCGTGCCGCAGCCGGTGGGGCGTGGCCTCCACCCCGACAGCCGGGCAAACTTATCCAGCTCCTTTTCCGCTGCCCTGCGGGTCATGGAGCCGCCCCACTGCCGGGGAAGAGCCACTCGCCGGAAAGCCCGACCAGGTAGCCGGCCGGCACCAGCATGGCCGTGGCGTCCAGCGGTTGGTTGTGGCAATCCAAACCGAGGCATCGACAAGGTTAAAACTTCTAAATCCCCGGCGTACCAAGGCTTCTCAGGCAAAAAAATGGTCGGGGCGACAGGATTTGAACCTGCGACCTTCTGATCCCAAATCAGACGCGCTCCCAAACTGCGCCACGCCCCGACGACCCTATTCTATCACAGCCGTTCGCACGTAGTCAAAAACGTGCACGGGTTCAATCGAGTCAATGAACTGATGATATCACCAGTAATAAGAACATACTGGAGTTCTTTCGATAAGGTGGAACCGTATCTACGGTGATCGGCAAAGCTTGCAAATGCCGCTGTTGCCCAAAAATTAAACGTGATATGATTAAAATGAAATATCGACCGGGAAGAATTTTAATGGGTCGCGAAAAGGTGGTGAAGTCCAATATGGAAGGTTTTGATTCAGAAGTTAATCAGGTTATTGCTCGTACTCTGGCGGAAGCCGGGTTTGCTTCTGAGAAAGAG
>CAYONS010000017.1:5715-30354 GCA_964405385.1 uncultured Syntrophothermus sp.
ATACCGTCACCGAAGCGTCACGATGCTCGCTTTTACCGAGTCTGGTTCCACTTCGAGCACGGCATAGGTCCCGTACTCGTGGAACCGGGGCCACGAAGCGCTCCCCGGATTCAAGAACCATATGCCGTCGACGTTCTCCCAATACGGGACATGTGTGTGGCCGAAAACCACGATGTCCGCTTCTATCTCCTCGGCCCTCAGTTTCAACCCAATCAAGTGGTTCTTAACCCGGTACAGGTGGCCGTGGGTGAGAAGAAACTTGTGGCCTTCTGCTTCGAAAACTTCTTCCGCCGGCTGGCTCTGACCTACATCGCAGTTTCCTACCACCACAAGAGTCTTTATCCCCAAGCGCCTCCCCAGCTCGATGCCGTCCTGGTAAAAATCGCCTGTGTGCAGCAGCATATCCGCGCCTTTCAGTTTATCAAGTTCCTTCTTCAAAGAGTTAAGGCGACCGTGGGTGTCGCCGCATACCACTAGCCGCAACTCAGTCTCCCTCCCACAGAGAAAGAACCACAGAGCGAGCCCGCTCCAACGCCTTTGCCCGGTGGCTTATGCGGTTCTTGACTTCTGGAGGCAGCTCCGCCATCGTTTTTCCTAATTCCCCGACCACAAACAGGGGATCATAGCCGAACCCGTGCTCGCCCCTCAGCTCACGGCCTATCCACCCTTCGCAGGTGCCTTCAACGAGGTGGACCCGGCCGTCAGGGTCGGCGATGGCTATCACACAGCGGAACCTCGCCCCCCGTTCCTCGTCCGGCACATCTTTCATGAGTTCCAGCAGCTTGGCATTGTTGGCAGCGTCATCCCCGTGCTCCCCGGCAAACCTGGCAGAATGCACCCCGGGCCTTCCTCCCAGAGCATCGACTTCAAGCCCAGAATCATCTGCCAACGCGACGAGCCCCGTGGCCTGGGCGACTGCCCTTGCCTTCTTGACGGCGTTTTCGGCAAAGGTCGTACCGTCTTCCTCTACTTCGGGAACTTCGGGAAACTCCTCCAACCCCAGGACTTCCATCTCCATGCCTTCTAAAAGCTGTTTCAACTCCGCCAGTTTCTTACGATTGCGTGTTGCCAGGACAAGTCGTCTTTTCACTTTACTTCACGGCTCCCAAGACTTCTTTCTGTTTCGCTATCAAGAGGGATATCCCTTTTTTGGCCAGGCGGAGGAGTTCGTCGAGTTCTTCGCAGCTAAAAGGATTGTGTTCTGCCGTTCCCTGTATCTCTATGAACTTTCCGCTGCCCGTCATTACGACGTTCATGTCTACTTCCGCTTCCGAGTCCTCGCCGTATTCCAGGTCGAGCAGAGGAATCCCTTTCACGATGCCCACGCTGGTAGCGGCAACGTAATCCGTGACCGGTATTCTTTCGATTATTCCCTCGTTCTTCAGTTTGACCAGGGCAAGATACAGGGCTACGAAAGCTCCGGTTATGGAAGCGGTCCGCGTGCCGCCGTCGGCCTGAATGACATCGCAGTCAATCCAGACCGTCCTCTCCCCCAGCGCTGACAGGTCTACGACCGCCCGCAGAGAACGGCCGATGAGCCGCTGGATCTCCGATGTTCTCCCGCTGATCCTGCCGCGGGTAGCCTCGCGAGCAGTCCGCGTGGGAGTGGATCCCGGCAGCATGGAATACTCGGCAGTTATCCAGCCGGTTCCCGTCCCTTTCAAAAAAGGGGGTACTTTGTCTTCTACGGAAGCAGTGCAGATCACCCGGGTATCACCCGTTTCTATCAAAACCGATCCCGGGGCAAACTTCGTGTACCCCGGTATTATATTCACCGGCCTGGGTTCGTCAAAAGCCCGCCCGCATTCCCTGCTCATCCCGATTTCTCCCACCTTCCTTAGTATTAGACGCAGATTTACGCAGATTTTTTATTAATTCTAATTTAATTTTAATTAATCTGCGTCATTCTGCGTCCAAAGAATCAACTTCAATCTCTCGCCACCTTTACGGTTAACCCCTCACGGGCAAGCTCGATCTCTCCCGAATATTCGGCCCTGGCCTCGGCTTCGATGTCTTTGAGGTCATATTCCGGCCAAAAGTGGGTTAGAACCAGCTTCTTAACCCGGCACATGCTCGCCCACCGTCCGGCTTCCCTGGCCGTAAGGTGTCTGGCTTTGCGGGCGTATTCTATATCCCGCCCCAGGATGCTGGCCTCGGCCAGCAGGATGTCGGCTCCCTGGGCCACTGCCAGACCCTCCTCCACGCAGTCGGTGTCCCCTGAATACACCAGCCGCCGGCCTTTTTCGTCTTCAGCTATGACCATGTAACCCGGCATGGTATGAAATGCCGGCGGAAACCTGAATCTGATGTCTTTCACCACAATGGGGCAGGCAATGGGTTCAACCTTGAACTCCTCAGTGCTGTACCAGTAGTTGAATACATCTACCGGTTGGGCGGGAATGATCAGGCGTAACGGTTCTGTTCTCCGGCCGAGTATCTTGGCTCCGCGCAGAGCGTGGCGCAGAGCATAGAGGTCGGCGAAATGGTCCGGGTGGTAGTGGCTTATGACCACGGCGTCGAGCTCGTTAAAATCCTGGTATTTGCGCAGAGTTGAAAAAACCGAATGTCCGCATTCCAAAAGCACCGTGGTCTGTTCTGTCTTCAGAAGATAGCCGGAACAGGCCTCGCCGGCCCTGGGATAGGGAGCCCAGCATCCCAAAACTGTCAATTCCATCAAGTATTCCTCCCATAAATACAGCATCCTATTGCCCCGTTGTACTGAGGCTCCGGCACCTGAATAACCTGGCAGCCCGTTTCCCGGGCAATGATTCGCTGCAAGGCCTGGTTGTAGGCGCCTCCGCCTGATAAAACGAGGATCTTGCTGGAAAGCTTGCGCAGCATCGGCGCCAGCTTCCGGTAAACCGCATAGTTGACTCCGGCCGCCAGACGGGATACGGGCACTCCGGTGACTATGTGGCCTATGATCTCGGTTTCCCCGAAAATGGCGCAGGTGGAATTCAAGGGAACCGGTTCCTGGTCGTATGTACCTAATTCCTCGATATTCATGCCCAGTATCCCGGCCATGTGTTCCAGATACCTCCCAGATCCGGCAGCGCACCGGTCATTGGTTAGAAAGTCAATAACTCTGCCGTCACGCACCTGAATTACCTTCGTGTCCTGCCCCCCGATATCCAGCAGGGTGAAATCAGAGAGCCCGGTACTGAAACACGCTCCGAGAACGTGAGCCTGTATCTCGGGTACCGGCTCGGCCCCGCTCACCGTCGCCGCCAGTTTCCCGTAACCGGTGGCGACTAATTTCTCTTCGGATTCGAAGCCCAACTCCTCCAAATCGAGCCTGAGCCTGCCTTGCCCTACCAGCCCAAACCGCCGGTAAAATTCGATGGTATCGAACATCTCTTTTTTGACAACCTGGTCTTCGACCATCTGCACGATTTTGACTTTTCGCGATCCCAGATCGATTCCAATCATCGGCGACACCTTCTAAAGAACTTACTTTTTTGACGATGCCAGCATTTTCAAGAATGCTTCGATGCGCATCCGGCTGTGGGCATCCAAGTTTCCAGGCTTGTCCGCCTCCAAAGTGAGGAAAGGTTTTCTTATGTGGGCCCGGAATATCATATCTTCAATCTGCCGAAAACAGAAAGTCTGCACGTAGTGGATGACACCGTCTATGTTTCTCTTCTCTATCTCGGCCGTGATGTCTTGAAGCCGGGCAAAAGCTCCATAAGGATAGGTGTACATGAGGTATTGCTCCACAAGGTCGGCGGCCTCAAACGGCATGGCAAACTGCCGCTGTATCTCGTTAAAGACTACCCTTGCCCCCTGGCTCTCCAGGTACTGGTACATATCCTTGACTATGGGAGGGACCCCTATGTAGGCCAATCTTATCTCCTGCGTAAAAGGCGTCCGCTTCCTGGCCTCGCTGAGAAACCTCTCCAATTCCTGCGTAAAAGCCCGAGGGTCCTGGTTGAAATCGGTAGCACTTACCTGGTAGTAGTGGTTCTCGAATCCGCTGACCCTGTCCTCTTTCCAGGTCAATTCATCCAGTTCCCGCAAGAGAGCTCTTGTCCTTGCCAGTTCGCATCTGACCTTTTCCACCTCTTCCCAGGACACCCCCAGGTGTTGCCTTAGTTTCTCCATCTGAAGCCGAAGCATACCCGCATCCCGGTCGAAAGGATAGGCAAAAGGTATCGTCTTTATCCCCTGCATCACCAGGGTCTCCACCAGAGCCTGGGTGTTGCTGCAGTCCCCCTGCATCACGGCCACCAGGGCCTCCAGGTCGTGAAGGTCCAAGGCAACCGAATATATCCCCTTTATCCAACCGCAGATGTTCCGCGGGTATCCTGCCTCTTCCGCCCGGTCCACCAGTTCCTGGGGCCGGTCGGCGTTAATGAAAAGGTTGTTCAGGTCTACGGGGGTCTTACCCGCTGCGAGTATTATTTCTACGGGTATTGTCGTGGTAAAGCCGATCTTTCCCATACGTTATCGCCCCAGTTTGATAGTAGTGACCTCGCTGAGATCTATCTCCGGCACCAGCTTGCCGATTACGCGAAAGGAGGCTTGCGAACCGGTAGCGAGAAAACGGTGCCGGGGATTTTCTTTCCCTTCGTTCATCATATTCTGTTCTCGCAGCACGGTTTTCAGATACTGCGCCGTTGCGCGAGCCGGGTCTACAAGCGCCACCCCGTCTCCCAGTGTCCGGCGGATCACCGGGATGAGAAAGGGATAATGGGTGCAGCCGAGGATAAGAGTATCTATGCCGCGGCATCTTAGGGGCTCCAGGTACTGGCGGGCCGCCTCTTCTGCCTCGGGGCCGTCGAGCACCCCCTGTTCGACGAGCGGAACAAATCGAGGACATGCTACCTCCCAGACTTCGACGTCAGGTCGTAATGACCTAAGATGCCGGGTATACGCAGCGCTGTTAACCGTAGCCTCGGTGGCTATGACCCCAACGCGTCCCGAGCGGGTGGTATCGGCCGCATCGAGAGCTCCCGGCCCGATAACATCGACAATCGGCACCGGATATAGCTTCCTCAACTCGGGGACCGACACCGATGAGCTGGTATTGCAGGCCGCCACGACGGCTTTGACTCCTTGCTCGAGGAAGAATTCGATTATGTTCCTGCCTATGCGAATCAATTCTTGGCGGGACTTGCCTCCATAAGGCACATTAGCCGTGTCACCGAGATAAACGATGTTCTCATAGGGCAGTATCTTGATTATCTCCTTTACCACCGTAAGACCGCCTACGCCGGAGTCAAAAACCCCGACGGGCTGAGAACGTTCCAACTGCTACACCTCTTCTCGCCGTCATTTGCACTGTTAAAGATGCCAGTAATTAATTTAACACTTTTCCCGGTTACATGCCAGCCTCCCCTTCAACCAACAATTTTACCGAGGTCACTGTAGGAAACTGGGAAAGGGTCTTGACTATCGACTCGATAGCGAGTTCTCTTGCCCTTCCCGGGGGAATGGTTGTAATCTCGCGGCTGAAATCCACAATGCACAGCCCGTCTGGTTTGATATTGATATCAAGAAGCCTGGTCCCTTCAGGCAGGCATGCTTCCAAGTTCGGGTTTTCGGGGCCTTTCAGCAAAGCCTCGATGGTTCTTCTGGCAATAGCCGCTTCCTTGGGGATGTCCCGTTTTTCTACATGCAGCCCGCTTCCGTCTTTACGGGCAAAATACAGATCAACCGTAATGCGTTCCCTGGTCAGGTCTTCAAGCCGGACCTCGCCTCTCGTTTTGCTCTCTGTTGACAGAACCTCCTTCGCGTCTTCTACCGGCATCTTAATCCACTCCTGCCATGATTTGAGACGGTTATTTTCCACCAACCCGCACCCGCTGCTCCAACAACAGATACATAGCAAGAGGATGATCATTACGAGCCGGGAACAGCTTTTCATGTCGCATCTCCTCCCCTGTTCTTTCTCCTAATGATCGTATGTACAAGCCGCCTGTATTATGCCGCCCTCGGCAAAAAAAGGCGCCTTCTTCAAAAGGCGCCAACAGTTATGAAGGAGGAGTCATTAAGGCAAACTCAGTTTGCCTAACACTCATGTCGCAGTTAGATTTGAGATAACATCAGATCCCTGCTGCTAATCCCACAGATCTCCTTTCGTATCTGGCTATCTTAACCAGAGAGTCTCGGTTCAAATCGTCTACAACGTACAAGGTTCCGCGGCCTTCTTTTGCCACTTCCCGCAAAAACGCTTTGTTGGACTCGAGTCCTATACACACGAACCTTATCTTGGCTTCTGCCACCTTTCGGGTAGCCTCTAAGGTATCGTTCTTAGCATCAAAAGTCCACAACGGGAAGTTCGGCATACCGTCAGTTATCAGGATCAGCAACGGGTTATTAACCCGGGAAGATTTTATCAATTCCACGCTGGTAAATATGCCGTCAGCCATGGGAGTGAGTCCCCCGGGCTTTATACGGGCAAGCCCCTTGGACAGAACCTTGTGATTCCTGGTAAAAGGAACCACCACTGTGGCCTTCATCTCCTGGAAAGTGACAACTGCCACCCGGTCCCGGCCCGTCAACAAGAGGTGTTCGGCCAAATAACAGGCTGCCTGTCTCTTGTCACCGGCCATACTGGCACTCGCGTCTATCAGGAGACAAACATCTACGGGAACGTATGATTTCCTGTCATAGATCCGCAGATCTTCTTTGTGAATCGAGAGGTGCTCCTCTCCTCGCAAAAGGCTACTCTTTTTCGCCTCGATTATGGTCTCAGGCACTGCCAGATCCCCCGACCACTGCCCGTCTCCCAGTCTCACCGTCTTATTGCGGTTGGTGAAGTATATCTGCGACGGCTTGTATTCGCTTTTGCCCATCCTCTGATACCGGGATCTGGCCGGCGAAGTGTGGCGTATGTTCCGCCTCAGTTCTGCCTCGAGCTCGCAACGGTGATCCGCGAGAAAATCTTTGAGCTCGCGTCCTTCTTTAGTGAGCACGGGTCCAAAGAACCCGTTCTTCATAAGCCCCAATTCTTTCAACTGTTCAATGTAGTGGTCTATATCGCCCCATTTGCGCTTTTGTTCGGTTATGCTTTTGCGCTTGAATACATTACTGGTGCAGCTTTCAAGGAATTCCTCAACCTCTTCAAGACTAGCAAATTTTTCAGCCAGTTTCAATATCAAATTGTTCTGATTTTCACGGATAAGCACCGGACTCAACTGGCCTTTGAACTTTTTCCAAGGCAGAACGATGTATCCTGCAAAATTTTCAGGTTTTTGTTTCTCCCGCCCGTGAGAAATCTTTTTCACCTTGGCGAGTTCCAGACCGCTCTTGGTCACCGCTTCCTCAGCTGCTTCGGCCACCGGAAGAATGGCTCCGTACCGTTCGGGAGAAAGACGGGCCAGCACATGCACGTGATTGAACTTACGCTCCTCATCTACGACCGGCTCCACATCTCCCTGCAACAGATCGTAAGCCAGACCCTTGCCACCAGCCGTCGTGACCTCGATACACTGCATGTACTCGATGATGTTCTTGAACTTCTCTTCTTCCATCAAACTGAGCCCGGGCCGCTCCTCAACCAGGTGGGACTCTATAGCTGTAAATATTTCCCGAGCCACCAGTTTGGGATCGACGACTCCAGGTTCGTGAAAAACATCGATATGCACGACCTGGTCTGCATCGATGAAATTGAGATAGGTACGACCCGCGTCTTTATTGGTCAATATCTGGACATGACCCTTTTTTCCCGGAACCACGGCATGGGCCTTCCTGCTGACTACCGTACTCTCCCCCAGCCTGATACCCTGATCCTGTCCCAGGTAAATACAGAGGTAGTTGCCGACCATGCTCGCTTTATCAAAAGCCTCATGCTTTTCGGTTATCACGGGAATCACCCCCTTAGAATTCGCCGGGGTTCAAAGCTCTCTCCGTGGCGATGAGTTCATTGCGGCTCATGTCCCGAAGCCGACGCACGCTGGTATCGAAAATCTCCTCGTCTTCTTTCGCAGACTTTATCTTCTCCTTCCTGCTCTTAAGGCTTAGCACCGTATCTTTAGCCGATCTGGACTCCAGATTGTTCATTATCTTGACCAAGGTGTCTCCGTCCACTCTGTGTTTCAGCCCTAACGGTATCATCTCTATGACGTCAGCTATAGTTACCTGATTGCGCTTCTTCAGAATGCTGTGCAAAAGTGCTCCCTGCTGTATGGCCTCCACCGCGCGCAGACTCTCCAGGTTATTCTTGACATATATCCGGGCAATGAAATTGCGTATGAAGTCGGGTACCTCCGCCTCCATGTAGCGAGAAGCCATGTCCAGGAGCCTCTGCCTGTATTCCGCGTTGGCCGAGTCTATCTGGTCGCCGGTTCCTGCCCTTTGTTTCTTCATCCGAGAACTCTGCAACATCTGGGCGACTACTTCCACCGAACCGGGTCTGCCCATGTAATAAACCATGTCGAAACGGTCTGACAGCTGCCTTCTAACCTCTTCCAGGGGACCCGGGTCCTCATCCGGGTTAGAAGCCGCCCATACGGACACCACTACCGACAGCTCTACCACCGGCAGACCGGCCTCTTCGATCTGCAGCCGCCCCGGCTTGTTACCCATGACATCGAGCAGGATGTCGGTTATTTCCGGTGACGTGTCGGCCAACCGGTTGATCTCGTCGATGAAGATGATGCCCCGGTGGGCCTGGGGTATGATGCCGGGCAACAAGGCAGCCTGGGGATGACTTTTGTCCGTAATCTTCGCAAGGTCGATGCTCCCCGCTACCGTACCCACCTTAGCCGAATGGGATATTTCGAGAAAAGGCATTGGTATTTCTTCGACCCCGATGGCCGCGATCTCTTCCGGGGTCAAGTCACGGTGTACGGGACAGTGGGGAGCCTGCGGGTCGCAGTTGTAAATACAGTCCTTGATTCTCTTGATCGGAGGGAGTATGTCTCTTGCCGCCCTCATAATGGTAGTCTTTCCCGTTCCGCGTAAACCTTCAGCGTGGAGGTGAAAAGGCTCCCCGCAGTAGGTAGAAATAATCGACATTTCCACGAGATCGAACAGCGTCCGGTTGCCCTCGTGCCGGGAAAGTCTGACATAAGGTTTCATACAACATCACTCCAATCCTCTGTCCCGCATACCTCACAGGTACTGGACCGTCAGGTAAACAACCCCTATCAATAAAGCCGACCAGAAGAGATATATTCCGAGCTTCAAGATATCGACCGTATACCCTAAAACCGTGTCAACATCGTATACCGTAATCTCTTCCTCTTCTTTCCCATAGTCCTCAACCTCAAAATCGTCGTACAGGCTTTCGTCCACCCAAACCCGCTTCGCCGCCGTCCCTTCATACAGAACCCTTTCTGCCATAACGACACCCCCTTCTCTCTTAGAATCTTTCCGTTCTGACATTCCTCCTAGTTACATGATAGTACATTTTGTTATTGTTTTCACTATCTCGTTTGCTATTTGGTTTTAAAACTGGTATGGTTCGCTTCTTCTACCTGTTAAACAGGAAATAAACCGGAAGAGAATATGCGGCACAAAGCGGGGACGAACTGAATACAAGAGACACTCTGGGTCGGTGCCTAAAAATTGGGGGATTCAGCAGTACAACCGGAGCTTGACAAAACAAGACGGCAAATCAACTCCACACAACATAATTGAGTATAAAATGACGTTTTTGCGGTATGCACTGACGTTACAATCCGAGTTTCTTCCTCAGAACTTTAGCCCTGGCCCGGCTCAACATTATCTGTTTCCTCGAGTTCTCCAGGTTGATGAGGTATGACCCCTCACCGAAAGATTCGATTTCTTTAATCCGGTTCAGGTTGACTATAAACGCCTGGTGGGCACGGAAAAACATATTGCGATCCAATCGGCTCTCCAGCTCATTCAGGGTGTAGTTGGTCGGGAACTCCTCGGTATCTGTGTAGATGAAAACCTTCTTCCCCTGGCTCTCGGCGAATATGATGTCATCCTGATTGATAAGGGTTATCTTTCCCCTCTCCCTTATCGGTATCTTATCGTAGAGTATTTCTTCCCGGCGAAGACGTTTGATAAACTGGTCTATCCGCTCCTTTAACCTCTCCTCTACCCGGTCCTCGATGAGTTTTTCATGAACCAACCGTTTCTTGGCCCTGCTGATGGTTTCCTGGAGGCGGGAGGGGGTTATCGGCTTCACGATGTAATCCAGAGCGTCCAACTCAAAGGCCTGCACGGCGAAATCGGGGTGCTGCGTCACGAAAACGATCAAAGGGGGGTCGCTCAGTTCCCCTACCCTTTCCGCCGTCTCCAGCCCGCTCAACTCCGGCATGTTTACGTCTAAAAACACGAGGTCCGGCCTCTTGCTCTTGATGAGAAGCACCGCTTCCAACCCGTTGTTGGCCTCTCCTATGATCTTTACATCCTCCATTTGTTCAAGGATGTATCTCAAGACTATCCTTTC
Organism: uncultured Syntrophothermus sp.; assembly: GCA_964405385.1. Lineage (GTDB taxonomy): Bacteria > Bacillota > Syntrophomonadia > Syntrophomonadales > Syntrophothermaceae > Syntrophothermus. The sequence continues at coordinate 16,082 of CAYONS010000017.1, forward strand.
TCTTTCGTCATCGTCCACCGTAATGACCCGCAAGTTCACAAGCAACACCCCTGCCTCGCCCTATTTGATTCTCCCCGCACCCGACGCGACATAAGAAATCACTTCCTATTTCAAAAGCCCGGACATCTCCTTGAATACCGGCCCTTGGGCCACTTTCAACAGGTCGAAGATGACCGTCTCCGTGTTGGTAATGATGGCTCCCAGGTCCCTCATCAAGGCCAGCCCGTTCTCGTAGTTCTCTTTGAACCTTGAGCCGACGGCATCCCGAACCACATAAACCTCATAACCCGCTGTCACCAGATCCCGAACCGTCTGAAAGACACATACATGGGTCTCGGTTCCGGTCACGACTATCTTGGGTCGGTTCAATTCCACAAGCTTCTTTTCCAGCTCCGGTATAAAAGCGGAAAACAGCCTCTTTTCAAAGAGGGTGTGCTCCGGCAACACCTCTTTGATCTCGGGAACGGTTACCCCTAAACCTTGAGGATATTGCTCGGTAACCAGGACCGGGATCTTTATAAGCCCGGCCAAGCGCAAGAGCAGCCCGGCGTTATGCAGCACTTTGTCGGCCCGGTCGATGGCCGGCATCAGCCTTTCCTGAAAATCGACAACCAGAAACACGGTGTCTTCGGCATTCAACACAAACCTCTTCATGGCTATCCCCCTTTTATTCCAGGTTGAGTTTTGTTAACCTATATACGACATAGCCCGAAGGAGGTGAACGACTTGAGATACGAAGGAGTGGTATACCGTCCACCAAGCGAGGCCAACAGCCTCTTGATCCAGGCTACCATAGGTTGCCCGCATAATAAATGTACTTTTTGTTCCATGTACAAAGGAGTCAAATTCCGGATCAGGCCGGTCGAAGACATCAAGGCAGACCTGCGCATGGCTAAACTCTACTACGGTGACTGGATAAAATCCATCTTCTTTCCCGACGGGAATACTATAATAATGAAAACCAGGGATCTTGTAGAGATATTCTCTTATGCCCGGCAGCTGTTCCCTTTGCTAGAACGGATAACTGTTTACGGTTCTGCACGCTACGTCGACAAGAAAAGCCTCGATGACCTCATTCTGCTTAAGGAGTCCGGTCTCTCCCGCATCCACATGGGCATGGAGAGCGGTGATGATGAAGTTCTGTCGAAGATATGTAAAGGAACGACTTCTGATCAGATAGTTTCGGCCGGGTTAAAACTTAAACAAGCTGGGATCGAGGTCAGCGAGTATTACCTGGTGGGAATCGGAGGCCCGGAAAAGAGCGAGCAGCACGCCCTGAACAGTGCCCGGGTTCTCAATCAGTTTTGTCCCGATTTTATCCGGTTCAGAACCTATCAGCCGGTGCCGGATTCCCCTCTGTACGATCAGTATGTAAACGGCGAGTTCCAGCTACTTACGCCCCATCAAGCCTTGAGGGAAATCCGACTGTTAATCGAAAACCTGGAATGTCATGGAACGACGATTACCAGCGACCACGTGTCCAATTACTGGAATATTACCGGCCGCCTGCCCCAAGACCGCGAAGCCATGCTGGAACAGATCGATTACGCTCTCACCATCCCTGAATCTACTCTGCGCCCTGGTCCTATAACCCACTTGTGATGATTATAGCACAACCAGGTTCGACCACAGAAGATGTTACTTCTTCTGGCCGAACCTGGTACGCTCGATCAAACAGCGTTGCCCACGTCAAATCCCTCATGCACGGCATCCAACGCTTTGCGCGGCCCCTTGGCATCGCCTATGAGGTGCACCTCGGGAATCACACTTCTTATCTCCTGGTAGAGGGAGTTATCAGGACTGGAACCGGCAGCAACGACCACGGTGTCGGCAAAGATCTTTTCCGTCTTTCCTTCCTGGTTTTTGACCAGTACCCCGTCGTTTTCAATAGCAACGACCTCAGTAGACGCTCGCAACTCCACACCTAGTCTCGCGAGCTCCTGGAGGATGATCCAGCGGGTAGACGGGCCTATCCCCCTGCCCATGGTCTTGTCCTGTTCCACCACAACGACCTCTTTGGTTCCGCGGCTCATGAGTTCTCTGATCCTTTCAACAGGCTCTGCTTCATTGAGTAGCAGGAATTTCACGGTATCTGCATCCAGAGTTCCCATGACGGCAATGAACAAAGCAACCTCGCAACCTACGGCCCCTCCGCCGATAACTACGATTTTCTTACCCAGTTCAGGCTCGAATCCCAGCACTTCCCAGGCATTTACCACGTTGTTTCCGTCTATCCCGGGAATATCCGGCATGACCGGCCTGGCGCCGGTAGCGACTATAACTGCGTCCGGTCGGAATTGCTTTATATCATCTAAGGTCGCCTCTTTTTGAGTCTCGACTTCAACCCCTAGGTCCACCAGGCTTGACTCCAGGTAATCGACCAGGTCCATGAAATCCTGACGCCCCGGAACCGCAGCCGCCAGAGTCAACTGTCCCCCCAAGTTTGTTTCCTTTTCCCAGAGGGCGACCTCGTGGCCCCTGACAGCGGCGACCCTGGCCGCTTCCATTCCCGCCGGCCCCCCGCCGATTACGAGCACTTTCTTGCGACGCTCTACAGGCCGGATCCTGGTTTCTTCTTCTCGACCTGCTCTAGCGTTGACCAGACAACGGCAGCTCCCTCCGGTAAAAATGGCGTCGAGGCACCCTTGGTTACAGCCTATGCACTTTCTGATTTCATGCCAGCGTCCTTCCTCGAGTTTTCGAGGCAGCTCTGGGTCAGCGATAAGTCCCCTGGCCATACCGATCAAATCGGCTTGGCCTTCTATAAGAATCCTTTCCGCCACCGCGGGGTCATTAATGCGGTTACAGGCTATAACCGGCGACTTTACCGCTTCTTTCACCGTTCGCGCCAGATAAGAATAAGCCCCCGGCGGGACATTCATGGTTATCTGCGGCACTCTCGACTCATGCCAGCCACCGGTCACGTTGAACAAGCTGGCACCGGCCTCTTCAAGCCTGGCAGCAAACCTGGCCATTTCCAGGCTGCCGTTGCCTCCCTTCATGAACTCGTTGCCGCTAAGCCTCACCGAGATCGGAACGTCAGGGCCTACCGCCTCGCGAACAGCCTTGACTACTTCTATCCCGAATCGGGCCCGGTTTTCGAAATCCCCCCCGTACTCGTCATTCCTCTGGTTGGTAATAGGAGAGAAGAACTGCGATATAAGATAGCCGGCGCTTGCGATGATTTCGACCATGTCGTACCCTGCTTCTTTAGCTCTCCTTGCTGCCGCGGCAAAAGCTTTTATGACTTCCTCAATGTCGTCCTTCGTCATTTCTCTGGGAACTTCGCGGGTCAGACTCGAAGGAATGGGTGACGGGGCAATCGGTTGTATTCCGCTGAATCTCGAATTAGCATAGCGACCGGCCTGGAACAGTTGGGCACATGTCTTTGCCCCTAAACCTTTTATAGCCTCATTCAATTTCTGATGACCGGGGACGTAGCTGTCGTCTTCTAAAGACACCATACCCCAGTAGGCACTGTGCCTGTCGATGGTACAACCCCCGACCACGATCAGTCCTGCTCCGCCCTCAGCCCTCTCCCGGTAAAACTCGATGATGCGGCTTCCTACCCTGCCGTCCTCGCAGAACCCGAGATGCATGGGCAGCATGACTATCCGGTTGCGCAGCTCTACTTTACCAATCTTTACCGGCTCCAGCAGCTTCACATCAGCTCCCCCTTTCCCTCGTAAACAACCAATGTGTCTCGTAAATAGTCACACATGGACACAGACACCCATGATACCTTACGGTGTCACCGCTAGAGAATGAAAACCTCCTTTCTCCGTCAACATCCTAGAAAAAACGTTATTTTGAAAAATCTGTGTTAGTCAGTGCCAATCCGTGTGCATCTGTGGCCAGTTTTAGGCGCTGATTGGCGCAGAAAGGTCCGCCTCAGTTCTTCTTCGGCGGCACAATATATATGTCGTCGCCCCTCTGCTCAAAATACTCGGAAAGCCGCCAGTACACTCCCCGGGACAAACGGGTATCCGCTTCCCACCTGAAGGTGATATAGGGAACATCCCCTACAAAGTGGATCTTCACCGGCTCGGTTATCTTCATTTCCTGCCGGTCATGAAACACCAAAGTGAGATCCTCTTGACTCTCATCGATGCCGATAGCATAAAAGGGGGCATCCTCCACCACCACGGGGAAAGTCTCCTCTCTCAGGTGGATGTAATAGCCCCCGTTCTCGTCTCTTTCCAGGTGACGGGCAAAAAGGTTTACTATCGGCAGCCTGAACATCTCATTGCCGTTGGCATACCATTTCCCGTCGCGACCGATCCTGATCTCGGTAACGTACACGACAACTCCCCTTCTTTCTGAATCTAGAATAAGAAGCTAGTTAACGTAGATTTTTATAACCTCGCCATTTACATTATAACCGACTGCCCGCACCTCAGGAAATCACTGCTGGAAATTTAAGAGAACTTTGATTCACAGGCGCCCACGATGCCGATCGGTGCTACGATGATTTCGCGCGGTTGGGTGTCAAGAACTCACCTGGCACCCGCCGCCTGCTGGCGGAGGAGGGCGGCCTGGATCCTTATTTCCCTTATCTCCTCCTCCGTTATCTCCCGTCCTCGGGAGTGCAGGGCAGCCAACCGAAACCCGTGTTTCTCCCCCAACTGGCGCAGGTACTCTACCGTATCCAACGGAATGCGGCTGCCGATGCTGTAATCCTTGCCGTCGTTTTCCAAGGCCAACAGTATCGTTTCCGACAGACAGGCCAGGGTTATGCCCGGGCGGCACCCCAGGTTGGATCCGAAAACTACGGCGTCAGGCAGCTGCACCAACCCCCCCTCAAGGATGAGTACGTCCTTTCGCTTCTCGTAGACCGCGGGTGATACGTCGGGTGGGCGGGCTACGTCGCACACCACCGCCCCGGGCTTCAGTTCCTCAGGACCGATAAGGTAGCCAGGCGAATTACTCGCGGTTATTATCACATCCGCCGTACGCAGCCCTCTTTCTATATCAAGGGTGATTGTCACCGGACATGGCACCCCCAGGGATTTGGCCACCGCTTCGAGCAGTTCCAGGGGCCGCAGGGAGTCCGAAGAAGATGCACCGCCTGCATTCTCCAGTTGTTGCACCAGGCTCAGGCCAGGATCCCGGCCGGATTGTAACCTCTTCAGGGCCTCATCGATCCACCCGGCAAGCCCTTGTCGCTTTCCCTGTCGCCGCCTCAAGACTGCGTGCAGCACTATCTCATCTGCTACAACGGCCAACCTGCGGAGGCTGCTGTTCTTGCGGGAAGGATTGCCTATGAGGTTGATGCGGGCAAATCTTTCCCCCAGCAGAATAGCGCACACCCTGCCGATGGACCCGGTAGCCCCTACTACCGCCGCCGTCGCCCGGTTGAAATCCACGTCCATCTTTTCCGCTCCCAAAAACGTGGCTTCCACAGCCATGGCTACGGTAAAACTGTTCCCGCTGGTCACGGGCACGCCCCTTCCCCGGACATCCCGTCCCCCGCGTGTAACTACCGAAGTGAAGGCCCCAAGCCCCACCACATCCGCTCCCATATCCCGGGCCATGTCAACCGCCTGCTGAATCACCGGAACAGTCGCCGAACGGGGCAGTTTCATCATTTGTCTGGCTCCGAACGGGATGCCTATCAGCCACCCTTCCGCCAGCTCTCCGGCCCGGGAACGCAAAGCCGGCATGTGGCACACCACCTGGGGTTCGGGCTCGGTCGCCTGCCAGTCGAAGAACTCCTCAAGCTCCGTTTCCGTCAGCTGTTCCAGCGAGGGGGTGGCGTGCACCACGTCCTCGCGTCCCGGATAATGGACCAGGAAGGCGAACCGGCGCGCCGGTCGCTCCCCGGGCCTTAAAGACGAGCCTACCACAGGTCTCAAGGTAAGTGCCCGGTAATCCCTGACCTGGGAAGGCGGGCTCGTGTCTCCCAGGAGGTATTTGAACAACCAGACGTAGTCCTTCTTATACACGATCTCGCATATCTGGTCTAGAGCTTCGACAGACCTGTCGATTTCTTCCATGGTTATGGTTAAGGGTGGCTCCAGCCGCATGGTCATGGGGTTGTTGAGAAACGGAGCACAGCGAATACCGTAGACGTTGAGCAAGAGCCCGGAGATCAACGGGCAGAAGCCTCCTTGTTTACTCAAAAAAATCATATCAAACGAATCTTCACGGGCAAAATCGCAGAATTCAAGGCCGACCATCAGTCCTTCTCCGCGCACTTCCCGGATGACTCCCGGCCAGCGTTTCTGGACCTCCTTGACCTTGGATATCAGGTGTTCTCCTTTGTCTCTGACCTCGTTAAGCAGCCTGCCCCCGTTTTCCAGGAGCTTTTCCAGGACCGCCAGACCTACAGCGCAGGTAAAGTTGTTATTAGCGAAAGTTGAGCTGTGGAGCCTGCCGAAATCCTCGTTCCACACTTTAGGCCCGGACAGGCATACCCCGAGAGGAACCAGCCCTCCCCCCAGGGCCTTGGAGAGAAGAAGGATGTCCGGCTCAACGCCTTCTTTTTCACAGGCGAAAAGACGCCCGGTTCTGCCCAGTCCCGTCTGTATCTCATCCAGTACAAAAACCACCCCGAAGCGCCGGCACAGTTCCTGGGCCGCCTTGAGGTAGCCCTCGGGGGCAACGATGATCCCGCCTTCTCCTTGTATCGGCTCGACGATAAACGCGGCTATCTCATCCGCTTCCCTTTTCAAAGTCTCCTCGAGGGCATCTATGTCCCCAAAAGGAACCTTGATAAACCCCGGGACCGGGGTGAAAAACGGCGACTGGTAGACTTCCCGTCCGGTTGCCGACAAGGCTCCCATGGTCTTTCCGTGAAAACCGTTTTCGCAGGACAGTATCTTGAACCTGCCTGTAGCCGACCGCGCCAACTTTATGGCCGCTTCTACCGATTCCGCTCCGCTCTGGGTAAAGGTGGCGAACTGGATGTCGCCCGGGGCCAGCTCGGTCAATCTCCGGGCCAATTCCAGAGCTTTCAGGGGAAGTGAAGGCTGGACCAGAGCGGGAGCCCCAGAATCCCGAAAAGCGGCGACGGCCTCCCACAGGAAGGGTGGATTATAGCCGAAAGGAACCGCCCCGTACTGGGCTATGAAGTCGAGGTACTGCCGGCCTTCCTCGTCATAAAGGTAATTTCCTTCGCCCCGCACGTAAACCTTGTTCAGGCGAAACATATCGAGCAAACGGTAAAGAGTAGGATTCAAAATATCCCTATTATCCGGCAAAAGGACATCCCCCTCTCACACGGTATGTGCACATATTTGTGCACTTCCTCTGTTACTGTATTTTTATCAGAAAAACCTGCGGCTGTCAAAACCTGCCGCTCCTCCCGGCTTGCCCGTCCCTTCGCCTGCCTGCCAAAATATTTACGGCCCGCCCCTCCTGATGATCACGTCATCGTAAGTCGGACCGAGGCAAACGGCACCGGCAAGAATAATTCTTGGGTTTTGGGAAAAAGTAAGATACGGGAAAGATGGTGAGTCAGGTGAAAGGAGGTTGCATGGTGGCCGAAGACCAGGTGAGAACAGATGCCCCTATGGATCTCGGGACCTTCCATTTTTTGAGAACCGGGTGGTGGATATTCCACATAATCGTCATCGTCGGCATCTTTTACCTCGGATGGCTGTACGGCGGCAGCGTTTTCCGGTGAAAAACTGTCCCGGGCGACCACGGGGCCACGCACACGGGGGCGGCCCACGTGTGTCAGCTTTGGGGTTGACGCACACGGGCCGCCCCCGTATCTGTCTTTATGCGTACGTCCCTTTGTGTCAGATTCCTTTTGGTTCCAACTACCATTCAGGAGGCAGCTTTTTCAACTGGGCCAGATTGAATACCGGCCCGTCGAGGCAGATGTACTCAGGTCCGATGTTGCACCGCCCGCACTTCCCGATGCCGCACTTCATCCTCATCTCGAGGGTAGTAATTACCTGTTCATCGCTGAAGCCCATTTTTTCCATCGACTTCAACACCAGCTTGATCATTATCGGCGGGCCGCAGATGACGGCGATGGTATTGTCCGGACTCGGACTCAGCTCCTCAAGGTAAGTGGGAACAAAGGCAACTTTACCGTCCCATCCCGGCTCCGGCCGGTCAATGGTGGTGAATACCTGGGTATCGGGCTGGGCCGGCCATTCTTCAAACAGCTCCCGCTTGAAGCAGAGATCCGCCACGCTGCGTGCCCCATAAAGAATCTGTATCTTGCCGTATTTTTCCCGGTGTTTGAAACAGTACTTGATGAAGGAACGAAGCGGAGCCAGGCCTATGCCGCCACCGATGAACAGCATGTTCTTGCCTTCGCATTCCTTAACGGGAAATCCGTTACCATAAGGTCCTCTAACCCCAATTTTCTGCCCGATCTCGATTTCGTGAAGGGCATCGGTCAAAACCCCGACCCTTCGGATGGCGAATTCGAGGTGATCGTCAGCCTGCCAGGAAACGGAGAACATGCCCTCCCCGACCGGTAGTAAAGACACCATGGCCAGTTGTCCCGGCATTACCGGAAAAGGAATGCCGTCATCGCCAGTCACGTAGAAAGTTTTGACATCCGGGGTCTCGTCAATTATGTCAACTACCCGGGCTATGCTGGGAACCAGCGGGTTGCCGCACGTGCAATTATCTGACATCTGCGCCCACCTCCTGCAAACGATTGATTATGGACAGGATGTTGATCCCCTGGGGGCAGAAGACAATGCAGCGCCCGCATCCTGTACACAAAAAGGTCCCGTACCGCTCGCAGAAAAACTCCAGTTTATGGAGAAAACGGTTGCGAAAACGATCCTGCTTACGCTCGCGGGGGTTATGTCCTCCGGCCATCTGGGTATACTCCGGATACATGCAGGAGTCCCAGCAACGGAACCGGTAACCTTCATTGCCTCTGGTTTTTACCTGAATGTCGAAACAGTAGCAACTGGGACAGAGATAGGTACAGATGCCACAGTTCATGCAGGGAGCTGCCAACTCCTCCCAGACCGGGTGTTCGAAAATAAAGGCCAGCTTTTCTGCTATCCCCTCCGACCTGGCATCTGCCGAAAAGCCGGCTATCTCCGGCTTGGCAAAATCTCCTTCAACCAGGAGATCGCCCAGGTCGCGGGTAAGGGTTTCCCCTTTTTCTGTTTTAGCTTCCCAGGCAAAACCGCCGTCCGCAGTATCGTAAATTATTATGTCACAAGCCTCAGGCGCCAAAGGATCGACTCCCATGGCCTGACAGAAACAGTTGGGCCCGGGCTTGCTGCAGGCCCTGGCGATGACGGTTAAGCCCTGGCGCCTGGCTTTATAGAAACCGTCTTCGTAACCCCGGGTCAGAAAAACAAGATCCAGTGCCGCCAACGCCTTGCTGTCGCAGGCGCGAATCCCGAATATAACCCGGGATGCCGGCTGTTCGCAGACCGCAGTGACTTCGGCTTCCTGCCCCGCAGTCACAAAAGTGTACATCTTTTCTGTCTGAGGCAAAACCACAGACTTGGGAGACAATGCCGTGTTCAAACTGTTGAGATCCAGACATTCTCTGGTATCCGCACCCCACAGGGCGAATTCGCTGGTCATGTTCCGCATCACGGGCACGTAGGTCTCGCCCTTTTCCGCAAGCCGGTCAAGCAGTTTTTCGACGTTGCCCTTCGGCAGTATCTTCATCAGGATCACCCCTCTTTATAGGAAGTTATCCGGGTCATCAGGCCGGTAAACGCTCAAAGGAGGCTTGGCTCCCTCTTCCAGCTTGAGGCTGGCTTCGTACGGCCCGAATAACTCGTTGATGTCCTTGATCAGCTTGCGGTTCAAAAGCATCAAGGGCAACCCCACCGGGCAGGCCCGCTCGCATTCGCCGCATTCCACACAGCGTCCCGCTATGTGCATAGCCCTTACCACGTGGTACATCCAGTTATCGGCCAGATTAACCTCCCGCCCCACCCACTGGGGACGTGTCTCGTCGAAGATACACTTCCGGCAGTTGCAGGCCACGCATATCTGCCGGCAGGCGTAACAGCGGATACACCTAGAAAACATGTCATTAAAGAACTCGCGGCGTTCGGCAAGACTCATGGACTCTATGCGCTTGACATCGGAAAACCTCTCTCCCTGGAGGTGAGGAGCCTGTTCGCTCCCTAAAAGCTCGTCGTAGATTACCGGGTTCGGATAGGCACACTGGCGGCACTTGGCGGCCAGGCCCTCGCCATCGGGCTTTCCTCCAAAACCAGAGGCAGCCCAGGCCGCGGACACCGGGTCTTTCATCCCCGGACAGGGTATGCCTATAATATAAAGCCTGTCTCGGGAAAACTGATTATCCTCGATCAGCCGCACCACGCCGCGGGAATCGCACCCCTTTACGAAGATGCCTATTTTCTCGTGCCCGTCCCTGTAATCCAAAAGATAAGTGCTAAGGTTGGTGATGCAAAACTCGTCGAAAACCAGCTTGTCCGCTTCTGCCGCATTCCGCACTACGGCAAGGATGCTCCGGAAAGGCTGGGTCCCCTTTTCCCATCCGAGAATAAGGTCAACTGCCTGGCTTTCCAAAAGCCTCTTGGCCACATCACGCACCTGGTTCGTCAGTTCCTTCATTTAGCATCCCTCAACTTTCTCGCAGGTCCGACTTTTCGGACATCGCCGACCACCTTGGTTATGACGTCCGCGAATTTTTGCCCTTCCGATCCGGATATCCAGGCGGTGTGGTAACGCTCAGGCTCGATTCCCAGGTACTCAAGGAAGTTTTTCATCAGGGTATGGCGCCTTCTCGCGAAATAATTGCCACTACCATAGTGGCAGTCGCCGGGGTGTCACCCGGAAACCAATACCCCGTCAGCCCCCTGGTTGAAAGCCCGCATCACGAACTGAGGGTCTATGCGTCCTGAACAAGGAACCCTTATGACACGAACGTCGGCCGGGTACTGCAACCGGTTCAGGCCTGCGAGGTCTGCTCCGGCGTACGAGCACCAGTTGCAGGCAAAGGCGATGATCTTCGGTTCCCAGCCGCTCAGGTTATCTATAGACACAATGCATCCACCTCCGCCACTATTTGTTCATCGGTGAACCCCTTGAGATTGAGGGCTCCGGACCGGCAGGCCGCAACACAGGCCCCGCATCCCTGGCACAGGCCCTCATTGACTGAGGCCACTTTCCTCTCTATGACATGGCCGTGGCTCCGCTCCTGTATGGTTTTCATAGTTATGGCCTTGTAGGGGCAGATGGGCACGCATAATTCGCAGCCGGAACACTTGGAAGCATCCACTTCCGAGACCATCGGCTGCGTGGCCAGCTCATCCTTAGAAAACAGGGCACAGACTTTGACCGCTGCTGCGCTGGCCTGGGCCACGGTGTCCGGAATGTCCTTCGGCCCCTGGCAGGCCCCGGCCAAGTAAACCCCGCCGGTAAACGTCTCAACCGGTTGGAGTTTAGGATGAGCCTCCTGGAAGAACCCGTCCTTGTCGGTGGAAAAGCCTACCAGCTTGGCTATCTCTTCGGACCCGCGGGCCGGCACCATGGCGGTGGCCAGAACCACCATGTCAACCTCCACTTCAATGGGCCTTCCTATCAGCGTGTCTTCGCTCCTCAGCACCAACCGGTCCCCGCGCGGGTATATCTTGCTAACCCGGCCGCGGATGTACTTGGCTCCCGCCTTAAGCGAACGCTGGTAGAATTCCTCGTAGTTCTTGCCCGCAGTACGGACATCCATGTAGAATACGTAGGATTCAGCCCCCGGTATTTTTTCCAGGACCTGCATGGCGTGCTTGGCCGTATACATGCAACAGGCCCGGGAGCAGTAGGTTTTGCCCTTGGTATCGTCCCTAGAACCCACGCACTTGATAAAGGCTACGCTTTGCGGTATCTTGCCGTCCGAAGGCCGTTTTATCTTGCCTCCGGTGGGACCGGACGCGTTAACCAGACGCTCAAAATGCAGACCGGTAATAACGTCCGGGTACTGGCCGTAACCGTATTCGCCGTAAGTCTGCGTCCAGTCGAACAGGTCAAAGCCGGTGGCCATGACAATGGCACCGACGTTTTCCGTTATAATCTCGTCCTTATCCTCGAAATTGATGGCCCCCGTTGGGCAGAGCTTTTCGCATACCCCGCACTTTCCCGTCTTGAATTTGCGGCAGTTAGGCGCGTCTATGACCGGTTTGTTGGGAACAGCCTGGGGGAAAGCCTTGTAAATAGCGCTTCTGGTTCCCAACCCCAGGTCGAACTCGCTCTTTATATTCCTGCTGGGGCACTTTGTCTCACAAGTGCCGCAGCCGTTGCACTTATCCCAGTCTACGTATTTAGCCTTCTTGCGAATCGTCACTGTAAAATTACCTATATACCCGTTTACAGCCTCCACCTCGGAGTAGGTATACATTTTGATGTTAGGGTGCTGCGCCACAGCAACCATCTTGGGCGTGCTTATTCAGGCCGAGCAGTCCAGGGTCGGGAAGGTCTTGTCCAGCTGCACCATCCTTCCCCCGATGGTGGCCTCCCGCTCCACCAGTATCACCTCATAGCCGGCATCGGCAATATCAAGGGCCGACTGCATGCCGGCGATACCTCCGCCGATAACCAAGGCCCGCTTGGTTACCGGAATGGTTCCGGCAGCGAGGGGCTTATTCTTCAACACCTTGAAGACGGCCATCCGTATCAGGTCGATAGCCTTTTTAGTTGCCTGCTCCTTATCGGAATGAACCCACGAGTCTTGTTCGCGGATGTTCACCATTTCAAACAGGTACGGGTTCAGGCCCCCGTCGGCTACCGCTTTCCGGAAGGTGTTTTCGTGCATGCGGGGGGAACATGACGCCACCACCACCTGCTGGAGGCGATGTTCTTTTATCGATTTTTTGATAAGATCTTGGCCGGGGTCGGAGCACATGTACTTGTAACTGGTAGCAAATACTACTCCGGGCATACTAAGAGCTTCCTTGGCTACTCTTTCGGTATCAATGACCCCTGCGATGTTGGTCCCGCAATCGCATACGAATACCCCAACTCTTTTCACTCTGCAGTCACCTCCTCAGCCCCGCTCTTAGCTTCTTTCTTTATGAACGCTTCTGCCACCTTAACGGCTTTGTCTTTGTCCTGCGCCATCATCTGGGCTACTTTTTTCATCTTTTCCGCGTCCCTGCTGAACAGGCGGGCTGCCTGCTCCATTTTCGCCTGATCACCGGGGAAAAGCTTTTCCGCCAGCTTCACCGCTCCCTTGTTCAATCCTTGCAGAGGCACAGGTCCTGCACCTTCTTGGGCTGCTCCGGCGGGCATTGTTCCCTGGGCCTGTATCTCCTCTTGTTCCACCGCTTTTACCACGGCCTCGGCTACCGGCTGGGCTTTGGCTTTTCCTCGAGCCTCGGCCGCTTCCTCCGGCTCCTCTGCCTCCTGCGGCAGATGGGTTATAAGGTGAACCGCCTCCACGAAGTGGCGGTGGATGCCCACCTCCTGGGGCGATGCCCCGCAGGCTACGGCTACCAGCTCGGTAACGTAATATACGGGAAGATTTATCTTGACCCCTAGCGTTTTTTCCACCTGGGCTTGACGCATGTCCAGGTTCATGTGGCAGAGCGGACAGGCCGTGACTATGCTGTCTGCTCCTTGCTCGATGGCGTTCTTCAGTATCGTGTAGGCCATCTTAAGGCCTACGTCAGGCCTGGTCGTCACCAGCGACGCCCCGCAGCACTCCGTCTGGTGGGACCATTTAACCGGGCTTGCCCCTAAAGCCTTCATTATATTATCCATAGACTGCGGGTATTCCGGATCGTCAAAACCCGTGTATTCTACCGGCCTCACCAAAAGACACCCGTAGTAGCAGGCAGGCCGCATCCCCTTGAGCGGATTGGTCACCTTAGCGGCGATGTTGTCAATGCCCACTTTCTGTACCAGCACTTCGAGTATGGACAATGTCCGGTTGCTGGCCGAGTAAGGCATGCCGATGGCTTCCTCCACCTTCTGCCGCAAAACCGCGTCCTCACGCACCAGGTGTTCGGTCGCGCGGGACCGGTTATAACAGGCCGCACACGGAGCCAGAACATCCAAGCCCTCGCGTTCGGCTATGGCGAGGTTGCGGGCAGGCAGGGCCACCGACAGGAGCTTGTCGGTGCTGTGGGCAGAGGTGGCTCCGCAACAGCCCCAGTCGGGTATCTCTTCCAGTTCGAGACCGAAAAAAGACACTGATTTCCGGGTGGAAAGATTGTACTCAATGGCGCTGGCGTCCAGCGAACATCCGGGATAGTAAGCCAGTCTCAACTCCGCTCACCTGGTTCACAAAACCTAACAATACTTGATGCATTATGCTGCTTCTTGTTAGGCGGCCTCCCCATGACCAGGTTCTCACTCCTTTCGGATTTAAT
>CAYONS010000018.1:0-29495 GCA_964405385.1 uncultured Syntrophothermus sp.
GCAGACGAAGAGCTGAATCCATCCGACGGGGACAAAATTCGAAAGCTCATGCACACGGAAGGAATCGAGGGGGTATGTGTTCAAATCGTGAATTATTACGGTCAGCAAGCCGGACCGGACTTTATGACAGATATTGCCTGCCGGCTCTTCCGCAACCGTCCTCATTACCGATTTCGGAGGGCGCTGCACGAACAGGTCGTCGACCAAATAATTGCCCGTTCGGGACCCTCTTCGGTAAAGATCGCCAATATAAAAATCCTTCACTATGGTTATCTAACCCCCGTCGCCAATCGTAAGAAAAAGCTGGAACGAAACCTGTCCATTATTGAAAAAGCGATTCTTAGCGATCCTCAAAACAAGTTTCTGCGCTACAGCCTTGGTGTAGAGTTGTTAAATGCAGGCCGGTACGAAGAGGCCCTTCATAACTTGGAAACCTGTTATCAACCCGGCCTGAGTTATTCCTCAGACGTCGTCCTAAAAAAGGCTGTGTGCCTCAAACAGCTTTCCCGGTTTGACGAAGCCTTGTCTTTCATTGAGGAATCTGTCCTTCTTTATCCTCAGTTTACAGACTTGGTTTTCCTGCAGGGGGAAATATTGCTCCAGCTGAGCCAATGGGAAAAGGCAATTGCCTGTTTCAAACAGTGCTTGCAATTGGGAGATGCTCCTGTCGTTTACTGCGGGGTTAACGGAGTGGGGGGCTTTCGCGCCTGGGACCTTCTAGGGCAGGCTCTGGAATCCTCAGGTCGGTACCCGGAAGCCGAACAAGCTTATCAACAAGCCGTGGCAGCTAACCCCAGATACCACCAGCCTTTTTACCGCTGGGCCCGCCTGCTGCGCAGACGGCAAAAGCCAACCGAAGTAGCTGAAACCCTGAAAAGCCATCTTGACTTGTCCAACGCTTATTCCCTTCTGCTCTTGGCCGACGTGTTGATGAGTACTTCGGATTACCAAGAGGCTATTGGTTTTGTTGAATCAGCAATTAAGAAAGCACCGACGAACCGAGCAGTAGCTCTCCGGGGTCTTTTTATGAAAGCTCTGTGTCTATCTTTCCTTCGGCGTTTCGCCGAAGCGTCTGCTGTACTGGAAGGCATCCCGACCGACAGCCAATACTACATTCCCAGCCTGATCTGGCGCTACACTCTGGCACTGGCCTCTGGTGTCTGGCATTCTGCCGAGGACGTTCTCAGGCAAATTATCGAAAAAGACCATGCTCTGGGCCAAACTTACCTGACAGCGCATCGCTTGATCCGTGGGCAAAGCGGCGGACAGCCTTCTTCCAACCCCGAACTGGCAGCTCTCTTGCAGGGAATATGCGACCGGTTGGTTTCCCTGCAGGCAACCGAAATGGCAAGCCAGGTGCAAGGAGCCCTCCTGTCCTTAACCACCATCTAATCCTGCCTGCCTTGCAACCACAGTACAATTCGCCCGTCCGCAGCCCCGCCTTCGGCCAACCGGTACCTCACGCGGGAAAAACGCGCGAAATACTGGTTTACCAGAGCTACTACCTCCCCCGGGACCACCTCAATTTCCGGTCCGTCATCAAAAAACTCCAACCCGTCCGGACTGTCCTGCAACTGCACGCGGACCCTCAGAGTCCCTGTGTTTCGCACTATGAAGGTCCATACAGAAAAACACCATACTTCCCGGGTCCAACTGAAGCGCTCTTGTTCAACAACGGTGCATTCCTCGGCAGTACTGCTGGCACAGCACTGGCAGTCGGTGTATATGTGAAGCATGGGCTGGCAAGCAAAATGAGGGTGGTAGGGGCTTGCAAATATCCAAATACCATTGTGGCTGGTTCTGGGGTCAGGAAGCAACATCAATCCCTGATTGGGCAAGACCCCCGACTCCCATCCGACTACTATGTCTGTAACGTCGGCTACGAAAGGATCAGGGTACAATGGCGCCCTGATTGCTATATCTGTGTGGCAAATACCTTTCGGGCGGGAACGGTAATCGGTGTGGCAATCTTTAAAACCCTCCCGCAAAGCCTGAAGGTGCAGCATCGCAGGAGGGCTCCCGCAAAAAAAACGGAGGCACGGGGGTTAGCACCAGGTAGGCAGAAGTAATCTTCTTAGGATATCCTATAGGGGGAAGATGAAAGTATAAGTACGACAAGTATTCGCACCGCCTCCCCGCAGATGCATCAAACCAGATTCCTACCGGCAGTCTGCTGGAGCGGCATGGTTTCATATCGGCCCGGTTACTCTGAACATAGGTGCTAGTGCAGCATCTCACGGGCACGAGGTTCATTAGCGTACCCTCCCGGATTACTGATGTCATACCCTACTATATGCAAACCCGTCCCATAATGTTAGCTTTTTCCTGATGCTGCCAGTTCGATATAAACGGTTGGCAGAGCAGTCCGCAATCACCCATTTCTTCCACTACCAGCCCCAGTGCGTCTGTATCGTACCCAGAACTATAATACCTTTGGCAATCCTTGTTGCCAAGCTAGCCGTAACCTCAGAAAAATCGAGAGGTGAGCAACGGTCAAGGCTCTGAACGAAATTGTTGCCGTTACCCTTGCGATACTCTTTGCTTCTGTCCCCCTTAAAGCTGGAACTTGTCCTGAGAAAAAAAGGACTTTCCCCTCCGTTTGGCGAATATTCAATGCAAAACATGTCTCAAACGACAAGAACTATTAACGACAGAGGGTCGAAGGCCCTTTTGCCACGGGGGAGGTTTATGGTTTGAATGTTTTGGTGAGGACTGTCCTCCAGCTCGCAGATGCCGCCCTTAATTCTTTTAGGAAATTCCCGTCGGCCATGTTGTGCGCCTTCGCTTTTTCCCTCGTAACTGTAATCAGGATCAACCTGGATTGGCCTCAACAAGAACCTTACAACTTTTTATTCAACTGCCTGCACCTGTCTTTGGCTTTCGGCGCGGTTTTCAGTTTGGCTGCCATCACAGCTGCCCAGACCGTCTGCAACAGGGCAAAGGCTTTTCTTGCGGCAAACCTGACCAGCCTCTTGGCCGCGGCCATCGCTTTTGCCGCCCTGTACTGCCTCGGGGGAGCTGATCCTGGACTAACGGGGTATCGTTACCGGATGCTGTCTGGCATCGCCGTCGCGCGGGTAACAGCGGCAATGACCGTGAGTTTCTTGGGCTTCGTGGTCTTCGCCGCCTACCCCAAGGGGCAGTCTGATTTTTCCCGGTCTTCCTTTATGACCCTGAAGGCTCTAATCGTTGCCCTGGTGTACGGCGGTACAATTATGGCCGGGCTGTCTGGGATTGCGGGAGCAGTGCAGGCTCTCTTGTACAGCGCCATGAGCGAAAAGGTTTACATGTATATAGGAACTCTAAGTGGATTCTTGACGTTCGCTATCTTCGCGGGTTACTTCCCCGACTTCCGTCCCGATGCGTCCGATCCTCGCCGGCAAGAAGCCGAAGAACAGCCGCGTTTTGCCCAGATACTTTTCTCCTCCATCCTCGTACCGGTAATGATAGCCCTGACCCTTGTCTTGCTCGTCTGGACCGCCAAATCTCTGTTGACCGAAACAAGAGTTCCCTTTGACCGGCTTTCGTCTATAGCCTCGAGCTACGCAATCATCGGCCTGTGGCTGCATGTAATGGTCACCCATCACGAATCCAGCCTGGCCCGCTTCTACCGTCGGTTTTTCCCGTTTACGGCTTTGGTGATCCTGGCCTTCGAAGCCCGGGCTCTCTTGATGCAGCTCAACACTTCAGGCCTTAAAACCACGGAATACTGGTTTATCGTTGTCTGGATAATGGCCGCAGCCGGATCAGTCCTTTTGCTGGTAAGAAGGGAAAAAGCTCATCTTTCCATGGTAGCAATTACGTGCCTTCTGGCCGTTTTGTCGGTTTCACCGGTCGTCGGCTACCATGCGCTTCCGGTAGCGTGTCAGGTGCACCGCCTTCAGGAGCTTCTGGTCGACCAGGGTATGCTTCAGGGAGGCAGGCTCGTGCCCGCACCCAGCGAGCCCGATCCGCGGGTCCGAGAAGCCATAACTGACGCGGTGCTTTTTCTTGCATCTGCCGAAGGCGCGAAGCTTCCGGCCTGGTTCGACAAGGAACTGGCTAACCCTGAAACCTTCAAACAAAAGTTGGGATTCGAGCAGAAATGGCCTGAACCGGAAGCCCCGGACATAGGAAGCCCCTTCATGGCTACTACGCTTTACCGGGCTAGTCCGGCAGTTGATATCAGCGAATACAGCTGGGCAGTTAACCCTCAAGAAGTCTACGGACCGGCGTCACAGCCCGTGACCGTGACGGGCAAGCGGGGTTCGTACCGGATTTACTGGAAGGTTGATCCACCTCATGGAATTCCCAGCTTGAGGATCGTGCTCGATGACAGGGAAATACTGAATCAGGATATGAACCCGTATCTCGATAGGTTAACCGCAAAGTACCCGCCGGGCAGCAGCACACGGCCGCAGCCCGGCAGCCTCGAAGACATGACAGTGAGGTGGGAGACACCTGAGTTAAGCATCTTGCTGGTATTCAACAACGTCGAAATATCAGTCAATCCGCGCGAGGACATTATCTATTACGGTCTGAACCTGGATGCCTTGTATTTACGGGAAAAACCATGATTCATCCTGTAACTCCCCTGCAAAAACAAAAAAAGGGGCCCAACACCCCTTGATAATTCCCGCATGGCGGAGAGAGAGGGATTCGAACCCTCGAGACGAGGTTGTGCCCCGTCTACTTGGTTTCCAGTCTGTCTTTGTCAAGGGACCTGTTGCCAAACTTTCATTCTTAGGGCAAGGTTAGCGATAACGATAGGGGGATTAGTAACCCTATCCAGGCAAAAGATACTGCTAAACCGGATGTCTGTTCCGGTTCCTTTCGATTGCTTCCCATCCTTTTTGCCAACTACCTGATATTATATTGTGCGCCGCTAAGGCCAACAGAACCTGAATATGTGCCTTCATATTACCTCGCAATGTTAAACGGCACAGGCCCTGAGGGCCCTTCATTTCCGCATAGACTGTCTCCGGCCAGTACTTCAGCTGTCTCAGACTAGCTTTGGCCTTTTCTGTGTTTAAGTCGTTTTCCACCCGGAGAAGCAGTTCTTCGTTAGCGTACCGTTTCACGGAGGATCTTTTAGCCCTGCCCAGTGTGCCTTGGTTGGGACATCCTCGGCATGCCAGTCGGTGTACCTTATGCGCCTTGCAGACTAACATCGGCTTTGCCCAGTTGTTTCTGGTAATAAGCGACAGGTTAGGATCGGTTCGACTCTTCCATCTTTTCTCGTTTGATCTAGCTCCTTATCGAACCCGTTTGTCACCTTTCTTAGTATCTAAGCCGCAAAATCTCCCTCTCCGCTGAGTTTTGCAAGAGGCCCACTGATAAAGACATTTTTCAGCACCTATGTGTCTGAGCCTTACCGAGATATCGGTATCTCGCTTTTCTATCGCACCTGAATTGCAGGAACGGAATCGCTGTACTCACTGCTGTCCATCAGATGAAGTTGACGCCTGATAATTCGCCGCATTTCAATTGCTGGCTCAAGACAGTATTGTCTGAATTCCTCTTTGTCCACATCCTCTACCTTTCGAACTTGGGGAAAGAACAATTTCATAAACCCGTAGCAAATGCGCTTTATAGCGGTCGTATCCCTGGTATCCGCCGATTTAGGAATGTCCAATAATTCATCTACCACAGCAGGATATATCATATCATTTCTCAAAGCGTGCATAACCTCCGAGAAGTATTCAACATTTAACCCCCACCCTTGGGCTTTCATGTTCTCCCCCATTCTCGGGATATTCCACCCTTTGATAAAGCCATGAAACCGGTCGATCAAGGCAGATTCTCTAAAATGGGGGTTCAGTTCCGCAACCATGTTATGATTCTCACTCATCTGGTCTTTGTCAATATTCCCCATAATGACCAGTCCTGCTTCCCCCACTCCCCGATAATCTCCTACCCGGTAGTCCCCCGCTTCCAGATATCCTTTGAGAGCTCCTCTCATTTCATCGACATCGGTAAATTCTATCGTCTGTATTTCGTCCAAAGCTACGTAGTCGTATCTGCTGACAAGCCCCGGAGTCCTTCGGCTCATATCATAAAACATCCTCGCCCTGCTCATACTCCCGCCGCTGACAAGCCAGCCGTATTTGGATATCTGCCCCATCATGTATGATTTGCCGGTTCCCTTTGGTGCTAGTTCAACAAGATTAACCCGTTTTTCCACAAAAGGCAGCAACCTGCTGATCAGCGTCATTTTCTGCTTGATATCGAGGAAACCTACAGGATTGTAGTCCACTGCCAATAGCAGAACATCTACCCATTCTTCCAGAGAAAACTCTTTACGCGCTTCTTGATAGAAAGCGAGGTCAACTTTATAGGGCCGAAATGGCTTGAAATCGACCATGTAAATTGCCCCCTCCCCTTCCTTCCCGGCCAACCCTACCGGACTCCATTCCAGCTCAACCACGCCCCATGTCTCGCTATCGGCCAAGAGATAGTCTCTATGCTGCTGTAGAACCCAGGGCTTTACGATGGCCTCGCTCTTTCTGGTGGGAAACCCCATATCGGGAAGACTGAAAAGCGTTTCTCCAGTTTTAACATCGATTTCGACCCTCAGCTTAGCCAAAAACCTGACCCGCTCTCCGTCCCTCACCATCCTGCTCTTGAGCAGTTCCCAGTTCTCCCGCCTTGGTATGTTCTTTTTTACAAAATCGTTGATTTCATCTATATCTATCCTGCCTTGCTCATCAGCAAAATGCATTATTATCCAATCACGCAAAAAAGAAGGGAGGCTCAAACTCTTGAAAAACTCAGTCCGAGACGGGTCTTTGTAGACAACCATGCCTTCAAAGCATCCCCTGATCTTTTCCTCCAGCGTCATGATTCATGTCACCTCACAAGAGTCCCAAGTCGTCACGCTCTATTCCCCTGACAATTTCGAACTCGATCTCGCCAATTAACCTGTTACGGCTGTAAACCTTTCCTGAATACCTTTCCGGCCTCAACCCCTCGATATGAAAAACCCACTCATAACCATCTTGGCTTTGCCCCGCAAACCGCTGACCCAAAACGTACACGTCCATACTTTGGAGTTTTGGTTTGCATATCACGGTCAACAAGCCTCGACCTCGGGGATCTGTTCTTACAACAGACTTCGGTAGGGTCAGTGTTAAAGACCGCGGGACCCCACCGGTTTCGTCTCGCCGAACCACGATTATCGGAACCAAGACTTCCTCAGGAGCTGCACCACCGTGAATTTCTCCGTTATGGCGGCTGCCTCCTTTAAACCTGTGGTGGTTCAGCAGCACAACATAATCCCTATCAACCACCCAGGATTTGTCGCCCCGAGCCATACCTCTCGCTTCTCCAACTTTCGCATACCGTCCCCAATGCTCGACAACGGCGCCGGCCGGCGCATCAACGGTAACCTCGCTTGTTGCCGCAAACCTGCTCAACCCGTGGTCAGAAGTAACTACAACCGCCGAATCCCGGGTTACCACTTCAAGAACACGCCTCGCGATATGCTCAATTGCTTCCATCAATTTCACAAATGATGCAGGAAAATGATACTCGTAATGATGGGCAATGCTGTCCAATTGTCTATCGACCGAATGGTCTTGCTCCCACTGTTTATTGGCCTCTGTAGTGGTGGGTAGCTGGCTTCTGGCCACCCTAATCTCGCATCTTATGTTAGGATCCTGTGTAAGAAAGTACTGCAGTAAACCTGCCCATTCCAACCCCAACCCGTCGACCCAAACCACCGATATGGCCCCGGCAGCGACTTTTGACAATATTTCGCTCCTGGTAGGGTAAGTCCACAGGAGCTGCTGCTCGACCCACCTCCTTATCAAGCCTTCAATGCCATCGTTGACCCCGTCCATGACGCGACACGCATTGTAGAACGTGAAATACTGGTCGGCAAACTCATCTCCCGTAGCGACAAAAGACAGGTAACGCGCTAGATGTGGGAAAACGATCTCTAAGTAATCCCACCATTCTCTGCCCGATTGGCGGCGAAGCAATTCACCCACTACCAGGACGACTTCTTCTTTCTCCCTGGCGGAGTAATCGGTTAACACCGCCAATTTTTGTAAAGGATCTTGCAGTTTGCTATACTGCTCCCAAAATTCTGGAGGCTTGTCTCTAACGCCAAGGTTTTTCAATAACTTCTTGCGTTCTGCAACAACCTCCTTTGAAGGCTCAAGCTCAAACATGGTCATGACAAGGCTCTTCGAAAAATCCCGGAACATGTTGCTTATTTCCAACGCGTGGTGCAGATAGCTCCCCGGGATGCTGCATTTCTTGCTCCAAAGCCAGGCAAGCCATTTTTGTCTATGGTCAAAAGTAGTGCCCCACAGGGGAAAGAGCATATCCGCATCGAAATCCCTTACTTTCAACAAACGGGCGGCTAATTGGTCAAATGCTTCTCCTGCCTCTATATTTCCGGCAAGCCATCCCCACTCATCGGCCGATCCCCATTCTTCTCGAAGAGCCTTCCAGTCCACTTTTTCACAAACAAACTCAAAACTCGAGGGGTACAGTTTCACCCGGCATTCCCGCTGCGATTCGTGAACTGGCAAGGATGCGGCAAGTTCGGTAATCAGCCAGACTTTGTCCAGGCTCCCTTTCTCCCACATGGCCAGATACTCTCTAATCCCTTTCACAACTCTTCGTTGGCCCGCTCCGCTGACGAAAGGTGCCACGATTATTTCGCTTTCTCCTTCACTTTCGAAAAACCAGGTCTCTGGGAGTAAACCCTGTTCACCCCGAGACAAAAGCCTCATCTGCTGGTATAAAAACTCCTCCCCGGCAACGAGGGGAACGTATATTCGGCAAAGCATGCTTGACTCAACCTGTGCCAACCAACGCAACAGGTAGCCATATTCAGAATCTAGACGTATGCACTCCGCCAGGGGTATTATAAGCACACTTTTGCCTTTTTCCCCCAGCGACTGGATGGCTTGTTCTATTCGGTACATGTCCGGGCATACATCAGGGCCACTGCAGAATTCGGAAAGACATATTACCTCCTCGACCTCATTGGCAAGTCGGGGTAGCAGAACATCCCAGCCAAGGCGCCCCCCTATCAGGATAAACCTTGTAACGAACCGGTCCCCTTTCTTCCGTTCATCTCTCAGATAGGCGATAAGCTCTTCAACGTCAGCAAAACGCAGCATAGCCATCCCCTTCCCTTCTCAGCCCTTATGCTGACTCTCGATGGCCTTGAGGAGCGATGCGCCCAAGAGCACGTCCTTGGCGACAATATCTTTGAGAAACTCTTTAACTTTTTCTGCCGGCATCTCATCGATAACCCGTGCAATGCGAGGATAGACCTCCGTCCCGTAATTCTCGCTTAACCAGGATTGGATGGCCTTTTTCACTTCGTTCGGTCGCAGCGACCATCTATAGACATCTTCTCCTACCTGCTGAAAGACGTAATCTCGCACTTCGTATGTCCTGCCCGTCTCCAGCACCAACTGAGTATAATCACCTGCCGCTTGGTAAGCAAAGCTTTCTAGAACAAAGTCATCATTTCTTAAAACAGCAAGCCTGTCCTGGTGGGCCTTCAAAAACGATATCATGTTGTCCAGTTCCTGTTCAGTCATGCGATCCGCCCTTGAGAAATTTTCGAAAAACTTGGCGTAGTCATCCCCCGTCAATACCCAGTAGATAGGAGTACGCCTCCTCTTGCTCCAGTCTTCCGGCGAATCCGAATCGGTTACCTGTCTCCACAGATCTTTAAGCTCCGCTAATTTACGCCTTCGCGCCTGCTTCGAAACAGTTTCGCGAATGGCCCTACCGACGTCATCAATGGATTTCTGAGACATATCCGGCAGTTCTTGGTAGATGCCTTCTGCCTCTTCTTCGCTCAAATCTGTGCCCACATACTTTTTAGCCAAGATTCGTGTCACTTCAACATACATGCTCAGTGTCTCAGATATTTGGTCTTTAAATTTCCGAATATCGTCGGCCCTGTTGTCGAGCAGTCTGTGGTCCGGTTGGTATATCAGTCTATATAGATACTCGATCAACTCCGCCAACTCCGGTGGCTGACCTTCTTTGTAGCACACAAAGGGGAATTTGCTTCTGAACCAGCTTTTGCGGAAATACTCTCTAACATCGTTCAAGTTCTGTTTGGCGGCTCCGCACAGGTTGTTTAAGGCATCGGTTAGCGATAAATCCTTCTCCAATTCCCGCAGTTTTTCTATTACTCGCTCCTCTTGCCATAGATAAATCTCTTCATTGAGCAAGTTCTTAAGTTTTACCATGAGACTTGAAATGTCCAGATGCAAAGAATCTGCAAGGCCCTTCACTTCGGGAGCATGTATTGACAAAAACAACTCCATCCCCTTCTGCATCTTCTTCTTCTCAAAGAGACTAGGCAGCTTGTCTTTTATGGGTTTGGTCGTGTCGAGAATATCTCTGAGCACATCGTCATTAAGCTCGTCCCGATTCTGGCTGAACGAAAGGATTTCCCCGAAGACCGCGGTGGTTTTAGAGATAACCCGAGCATCGCTTTTCAAATACTCCCTGGCATAATAATCCAAGACCCACAAAGGATAACCCAGTTTCTGGACAGCCTTGCGCATATTCTTGCGGGCCTCCTCGGGATAACCCGTCTCCTCCTCTGTCAGGTTAAAAGCTTCCCGCACCATAAGGCAGAACTGCTCGGCCTCGTTAGACATCCGCTTTATCGTGTAGTTATCCGCCCCTCTTTCGCCCTTGACAACCTGGGTGACCAGCTCCGCCAATTTATTGGGGTTGAGAGTCCATTCATTAACCCCGTCGGAGTAGTAGTAACCGTTCGCATAGTCTTTTAGGAGTCGGGCAAAGAGCAGCAAGCCCATCCGGGAAGGCATCAGCCCATAAGGAGGTTTTTGCAGAGCCTCCCATACTTCCTTTACATTTACCTGTTCCTGCCGACTGAAAATGGCGTCTACCGTCTCTTTCATCTTGCTCAGGGGATGGTACCCTCCCCCTTTCAGCTGACCATCTTCCCACATCCCCTGGACGGTCAGGCTGGCAATGACATCCTTGTATGGACTCTGCAAACTTCGAGCTATTCCGAGGCCCATCTCCGCTACGGATTTGCCGTAGGTTCCATTGTACAATGTCGCAGTCGTGCCCAGCTTTTCCGGTCCATAGACAAATACGGCCTCGTCCACATCCTGGAGATAGGTTGCCAATCCTTCGATAGAAATCGTGGCTTTTTTCCCTCTGAAAAACGCATATGTGCGTCCCGCACGCAAATCCTTCAACCACTCCTCCAAAAAGCTCCTGCCCTTGTTCTTGTAATATCTTTCGTGAGTGCCTTCTTTCATTTCCTGGTGGTACCATTCCCAGGCTTTACAGTCCAGCCATTCCTGCCACCGCTTCTGTCCAAACGGACTTTGACTCAAAAGGACGCAGACATTAGCATGCTGTTTGGTGAGTTCCTCTGCCGTACTTTCCAAGCCCTGAAGTTCTTCATCTTCCTTGGCAACTACAAAAACCAGACCTATCTGATAGGGCTCCAGCTCCTTTGGGAAAACACTTTCTTTCCTTTGTTTCAGCTCCTTGGCCGAAACAACGTGAACAGGGTGTCTTAAGCTGGCTGCACCCTGCATTTCGAACAGCCTCGATAAGTCTTGCGCGAATTCGGCTGAAGGCCTCTTGATGTCGATAATTTTTTCGAATCGCAACGTGCTTTCTGCTCGAACCTTACACTCCTCAAGTTTGTGCCTGTCAACGGTCCCCGTTGGAATGATGTATTCGAAATCGCCACCCTTTTCCGGCACGGCGCGCATCAGCCCGCGAGCGCATATGTTCTCAGCTATCTTCTCTATATTTTCAGAAATTCTGGTTCCCACAAAGTAACGCTTGAGTCCTGACAAAGAAGGCTTCAGCAGTGGTTGAATCCCTTTGGTCTGTCTCCACAAAGCCGTCAAAAGCAGCATTACCCGGAAAATCCGCAGTTCTTCTTCAGTCAGTTGGTCCCGGTTGGCCTGGTAATGGCCCAGGACATCGCCTATGTCCTGTATATCTTCCAGCTTGTCCTCCTCTTCAAAAAAGTACTGCCACAAAAAGTCGGGAGTCAGCCAGTACCATTCATTCTGAGGATAATTTCTGACAAACCATTGAAAAGATCCCTCGTCATTCTCTTTCAGAAAGCGAAAAACCGTGCGCTGGCTGGAACTGAATTGTGAAGATATGATGGCCAGAAGATAGACGCTGAACGGGTGAATAGGCATGAGAGCCCTCATCTCTGGTTCTCTCAGGTCCTCGATGAATTTCCTCATCTCGTCTGAAGTAGCCCGGGTCCCCATCATCTTGATCAGGAAGAGTTGTTTGTTTAGTTCTATCGACTTCCATAGGGTCTCTTTCTTGTTATTCCATTCTTCGTCGCGAGATGAATGGACCTCAATGGCGTTGGCCAGAAGCGTGCCTGCAGTCACCGGTGCCATATCCAGTGATAAATTGTGAAATCTGTCTGATAGTTTTTTGCGGGTTTCGTCGTCTATGCGGCTGAACTGGTTCAACGAGCGGTGGGTTACGAGAAAGAGGTAGAACGGTATCTCACCGGTAGCGTGCGCCAGTTCCTGGAGAGGAGTAACCGGAACATCCATCTTGAAGAAATCTGTGAACTCATCCCATAAAAATACCACGCCCTGCAAACCGTTGTGCTCTATGACCTGTCTCAGCCATCGTTTGACCTCTTCCGGTGAATCCAGAAGGCTTATCCCTTCTTCTTCCAATACTGCAGCCACTGTTTCAGCTAACCTTACATCACCAGCTTCCAGCTTTTTCAATATTTCCGACGCTTCCGCCACCGTTCTGAAACGTCCCCGGTGCTTCTTGAATACGCCTTCCCAGTTGACGACGCCGTGCTCATCGCTCAGCTTTTGGATCAACTGATCCATGATGCTCTCGCCAAAAGTGCCGTCGTAACCGCATGCTTTGAGACGCTTCTTGACGGCCTGCTGAACTTCGATCATCAGGCGGCGACTGGACGTGATGTCTCCTGATCCGGAGCGGTACACTACCAGGTAAGAACCTTTGCGCCTCAAGGCCTCAAAACGAGGCCACAAGTGGCTAATCAGAGCATGTTTTCGGAAGTAGTCCTCAATTTCTTCTAAGGGATCTTCCAATATGTGCTTGACAACAAAAGATACGTGCGTCTTACCCGTTCCGTAAGGGCCCGTAAGCCAGAATGATCTGTTATCGCCCGGGCTGCCCCTCTCTAAGGCAGCCATAAGCTTCTCCAGCAATATCCTCATGTGCTCATGAGGAATAAAAAACTTCCATCTGGAACCCTTGTCGTGTTCCTCTGAAAAGGCGGGTATAAACTCTTCGCTCACATAAATGAAGTCATTATATTTCCACACAACCACCCCTCCCTGTCCCCAGCTGAAATGGTCAGTCCCTGCTCATCAATCGAAAAATAAGATCCCTCCAGGTACAACAATCGATCCAATATCAGGTCTGGGCTGCACCCGAAAACCACCCACGGCCAGGTTAAATCCTCTTCCCATAACAACCGCGCCCTCTTCTGTTGAAGATATAACCGCCCAATCGAGTCGACGATGGCAGCGTCAACCGGCACTATCCCCCGGCGCGTTACCCGGCGAGGCCTGGTCGGGGTCACCAGTCCCTGTCCCAATTCGTCTCCTATCGGCGTGCGCTCCAGAGTACCTACCAGTTCTAAAATGGCGTTGTTTACCGTCAAGTCAGCTAGGCGAACCATCGTGCTTTTCAAACGAGTTCTAAGCTCCTTCGTTGTCCACTCGCCTTTACCGAGATGCACGTACCACCTGGCCGTCGGCCAGTTGAAGGCCGCGTTTACCCAGACCAGTTGCCATAATTCGAGCGTCGCCGTCCCTTCCCTCACAAAGAGGCGTCCAAGGAACGTCAGTCCGCCTCCGGCATCTTCCATGCCGCAGGTTCTTAGCCAGGTTGCCATGGACTGCACCTGCCTGTTGCCCAGGCCACCGCTGTCCTTCCACTTCTGCAGGTCTGACAGATAAAGATTAACCCATTCTCGCCTCAATCCGAAGTGACAATGCCTGGCCCATCCGGTCTCCTGCTGCCAGTCAATCACTATCCAGCACCTCCCAGGCCCTGACCCCGGGGTCAAGGAAGATATTGTCGAGGTCGCGCACGATGTTGACCCGCAGCAAACTCCCTCCCTGAGCCGACATTCCCCTCAGGATGCCGCGCAAGGCCTCCTGGCTGACGCCGAAGGCCACGTAAGGCCCTTCCTCAGCCCCTCCGTACAGTTCCGAAACCGTGAACTCGTACCGACCCGTTTTTTCCGCATACCGGTATAATGAATACAGGAGAGCAGTCGAGTGGGGCGTTTCCCATCCTTTCTTGTAAATCATCTGGTCTCCCTTGCGCTTGTCGCCCTCCTTCAGGCCCATCCCGAGTTCGCCGCCCAAAGGAGTTTTTTGCAACAGTTCCAGCAAAGCTGTGGCCGCGTTGTTTCTCGTGCTTTTTTGCTGCGGGAAATTCTCCGCCATCTTGGCTACAATGCGGGATTTGGCCAGGGATGTTCCCCATGGGACATTCAGGACATACCATCTTACCGGGGTCGAATTGCGGATGAGGTTGACCCAGATGATGGCCCACGTCAACGGATCATCAGCGCCCATCCGCCTCAATTTTTCTCCCAGTTCGGTTATTTGCAAGCCGTTCTTTGTTCTCGTGATCACTTCGGCGTGTCTAAGCCAGTTCATCATGGCATCGAACTGCCTGTTGCCTAAGGTGTTCCGGTGGAACCATTCGTCCGCGCTGTGGAAAAACTCGTGAAGCCATTCTCTTCTAATTCCAAATTCTTGATAGGTATGCAAGATGATCTTTTCTCCCATTTTCTGCCCCTCCCGACTGGTCACCAAAGACTTGGCTCTCAAACAGTGCCCCCTGACATTCAGGCAGGAGGCACAATGGGTGCAGGTGTCCAGGATTTTCACTTTATCACTGATCTCCAAGGCCCCAGTTGCGCACTCTACTGCACATGCCTGGCAGTGACTGCAGTACGCGCTCTTGACTGCCACCGCCCGGAAGTGGCTCTGGGTAAAGCGGTCCGCCTCGCCCAGCCCTTGTACTTCTACCGTTATTCCTCCAGGCCGGTCCTTCACCGTATACGGGTAGGTGGCCCCGTTTACGTGAAGAAGACCTCGTTCCCCGTCGATCCTCACCATCTCCCCCAGGACTTCGGCCCATTCCCACCAGTCTTCCGAGGGATTCCTCAATATGAACCGGATATCCTGTCCTTCCTTTTGTTCTATAACCCGAATGCCCCCCTCGTCCAGATAGCGCCCTCCGCCGCGACCTTTCCAGCCTCCCTGGTTCATGTAGTCTTTCAGCTCGTCATCCGGCACGCCTGCGGCCAGGGCGTATCCTTCCAGCTCTCTTAGGAAAGGATCCGTGTCTTCTACGTACACACTGTGGAAAATAAGATCTCTCCACCGCGAAGCCATGGGGCACACCGCGCACCCCACGCGGACACACCCGTAGCGGTAAGCCCGGTTGAGATACAGCTGCCGGCTGAATATGTAGAGAAACACCTCGCCAGCATTCCACCTGAGAATGGGGCTGGCGTTGATCTGAAGCTTGTGCTTTCCCCCGGGGGTCAATTCCGAATATCCAGAGCGCTTGAGGCTTTCTTCCTTACGCACTCCGTCGAAAACCAGCACCTTGACCGCTGGCTTGCCCGTCAATTCTCTGAGGAGGAGCAGGGTAGGGGCCGTCTTGTGCACGGCGTGACACCAGCGGTGGATGCGGCTAGGGGGCCCCATCTCACGCCAGGTCGTAAGGGCATCTTTGCGACTCCTGGCGGTGTAAAACCTGAGATATGGCCAGCGAGCCTGTGCTTCCTTGACCGCCAGATATGTATCTCTTACTTCCATTCCTGTGTCGCCGAACACCACCACAAACTGGTCGGGTTCCAGGGTTCGCTGTACAAGGTCCAGGATGACCATTGAATCTTTGCCTCCTGAAAAGGCAACTGTCACTATATCGACATCCCGACCGCGTTTGGCGTAGGTCTGCCAGATGAACCTCAATGCCTGCTGCACCAATCCTTGGAGCACAGCGCTGTTCTTGGCGACCATCTTCTGAACGTTTGTCGGGACGATTCTAATGTCGTTCTTATATATCCTGAGGTTCGGAGGGCTAAACATCGCGCCCCCTTCGGCCTCCGCTACCAGTTCGCCCCGATAATAATATTTCCTGGCCCCAACCGCCCACAGCAGAGGCTCGTTCGCTTTCGGATATTGCCAATACTTGTCAAATCCCAGCAAGTCGAGTTCTTCGTGGAAAACAGGCCTGATCTCGTTGTTTGAGCCATCCGCTGTCTTATCCACAAGCAAAAATCCACCGGTGTCGGCGTCCCATTCTATGTCGTACATAACCCTAACCTCTCTTTTCCTGCATCGCATTGGTGAAGCCGCTGGTTGACATCTACAAAGCATTGAAAAAACTCATTGGTGTTTCGTTCCAGTCTTTAGACCAAAAAAATATTCTTAACCCAACCGCCTTACCAGTATCGGAATCTGACGCCTGCATTTTTCTAAAAGCTTGACAAGGAAACGGTCGTAAGAGCCGCTTCTCGCTGTCGGTTTCATGGGTTCGCCATCGTATGTACCGTAATTATTTTTCCAAACGTTCGCAGCCGAACACAATCCCTCTAAGTAGAGTTCAATTTCTCCAAATTCAAAGCCCAATGATTTTAGGTACTCCACAACCTCAAGCGCATCCGTTACTGTCAAGCGGTACTTAGCAGCAAGCCGCATGAACAACGACCACGATACCTGATTGCTCTCTGCGCAGAACAGGAATTCATCTATCACCTCTTCAAGAAACAGTGTATCGCTTTCGGTCAAGTAATCCGCTTCTTTAGGCTTACGGCCTCGTTGAAGACTTTGCCAACTATGGGAAAACCTTTTTACAATACTCTTCACGCCGTACGTGCTCGCCTCAAATGTTCCGCCGTTGCCTTCAAGCATTGAAGGAGCGCCTGACATGCTTGTATCGCAAGTCAGACCCTGCAGATTGGGCGGTTCCGTAGATACCCCGGTGTCTATCCTGACACCCCTGGCCACAAGCTGGTCATAAATAAACTCTAGAACGTCGAACGTTGGTTCGCAACCAGTCTTATCCATTACGTCAGTCACAATATGATGAGAAAGAGTGCCTCCATTCGACTCCGAGAGCCTTTTCAACAAACGTAAGCAGCGCTCAATCCGCTGATCGCCTTCTAGTTCCATACTCGACCCCTCTTACTCGAAAGAAGCACTTCGTGCTAACGACAAAATTCTCATACCTTTTGGTCCATAATCTTCCACGCAGGTTCTGCCGCATCCTGCATACCCCAGGCGTGATAGCTCGAGATTTTCCGATCATCTGATAATGCGCAGTCATTCGAGTCCTGGCGGAGAACCTGCAAAAGGCTTCCCGTCGTGTTCACGGAACAAAGGCGATAAATCCCGAGCCTGTCAAACACCTGAGCGCTGCCTACCTGCAAAGAACCTAAAAATTCTCTCAGCATTTCCATCGGCACCATCTCCTTTTTGAGCTTCTGGTTTTGATGGTACCGATCGTAAGTGACATATCTTTGTCAATCACGTATCATTAATTTCCCCTCGTCCGATTTCGGATGGCCGCCGTACTTTAACTTCCTTGTCCACGCAGCTACGTTATCGTAGCCGATGACCGGGTACGAAGAAACCTCGCAAATTACTCCGCTTAACTCAAACTCCTGCACGCCAATTGCCTTGATCAAGACCAGGGCTCCGGCTGCCCGGTACCTGTAGCCTAGGGCTTGTGGACATACAACCGGGCGATTTTTTCTGCGGCATCCCTTATCTCATCCCTCAAGCTCTGCGGGTAAATCACTTCGGCCGCATCCCCCCACTGCATGAGCCAGGATATCATTTCGGACATCCCGCACACCTCGTAGGATGCGATTACCGATCCGTCCTCCACCAGTTCCTCGGTTATTTCCTGAGAAGGGTGATATAACACCTTCTTTACCCGGTAGGCCACAGAACTGTCGAACTTAACCAGCACCCGACAGACTTGCCCGTCGTTTATAACCCCCCAACAGGAGGCCATGTAGTCTTTCAGGGAGAAGTCTTGGGGATATGAGAAGTGCTGACTGGTGAGAGGGAATACGTTTTCTATCTGGTCCACGCGGAATACCCGGATGTCGTTTCTCATGAGGCAGTGGGCTACCAGATACCAGTTTTGGTGCTTGCATATGAGTCCGTAGGGCTCCACGACTCTTGCGGTGAGTTCCTGGCTGTGTCCTGTGAAGTAGTGCAGTCTTACGCGGTAGGAGTACTTGAGGGCATCCACCAGTTTTATGAAAACGTCCCCTGTCTTTTGGGGATCAGCGAGCATTTCTTCGACAACGTGGATGCGATTCTGAAGCCTGTCGATGGCCACTTTCTTAGGATCGTAGTGGTATTTAAAAAGCGTTGATATGATGGCGTCTTTTATCCTGTTTATGTACCCTGACAGGGCAGAGCCTTTCTGCTGCAAGAGACTAAGGAACACTACGGTTGCGCTCTCGGGACTCAAGCTGGGCAGGTATCCGGACTTGAGACGAATGCGGATTCCAGAACCAGTTCTTTCCCATAAGAGGGGTATGACCAGGACATTTTCTATGTTGTTAAGGTCCCGCCTTATCTGTCGCTCGCTTACTTCGAATTTCTCGGCAAGCTCTTTTATGGTTACTCCCCCGTACGGGGTCCTGCGGTTGAGTGTGTCGAGAATCATGTTGAGCCTGAGAACTCTCGTGGTGTCTTTTCGGGGTTTTCCTGTCACTTTCAACACTTTCGCCCCCGCGGTCGGTGCTTTTTTCTTTTTATTTCGCCATTTTGTGAATTTTTTCCTTCCGCGACAGGCTATAAATTTTGCATGGGAAGTTCTTGGAGTGCTTTAATTACGTTTCGTCAGAACCGCCTATAAAAAACAAAAACTCGGCCGTCGTCAGGGTCTTGATTTCGGCCAGTTCAATCAGGTCGTTGTCGTTTGTCCACACCGGGCAGTTTAGAGCAAGAGCCAGGGCCACAAGGTCGGCGTCGTCGGGATCCCGTTTGCCGCCCAGGTCTAAGGCTTTTGGGAGACAAGGCCGGTAAACATCTTCCGGCACAATCTCTAAATTCAACAGCGAAAAAATCGCCTCCATGTTGCCTCTGTTTAGGCCCTTTTTCTTCGCCAGAACCGGAATGTATTCCCTAACCTCGGCACTTACCCTGGCAGTTGTCACAAATTCGACCCCTTCGGCCTCAACGAATACTTTGACGGCTTTGCCGCCTATCAAAGCAGACAGTATGGCGTTAGCGTCTATGGCGACCTTTCCTGAAAGCTTCAAAGTCTTCCAACACCTCTTCCTCGGTTATTCCCTTTTCCTCTCTCTCGCCGGCAATTTTCTCTGCAAGAGCCTTGAGAACTGCCTTACGAACTTCGTCTTCGATGTTTATGTCCTCCCAGGGAATAAAAATCCCTGCCAGTTTGCTGCCCCGAAAAACCATTACCGGCTCTTTTTTGCGTATGAACTCGCTGGCACGGGCCTTCAGATCCCTGACGTTCGCAAATTCCACAGTAGTCACCTCCGTGGTTACATTATACCAAACCCGCCGCTGATTTGACAGCCGAACACGCGATACTGTCAGTGTCAAAATAGGGAACCTTAATACCAAAGAAAAGGAACTCCAACAAGAACTGGACAAGCTTTCAAAGGGTGATATTGCCGACTGATCGGCTACCTCCCGTACTTTTCCCGCCAGGCAGGGCTGTCTTCATACCCGGTCAGCAGGTCCTGCGCCATCTCCTCGATGACCGCCGCCAGCTCGATCCCTTCCCGCCACTGCCGGGGAATGCCTGCGCGCCCGAGAAGGGCGCCGAGGATGTTGCCGGTTACGGACCCGGTGCTGTCGCTGTCCCCGCCGTGATTGACCGCGAGGAGCACCCCGGCTTTGAAGTCGTTTTCGGCTGCCAGGGCGCAGTACACGGCGATAGCTAAGGCTTCTTCCGCGGTCCACCCTTCCCCTATATCCTCCACCGTCTCGACCGATGGGCTCTTGTTCCTAGCCTGCTTCAGCGCAAACTCCAGGGCCTCGCGGCATTCTTGGGAGCCCGGGCACTTTTCAAGCCTGGCCAGCGCTTCTTCGACCGCTTCCGTCAAAGCGGCTCCTTCTGTGAGGCGCCGGATTATCAAGGCCAAGGCCCCGCCTGCCCGCCAGCCCGTGGGGTGGCCGTGAGTCAAGGCCGCCGCCTGGCACCCCAGGGTGAAAGGCTCGGAAACGAAAGGGGCAAGCCCCACCGGAGCCACCCTCATGACCCCTCCGCAGCCTTTACTGCTGTTCAAGGGGTTGTCGGGCGTCCCCACCCCCGCTCCCGAGAGCGCGCCGGTGCAGGTCACCCCCGGTGCCCGCTTGTGGTACAGCCCCGGGATCCTGACCAGCCAGCCCCGGTTCTTCACCCGTTTGAATCCCGGGAACCGGCTTTTTACCCCCTGGGTATGGAGCCAGCGCAGATAGGCTCCGTGGATGTGTTCTGCCGGCCTCCACAGGCCGCTTTCCGCCCGCTCGCACTCCGCCTGCAAAAGCCCCTCTGCCGTGAACAGGGTCATCTGGGTGTCATCCGTGACCTCGGCCAAGCCGCCCGGGGCCCTCGTCAGCCCCGTAACTCCCTGGGGGCCAAATCTTTCCCTTATCTCCGCCCACGAGGAAAACTCCACCGGCCACCCCAGGGCATCGCCTACCGCCCCGCCTAAGAGGCACCCGGCTGCCCGCTCAATATCTCCTCCCATAACCTCCTAACCCCCCCTTGCCCGGGCACTTTCGCACGCTAAATATATAATCTGCTTTCGCCATTTTTCCCTTTCTTCCTCCAGGACCGGCGCGTGCTCGGGGACAGCTACCTCAAGCTGTTCCCCCTCGCCCCCTTCCCGCTTCACGCTGGGGACGGCTTGGCTTCTCACCAGCCGAAGGACAGATACCCCCGTCCCCTCTTTTCTGCGGAATACCCAGCTATGAGTCGGAGTTATATCAGCTCCGTGCTCACCCGAAAGACCAATACCCCCGTCCCCTCTTTCCCACAGGTCCTCAACCCAGGGCACCTGAAAATGACGGAAACGCACGTTCGATCGACCCGCTCACAAACCGCGCTCGACAACGTTTGCCGCCGGGTGCTGCACCTTTTGGGCACAAAAATGGCACACCGCGGTGTCGAGCGCCGCGCTTGTGCTTGTTTTCACAGCTTTCCAAAATAAAAAGGGGGCTGAAACCCCTTGATAATCCTTGATGGCGGAGAGAGAGGGATTCGAACCCTCGAGACGAGGTTGTGCCCCGTCTACTCGATTTCCAGTCGAGCGCTTTCGACCACTCAGCCATCTCTCCGCGCGAAGAAGACCGCTTGGCCAATCCTTTTCACTAAATATCGTTTATACTCAACCGCCACTTTATTTTACCGTCCTCTGCCGGCAATTGCAAGCATAAGTACAATGCTCGGGGCGAGTCTCTTATTTCATAAGATAGTGAATTTCTGGTCTTGACTCTGTGATTCATGTTTGGCCGTGATCTTGGTATACTTACCAATGTAACCTGTTACCCCGTCGCGAATCCAAGAAAGGTGGTGCCGAAAATGAAGAGTCCGGTTTACAGGCTGATGGTTTTACTCCTCGTTGTAACGCTCTGTATGGCCGCCGGTTGCGGGCAAAAGAGCGCGAACGACAATGCCCCTTCCCCCACTCCCCAACCCCCAACAGAGAAAGAGGTTTCGGTTGCGGTTTATTATCTCAAGTTCACCTCTACCGACGCTTATCTGGTACGTGAGGTCCATAAGGTGAAGACCGACAAAGACGTCCGCGTCGCCGCGGTGGAAGAGCTGATCAAAGGCACGCCCACCACCCCGGGAGCCTCCGCAGTAATCCCCCCGGACACGAAAGTTTTAGGGATTAAAGTGGAAAATGGGGTAGCTACGATGGACTTTTCCCGGGAAGTCCTGAAGGCGAACGTGGGCAGTACCGGCGAAGCCCTGGGTATTCAAAGCATAGTCAATACCCTGACCGAGTTCCCCGATATCAAGAAGGTATCCTTTTCGGTAGAAGGAAAAATCGATGAACGAACCCGCGACTGGTGGGGACACGTGGGACTATATGACCAGCCGTTCGAACGCAACCTGTCCGTAGTATGGGAGCCCGCCATCTGGGTTACCTCGCCTCAGCCCGGAGACACGATTCAAAGCCCAGTCAAGGTTTCGGGGACGGCTCGGGTGTTCGAGGCTACAGTTAATCTACGTGTGCTGGACGCGAACGGCAACAAGCTGACCGAGACCTTTACGACGGCAACCGCAGGCGCTCCGGAACGCGGTACTTTCGACGTCTCGATTGAATTCTCCAAACCGGCAACGGAGCAAGGTTACGTGGAAGCATTTTGGTACAGCCCCAAGGACGGTTCAGAACTGGATAAGGTACGGGTGCCGGTAAAGTTCAAATAAACACGCCGGCGATATGAGCAAAGAAAAATCGAGTTATAATTAGGATTAAGGCCGCAGTGATCGAGGTGGGGGGTCTGGACAGGCAGGTCGTAATACAGGCTATGGATCTGGTGAAAAGGTATGGCAGTCTGACCGCGGTCGCCGGGGTTTCTTTTTCCGTATACCGGGGAGAGTGTTTTGGACTTCTCGGTCCCAACGGAGCCGGCAAAACTTCTATAGTGAGAATGATTTACGGATTGTCTCCGATTACGTCGGGGACCATTTTTGTGTCAGGTCTTGACGTAAGCCGAAAACCAAGGTTGGTGCGAAGCCGCATAGGAGTGGTTCCCCAAGAGGACGCCCTGGATCCTGAGCTCACCGCTATGGAAAACCTCTTGGTCTATGCCTCGTATTTTCGCATCCGCTCCGAGGAAGCTCATCGCAGAGCCTCCGAAATATTGGCATTCTTGGACCTTCAAGATAAGAGCAATACCCCAGTCGAAAACCTTTCCGGCGGCATGAAAAGGCGGCTGACCATAGGGCGGGCCCTGATAAACCGTCCGGAAGTACTCATTTTAGACGAACCTACCACTGGCCTCGATCCTTACGCGCGGCGCCTTATCTGGCAGCGACTGCGCCAGCTCGTTGCTGAGGGTACGACCATCCTCCTGACCACCCACTACCTGGAGGAGGCCAGCCAATTGTGTGACCGCCTTTTGATTTTGCACCGGGGAAAGATAATCGAACAGGGCCGACCGTCAGAACTGGTAGTCAAGCATGCTGCTCGAGAGGCCCTGGAAGTCGAAGCCGAACCCTCCTGTCACCCCAGCCTCGTCGCGGCTGGAAATGAATTGGTTAAAGGCTGGCTTTCGATGGGTAACCGGTTGGTCTTATTCACCGACCGGGGCAAAGAGCTTTCGCACCGTCTCACCAACGGAGACGCGGAGCGCTGTGGTTTTTTCTCCTGGCAGCAGCTGCGGCCGGCCAATCTGGAAGACGTTTTCCTCAAGCTCACCGGGCTCAGGCTGGAGGAAGCAGACACGGAGAAAACAGCTACGGGGAAGTGATGGGATGCCGAATCACAGCTTTATGGCCAAGGTAAGGTCGGCGCTAAGAGGCTTCTGGTCTCTCCCAGACCTTTCCTGTTACCATATTAAGGCCATATTCTATCGTCACCTCCTGGTCTTTAAAAAGACCTGGCTGTCGAACATCATGTTTAACTTCATTGAGCCTGTACTTTACCTTTGGGCCATGGGCATCGGCCTTGGAACTTACGTAGCCCTGGAAAGCGGAATACCCTATATCCAGTTCATAGGGCCTGCCCTCACCGCATCTTCAGCCATGTTCGCCACCTGTTATGAGGCCACTTACGGCAGCTTCACCCGCATGGGTCCTCAAAAAGTGTTTCACAGCATGGCAGCAACGCCCGCCAGCGCAGAAGATGTAGTCATGGGTGAAATCGTTTACGCCGTTTTTAAAGGCACGTTGTACGGCTCAGTGTTTCTGCTGGTGGTAGCCATGTTCGGCTTGGTACGATCACCGTGGGCTCTTTTGGTTCCACTGCCCTTAATCCTCATGACGGGAGTCTTTGCCAATCTTTCTCTTATATGGACCAGTCTGGCTCCCAACTACGATTCTTATAACTATTTCTTCACCCTTGTCATTTCTCCCATGTTCCTGGTCTGTGGGGTGTTCTTCCCTTTGGAGAGCCTGCCTCCTCTATTCCGTACCCTGGCCTGGTTTGCCCCACTTTATCATGCGGTCGAAGTAGTCAGGCCCCTGGTGCTGGGCTCCATCAGGCCCTCATGTTGGTATCATCTCATCTGGCTTTTTTTCTTTTTCGTGTTGACTCTGCGCTTTCCTCTGATAATGCTCAAGAACCGGCTCGTGAATTAGTGGATACACAACGACGCAAAAGGGGACGGTTCCTCTGTGTCAATGCGAGCATTGACACAGAGGAACCGTCCCCTTTTGCTTGCACCAGCAGTCAGGTAAGGTATAATGGATTTAACACTCCGAGAAACTCGAAAGGAATGGGGCGAATGAAAGAACAGATAACCAGCATCAAGGATCAGTTACTGGCAGCCGGGTATATATGTGACGACAAGACTGCTACCGTAGTATTCCTGGCAGAAGCATTGAAGAAACCATTGCTCATTGAGGGACCTGCCGGTGTCGGCAAGACAGGACTGGCTCAGGCGGTCAGCAAGATGAAAAACATACCCTTGATAAGGCTTCAGTGTTACGAAGGTATCGATGAGGCCAAAGCGCTTTACGAATGGAACTACAAGCGCCAACTGCTTCACATACAGGCAGTGGTTCACCAGGAGGTTGACACTCACGAAGTGGAACAGGATATTTTCTCCGAAACTTACCTCCTGCGCCGGCCGCTCTTGCAGGCCATTAGTTCTGAAAGCCCTTGCGTGCTTCTCATCGATGAGATAGATAAAGTTGATTTTGAATTTGAAGCCATGCTGCTCGAGCTGCTTTCCGAGTTCCAGATCACCATTCCCGAGCTCGGTACCATTCGAGCCAGCAATATCCCTTACGTTTTTCTGACTTCCAACGCCACCCGGGAACTGTCTGAAGCCTTGAAACGGCGCTGTCTGTATCTGTACCTGGATTTCCCCAGCGCGGAATTGGAGCAGCGCATCCTGAAGCTGAAAGTCCCTGGCATATCCGACATGCTGGCTGCCAAGGTAGCCTCCGTCGTCCACCACATCCGCCAGGTAGATCTCAAAAAACTGCCGAGCATAGCCGAGAGCATCGACTGGGCTGCTGCCCTTTTGGAACTGGGGGTCGATGACCTCGACCCAGATGTGGCTTTAGAAACCCTGAACGTCATCATCAAGCACCGCGAGGACCTAGAGAAACTGGAGCGAATGGTGCGCTCACGCAAAGACCTTACTTTCAGACAGACACCGCTCTCAGTTACCAGAAGATAAAGGCGGGGAACGGCATGAGTTTCTTGGCGGCATTGCAATCCTTTTTTGAAGATCTGCGCCGGGAAGGTGTTCCGGTCACCCCCGGGCAAGCCCAGGACTGTGTTGAGGCCCTGCTCCTTGTGGATTGGGAAGAGGAAAGTTTCTTCTACACCGCTTTATGCAGCACCCTGGTAAAAGATCACGGGCATCTTTCTGCCTTCAACTCCGTCTATGAGCACCATTTCCGTGGCGGCAAGGGGCGAAATCATAAGGCCCGCAAACCCTGGGGGACCCCTGAGGAAGGCAGGTCCCAGGAAGCCTCCACGGCGGTTTACGCGGCCGACGCGCTTCCTGTACAGGGGATGCAGGCCCTGCGAGGCGGGCTTTCCCAGGAGAGGCGCTCGCCGTTAGACCAGCCTCTTGGTAAAGCCAACCTTCAAGACATACACAAAATCGAGGCGCTCTTTCCCGTCGTCGCTAAGCGGCTGGCGGCCCGTCTCAAAAAAAAGACGAAAGTGGACCTCCGCTATACGGTCAACTACCGCCAGACCCTGCGTAAGAGCATGGCAACCGGCGGGGTTCT
This sequence comes from uncultured Syntrophothermus sp., assembly GCA_964405385.1. Lineage (GTDB taxonomy): Bacteria > Bacillota > Syntrophomonadia > Syntrophomonadales > Syntrophothermaceae > Syntrophothermus. Next base: position 25,912 of record CAYONS010000018.1, read on the forward strand.
CTTGGACATCATAACGATGAAGAAACAGCGAGAAAAGCCTGTTATAGTAGCTATCTGCGACATTTCCGGATCGGTCATGAACTTCAGCTGCTTCGCTCTGGCCTTGCTGGCTTCCATGCAGAGATTCTTCCGAGAATTTCGGTCTTTCGCCTTTATCGAAGATATAGCCGAGGTAACTGCGCTCTTGGCCTCGGGCGACCCCTTGGAGCTGCGTAACAAAGTCCTAAAGAGACACCGTACGGTTTTGGGAGCCAGAGGCTACACGAACTACGGCGCCAGCCTCAAGAGATTCGTGCAGCAACACGGTCAGCTGCTTTCTCACAAGACTACGGTTCTTATATTCGGTGATGCGCGCAATAACTGGTTTGCCGACGAGACCTGGGCCTTGGCCGAGATCAAAGAAAAAGCCAGAAAAGTCTACTGGTTCAACCCCGAACCCAAGCGGATGTGGGGCAGAGGCGACAGCCGCATGCTGGAGTATGCCCCTCACTGCGACCGCGTCTTCTCCTGCCCGAGCCTTTCGGAACTGGAAAAGGCATTAGAATGCCTGTGACAAAAAGGTAATCTAACCGGTAGCGCCCGGCAGTCTTATGGCCGGTTGCTGCAATTGAGGTGCTGCTGGCACAAGGCGGGTTTTCCTTGTGTCAGCACCATGCATTGCCTCCACGTGTTACCCTCACAACACCCACCAGAATTATTCCTTATTTTTACCGTATTATGTCTTTTTCCTGCTTTGTTGACATGTCTTGACATATTCTGCTGAATCTACGAAAATGTGAATAAACTCATGATCTAGGTCCTAGTATCTCTGTCTCAGGTCGGGGTGGTACTGCATCCCTGACTGTCTTACTTTGTAGACCCTGGAACCCCCTCGAGGGTCAAAGGAAACTACCTTTGGTGACTCAGGAGGTGGTTTGAGAGAAAAAGCAGTGATTTTTGCGTCGCTTATAGCACCCGTCTCTGCGTTCATCCCATATTATGGCAGTGGCATCGATTACATCAAGGAAAGGGGGGACTGCTTCCCGTCTCGCGGGAGCAGCTAATCCGGATGAGAAAACTGAGAGAAAGTCTTCAGGCAAAAATAACCGCTATTTTTGGACTTATAGTCTTGGCCGGGTGTTTGATACTGGGCCTAGTGAGTTACAACCGAGCCGCGGCATTACTGCGCGAGGAAGCGTGCAACGCTCTGCTCGTTACCGCGAAGCAGGCGGCCGAGACCGTAGACACCCTCATCCAGAGTCGAATAGTCATAGTTGAGTGCCTGGCAGCCAGGAATATCATCCGGGGTAAATCGGGAGACAGAGCGGCTACCCTGGAAGAAAAGCTGCAAGCCCTTCGCGAAGAAGAAGAACGGCTTCGCGATCAAGGATACAACCAATTCGGAATAGCCGACCGGCAGGGCAACATCTTCTTCCCTAACGGCACCTCGTCCAATATAGCCGATCGCGAATACTTCAAGGAGGCTTTGAGCGGCAAGACGGTCGTTTCCAGTACCATAGTCCACAAGATTAACAAGTCTGTGGTCATCGTGTACGCGACACCTGTCAGAGACTATTATACCAACGCGATTACCGGAGTTCTCATTGGGGTTGTAGATGCAACCAGGCTGAACCAGATGGTATCCTCTGTCAACTACGGCAAAACCGGTTACGGCTTTGCCGTGGACTCTGCTGGAACCATCATCGCTCATCCTGATGCGGAACAAGTTATCAACCGGACCAACTTCATTGAGGCCGCCAAGTCCGATCCATCCCTAAGTGAACTGGCGGCCACAATTGCCAAAATGGCTCAAGGGGAAACAGGCATCAGCCAGTACACGTACAAAGGCGTCAGCAAGTTTGTCGGTTACGCCCCTATAAAGAGCGCCGGCTGGTCCATAGGCATAAACGTTCCTGTTGAAGAAGTGCTCGCCAAAACCGCAACACTAAAGCGCGCCCTGGTCATCGCATCGCTTTTGATTGTAATCTTGGCACTGGCGGTTACCGCATTCATGGCAAGAAACATATCAGTTCCCATCATCGACCTCACAGGGATTCTTAACCGCTTGGCGGGTTACGATTTCACGTTTGACGAAAAGCATAGAGCAACAGGTTATCTCAAACGAAAAGATGAGATAGGACAAATGACCAACGCCCTGGCTACCATGCAGACGAATATCGTTTCCCTGGTCAAAGACCTCAAGGCTCAAGCTCAGACCCTGGTCGGCAGCTCCGAAACCTTAGGGGCTGCTTCCGAGGAAATCGCCTCCTCATCGAACGAGGTCGCCCGAGCAATTGAACAGGTGGCATCAGGGGCAGGGGAACAGGCAAGCAACCTGCAGGATATCCTGCAGCTGATGAATGACATCGCCTCCAACCTGGACCGGGTGTACAGCCAGCTCAACACCGTTAAACAGAACAGCGACAACACTTCTCAACTCGCCGACCTGGGCAAGAAAGAACTGGATATCCTCGTCGGCTCTATCGAAGAAGTACGCGAAGCTTTTAGATCCGTGGCGGAACGGCTCAAAGCCCTGAACAGCTCCGTGAATCAGGTAGGAGAAATTCTGGACGTCATCAACAGCATAGCCGAACAGACGAACCTGCTCGCCTTGAACGCGGCTATCGAAGCCGCTCGCGCCGGAGAGGCAGGCCGGGGGTTTGCCGTCGTAGCCGAAGAGGTGCGCAAACTGGCCGAAGAATCAAAAGCCTCCTCCGACAAGATCAGCGCACTTCTCAACGTCATAATAGCCGAAACCACAGAAGTTGTCGGCACTTCGGAGGAAGCAGGAAAACAAGTGGCTTCACAGATCGAAAAAGTAGGGGACACACTCAAGTCCTTCGACGACATCCTGGGCTCGGTAGCTTCCATCGCCCCTGCAGTTGAGGCGACTTTCCGGGAAGTCGCGAGCACCGTCAAAGCCAAGGACGTGGTTCTGGAGAGGCTGCAAGCGATAAGCGCGGTATCGGAGGAAACATCCGCTTCCGCCGAGGAAATCTCCGCATCGGCAGAAGAGCTTACCGCCTCCACGGAAGAAATAGCCGCCAATGCCCAGGAGGTCCTTACGGTTGCCAAACATTTGGAAGAAGCGACAGGAAAATTCAAACTGTAAGAAGGACTGTACCGGCAGGCAAAAAAGGCAATCCACCCAAGAGACGGCCCCCTTCACCAGGGGGCCGTCGGGCTGTCTGGAAACACTGTGCGGGGAGCGTCAGCCTGTTCGCTTGAAGACCCTTTCCTGTTTTAATTAAGGCAGACATGCCTTGCACGGTTCGTAGCCGGCGGAAATAGCATCTTCTCTTGCGCTGAACTCCACACAGTTATTCAGACTTATCTCCTGAGCCCACTGACATTCGACCCGGTGGAATTTCTTGGAGCGCGCGTTGCCGATGTATACTCCGCAGCAAGCGCAACCGCCGTTCTCCCCATTCCCGCATGGCAATGACATAAAAAGAGGCTGACACAAGACATAAAAGGGACGGGTCCTGTGCGTCAACCCTGTCTTTGACGCGTAGGAACCGTCCCTTTTTGCGTCTCTTCTTATTCCCAATGGCGGAGAGGGTGGGATTCGAACCCACGGGGCCGCTCATCACAGCCCACTCGAT
>CAYONS010000019.1:0-18592 GCA_964405385.1 uncultured Syntrophothermus sp.
TGGTGGAGGCGGGGGGAGTCGAACCCCCGTCCGGAAGAAAGACCAGCTGAGTCTCTCCGAGCGCAGTCTGTGTTTTAGTTTTCGCCATCAAGCCGCCCACAGACAGGCTACCTTCAGGCTATCCCTGTAGCTTTCCCCCAGAAGCCCCCAGGGAGAAGAGCCTCCGGAGTATCCCTACTGGGTGACGCCCTGTACCGGCCCGTAGGGCTGACCGGCCGGACGTGGCAGCATTAAGCTGCCAGAGCTAGTTCGTTGTTGGCAGTTATTGTTTTCCCGCCGTTTTTACGAGCTGGCGGCAACTCGGCTCGCTACTCAACCCATCTTGTCCCCCGTCGAAACCAGTACGCCCCCTTGTGCTTTAGCCTACTTGCCTTTGATAGCCCTTTCCATCTCCCGCTTCATGTCTCTTGCCGCTATGTCTTCGCGCTTGTCGTGCATCTTTTTGCCGCGGGCAACCGCCAGGGCCATCTTGGCCTTCCCATTTTTAAAGTATACACGCAGTGGAATCAAAGTGTACCCCTTTTTTTGCACCAGCCCATACAGACGGTTTATCTCCCGCCGGTGCAGGAGCAACTTCTTGGGACGCTTGGGTTCGTGGTTGAAACGGTTGCCTTTTTCATAGGGACTTATGTGGAAATTGTTTACCCACACCTCGCCGTCCTTCACCTCAGCGTAAGCGTCCTGGAGGTTGCCCTTGCCTTCACGCAGGGACTTGACCTCTGTTCCCACCAGACAAAGGCCGGCTTCATAAGTCTCTTCTATATGGTAGTTGTGTCGGGCTTTGCGGTTCTCGATAACGACCTTGTAACTTTCCTTCTTCATCTTGAAGCCTGCCTCTTACCGATAAAATAAACCCCGACCCGAGTTGAAAACATCCTTTCTCCAGCCAGGGTTGCTCGTATAACTGCCTTGTAATTGCAGTTTTATTATATAACGGCCTGTAAACCCCGTCAACTGCCGGGAAGCCGAGCGCTTTTGCCCGATCCTATCTGACTAACTCGAAATCGATTTTAGCTTCGTCGACATTGACGTTTACCAGCTGCACCTTGACCTGGTCCCCGATGCGAAAAGTCTTCCCGGTGTGGATGCCTACTAGGCTGAAGCTCCTATCGTCAAACTCGTAGTAATCGTCGGCCATGGACGACACGTGCACCAATCCTTCCACGGTATTCTCGAGTTCGACGAACAGGCCGAATGAAGTCACACTAGACACGACCGCATCAAAAACCTCTCCCACGAACTGCTTCATGTACTGGGCCTTCTTCAGGTCCGCCGACTCCCGCTCGGCCTCTTCCGCGGCGATCTCCCGCAAAGTAGAATGTTCCCCTAAGGCGGGCATCTTTGCCTCCCAGGCCAACCTTTTCTTCGCCGGGATTGCACCTTTTTCCAACAGGTGAGTCAACACCCGGTGGACGATGAGGTCCGGGTACCGGCGAATAGGCGAGGTGAAATGAGTATAGTAAGCCGAGGCCAGACCGAAATGCCCCAGAGGCTGCGGCGCGTACCGGGCGTGCCGCATGGAGCGAAGTATCATAGTGCTGATGGTTCTTTCTTCCGGCCGGTCTTTAATTTTTTCGAGCACCTCCTGGATGTTCTTGGGCCGGACCTCGGTCTCCTTTATCCGGTAGCCGAATACGCCGAGGACACGGTTCAGCTCCCTAATGCTGTCTTCATCCGGCCTCTCGTGGACGCGGAACAGCATCGGTGCCCCGAGGTAGTGCAGGTGTTCGGCTACGACTTCATTTGCTTTTATCATGAACTCTTCTATTATCATTTCTGCCAACTGCCGCTCCAGCCTCGCCACCACCACCGGCCATCCCCGTTCATCCACGATTATTCTGCTTTCCGGGAAATCAAAATCTAAAGCCCCACGGTCCATCCGCCGTTTGCGCAGTATACGACAGAGTTCGCCCATAACTTCAAAATCTGAAACCAGGTCATGGTAGCGCCTGCGGAGCTCTGTGTCGTTATCCAGGAGGATCTTGTTAACATCGGTGTAGGTCATTCTTTCCTTGACCCGTATCACCGACCGAAAAATCTCGTAATCTTTCACCTCCCCTTTTTCATCTATTTCCATCACCACGCTGACCGCCAGCCTGTCCTCTCCCGCATTGAGGCTGCAGATGCCGTTTGACAGCTCTGGAGGCAACATGGGAAGCACCCGGTCGGTCAAATACACGCTGGTTCCCCTTTTGAAGGCCTCTTTATCGAGATGGCTCCCTTCTCTCACATAGTAAGAAACATCGGCAATATGCACCCCCAACCGGTAGCCATCCTCAAGCCTTTCGATGGAAACAGCGTCATCCAGGTCCTTCGCATCTTCTCCGTCGATTGTCACCATCTTCCAATCCCGGATGTCTCTCCGGCCGTGCATCTCTTCTGCCGCGGGTAAAACCGCGACCCGACGAGCTTCCTCCAGTACCTGGCGAGGAAATTCATCCCGGAGATTAAATTTCCTGACGATGCATAGAACATCCAGTCCCGGCTCCCCTTTGCGTCCCAGGACCTCCAGTATCCTGCCTTCCGGATACCTGTCCTTATCCGGCCAGACGGTGATCTCTACGACTACTTTGTCGCCGTCGTTTATCTTCGCTCTCGCCTTGGGTTTCACGTACACTGGATAAAGCAAACGGGGATCATCGGGAATCACCTGGGGAAGCGGTTTTAGCTTACGGTAGGTTCCCACTATCTGGCGGTGCGCCCTCTCCAGGGCTCGGATAACCTCGCCTTCCGGACGCTGCCCCCCCACCCCGGTTCGGCTTATCCTGACCATGACCCGGTCGTGGTGCATGGCCCCGTTGAGATCCCTGCCGTAAACGAATATCTCTTTTTCCGACCCGTCGTCGGGCCGCACGATGCCGAAGCCCCTGGGGCTTACCGATATGATCCCCCGGACCAGGTTCATCATCCGGGGCAGGCCGTATTTACCCTTCCGGGTCTGAACGATCTCCCCTTCTTTTTCCAGCCGTCCTAGGAGCTTGGCAAAAGACGTTTCATCCTCGTCGGCAATATTCAGCGCTTCCTTAAGCTCCATATACCCTAGCGGCCGGTAACCCTTCTGCTCCATATAAGCGATTACTTCCTCGCGAGTTATCAACTGTATCCCCCCGCTTTCAAAACCTGCCCCCTTACAGCCCCAGAACCGGCGCTATCGCCTGCATGCTTTTCAGGGACAGCTCCAGAAACTCAGGCAGGCTCATTCCGAATTCCTCACAAGCGGCCATCTGTTCCCGTCGGGCTCCGCGGGCAAACGACTTTTCCTTAAAACGGTTAAGCAAAAACTCAACATCTAGGACCTCCAGCTTTTTTTCCGGCCGGATGAGCGCTCCCGCAACAATAAACCCGCTGACCGGGTCGGCAGCGTACAGCGCCTTGTCCATAAGAGACCTGCGCTCCAAACCGTGAGCATCATTGTGAACCTTCACCGCGTAAACGATCTCCGGGGAAAGCCCCTCCTTTGCCAGTATCTCGCTCCCCACCAGCGAATGTCGGGTGAGGTCATTGGCGGTGGAATCATAGTCTATGTCATGCAAGAGACCGGCCAGCCCAAACTCTTCCTCGTTTTCTCCAAACCTCCTGGCCACTCCGCGCATTATCGCCTCAACCGCAAGACAGTGGTTGAAAAGATTCTTGTTTTTCAGATGCTTTTTTAATAGTTCCATCGCTTGTTCTCTAGTCATTCTCCTGTTCAATCCCCCTTCTCCAAAGTAAATCTGCGGCAGGCTCTTCGCCAACTGGCATGTTCATTGGTTTTTTCTGATAAAATCACATATCGTGTCCGTAATACAGGGAAGTTCTGGCCCCATCGTGGCTACGTGGGACGATTCCTTCAGCCAGATCAAAGTCTTGTCGCGACTTGCCAACTGGTTTTTAATGACCAAGGCACTTCTTTCTTCGATGGCCTCGTCGTTTTCAGACTGAAATATCAAAACCGGCACAGTAACGTTTTTCAAATCTTTCACTACCTGTTTTGCCAAATGCTTTACGCTGATAAATGCCTTCACCGGAACCTCATCATAGGCAAACCGATTCTGTTTTTTCATGCGGCGGTAGTTCTCATCCATCTTCTTGGGCATATAGGGCCTTATGAATCTCAACACAGGCGCAAAGGGGACAAGAGAACCCTTGAACATCACAGGCGCATTAATGGTAACAACGCCTCTTATCCCCGGCAACTCCGCTGCCGCCTTGAGCACCAGCAGCCCGCCCATGGAAAGTCCTACCAGAAATATCCGCTCACAAAGAAACTCCAGATGTGTAATCTCGTCCCTTACGGATTCGTACCAGTCCCGCCAGCCGGTTTCGTTGAGATGGGCTGGGCTGGACCCGTGACCTGGAAGTAAGGGAGCCCTCACTGTAAAGCTCTGCCGGTTCAACCCGTCGCCCAGAGGTCGCAGCTCTGATGGCGAAGAGGTGAAACCATGAACCAGGAGGATCCCCGTTCCCGATTCTCCGGTTAAGAAGAACGGTTCTGCCTCAGGATAGACGTTACGCACCTGCCTACCCTCCCCAAAACCAAGAAGGGGTGGTCTTCCCACCCCTTCCCCAAATACCCATTCTATACGAATAAGAAGAAACTTCCTACCAAGACCAGAGTAATCGTGCTGATGAGCTTGACCAAGACGTGCAGGGACGGACCGGCTGTGTCTTTGAACGGGTCGCCAACCGTGTCTCCTACTACTCCGGCTGCATGGGCCTCTGATCCTTTACCGCCGTAATGTCCTAGTTCGATAAGCTTCTTGGCGTTATCCCAGGCACCCCCGCCGTTGTTCAGGTAGAGGGCCATCACCACCCCGCCGATGGTACCCACCATCAGGAAGGCAGCGGCAGCCGCCGGACCCAACAGTATTCCGACCAGGATGGGAGTGACCACAACCAACATACCGGGGAGCACCATTTCCTTTAAAGCTCGTGCGGTGACTATGTCCACACAACGACCGTACTCCGGCTTAGCCTTCCCTTCCATCAGACCGGGAATTTCCCTGAACTGTCTCCTCACCTCAATTATAACCGACTGGGCCGCATTGCCCACCGCCCGAATAGCAGTCGAGCTGAAGAGAAATACCAGCATCAGCGCCACGAAAGCTCCTATGAATACCTTCACGTTCCCTATGTCTACGGGGAGGTGCTTGCCTATCATCTGCAGTTCTGGATTAGCCGCAATTTTCTCCGCAGGCAAGGTCTGGACCTTTATCACCACTTCGTCGAGATACGCGCGGAAGAGCAGGAAAGTGGCTAAAGCCGCACTCCCTATAGCATAACCCTTAGTCAAAGCCTTGCAGGTATTTCCGCAGGCATCGAGACGGTCGGTACGCAGCCGTACGGCCTCAGGAGCTCCTGACATTTCTGCGATCCCGCCGGCGTTGTCAGTGATGGGTCCAAACGTGTCCATGGCCAGGATAAAGGCACAAGTAGATAGCATCCCCATTGTCGCTACGGCAGTGCCGTAAAGCCCGCCTTCCGGTCCCAGCCCGCTGGTGGCACCTAAGACGTATGCCCCGTAGATGGCCGCCGATATAAAAATCACCGGCAGAGCGACGCTTTCCATACCCACGGCTGTTCCCTGAATTATCGTAGTAGCAGGCCCGGTAGTGCAGGCTTTAGCGATCTCCTTAACCGGCCGGAAATGAATATCCGTATAGTACTGTGTGAGAAGAACAAAGATGTAGCTGAGGGCAATCCCTATCACCGCACACCAGAAAAAGTTCATCGATTTTATCGCTTCCCCGGTCGCAGGATTGACCCCGGTCAGCATGGTATTGACCACGTAGTACATAAAGACGATACAAAACAGAGTGGTCACGAAGTACCCGCGGTTCAAAGCCCACATCGGGTCTTCGTCTTCCTTGCCGCGCACACACATGATACCGATTATGGAAGCAATAATCCCGAAGGCCCGCGCCACCAGCGGGAACAGCAACCCGTTGACTCCAAAAACCGGGAACAAAGCTATCCCTAATACCATCGCCCCTATGTTCTCAGCTGCTGTCGACTCGAATAGGTCTGCTCCACGTCCTGCGCAGTCGCCGACGTTGTCCCCCACCAGGTCAGCCACAACCGCCGGGTTACGAGGGTCGTCTTCCGGTATTCCTGCCTCGACCTTACCGACTATATCAGCACCGACGTCCGCGGCTTTCGTGTAGATTCCGCCGCCTAACTGGGCGAACAAAGCCACAAAACTCGCTCCAAACCCGTATCCCACAATCAGTAATGGAGCAAGCTCCGGATTGGTCCTGCCTCCGTAAGCTACGAACAATCCCCACACTCCGAGCAGGCTGAGAGCGGTTACCGCCAGACCTGTTACTGCCCCTCCCCGGAACGAGGCCTTCAGTGAATCCGGGAAGCTGCGCAAAGCCCCGGCTGCCGCCCTTATGTTGGAATTGACAGCTACGTACATGCCGATGAATCCCGCAATAGCCGAGCACGTCGCGCCCAAGAAAAATGCCAGAGCCGTGCGGTATCCTATAACCACCTGCTTGCCCTCAGGACCAACCGTCTGCTTCGCGGTTACGAAATACAGGAGTACAGCCACCACTACGGCCAAAGTCATGATGGTTCCGTACTGCCGCTTTAGAAAAGCGTAAGCGCCCTCTCTGATGGCATCAGCCACTACCTGCATCTCTGCAGGGCCTCTGTCCATCTTGAATATGCTGCTGGTCAAGTACGCAACAAACAACAAGGCAAATACGCCTGATACGGGAATAATTGCAGTTACATCCATGGCTACTGGTCTCACCCTTTCCTCACTTGTTATATCTGTCTGTTATCCCATCAGCGCCAGAGCTAGGGTAAGGATCATGAAAAGCACGGCCAGAATACTCGTAAGGCGGTTCAAAAGCTCGTCCAGCCCTTTACTTTTCTTCTTCCCGAATATAGCTTCGGCTCCACCGGCAATAGCCCCTGAAATACCCGCGCTGCGCCCCGATTGCAGGATGACTGTGGAGATAAGCCCGAGCCCCACCAGAACCTGCAATATAGTAACGATGATTTTTAGCAAAAATTTCACCTCCCGTTCCCAGACTAGTCCAAACTACAGACATTGTAGCACACGCGGGTGCAAAAATGTATTCATTTTTGCAAATTATAGAAAACCCCTAAGCCGCGATACAGCCCAATATCGCTCAGCTCTTCTTCAATGCGCAAAAGCTGGTTGTATTTCGCTACCCGGTCGGTTCTCGCCGGGGCCCCCGTCTTTATCTGGCCGACATTGGTTGCCACTACCAGGTCCGCGATGAAGGTGTCTTCCGTTTCCCCGGAACGGTGAGATATTACGCAGGTATATCCCGCTCTTTTAGCCATTTCGATGGTATCCAGGGTTTCGGTTACCGTGCCTATCTGGTTGAGTTTGATGAGTATGCTGTTGGCAACTCCCTTCTTTATCCCCGTCGTGAAACGCCTGGGATTTGTCACGAAAATGTCGTCTCCGACGATCTGTATCTTCTTACCCAGTTTGCGGGTAAGCTTTTTCCACCCCTCCCAGTCTTCTTCTTGTAATCCGTCTTCCAGAGATATTATGGGGTACTTGCGCACCAACGCATCGTAGAAGTCAACCAGTTCCTCTGCCGTCATCTCCTGTCCGGTGCTGGCGAAAACGTACTTGCCATCCTTAAATATCTCGTTAGCAGCGACGTCGATGCCCAGATAAATATCCTGGCCCGCCTTGTAGCCTGCCGCTTCTATGGCTTCCAAAATCACCTCTATAGCAGCCTCATTTGAAGGTAGGTTGGGAGCGAACCCCCCCTCATCACCAATGGAGGTCGAAAACCCTTTCTTGCTCAGGACCTTCTTGAGGCTGTGATACACTTCTGCCCCCATACGCAGGGCCTCGGCAAAACAAGAAGCCCCTAGCGGCAGTATCATGAATTCCTGAATGTCAACGTTGTTGTCCGCGTGCTTGCCCCCGTTCAATATGTTCATCTGCGGCACCGGCAGTTCTTTCGCGTTCACTCCTCCCAGGTACTGGTAAAGAGGCATAGACAGGTAGGAAGCCGCCGCCCTGGCTACAGCCATCGACACGCCTAAAATCGCATTAGCTCCCAGTTTGCCTTTGTTGTCGGTGCCGTCAAGGTCAATCATCACCCGGTCGATTCCGACCTGGTCCAGAGCGTCCATCCCCACGACCTCAGGGGCGATGACCGTGTTCACATTGTCTACCGCATTGAGCACGCCTTTGCCGCCAAATCTTTCTTGATCCCCATCGCGCAGCTCTACTGCTTCAAAAGCTCCGGTAGAGGCCCCCGAAGGGACCGCAGCCCTTCCCATAGTACCATCTTCCAGAAGCACTTCCACCTCTACCGTCGGGTTTCCGCGTGAGTCCAAAATTTCCCTGGCGTAGACCTCGGTGATAATGCTCACTTTCACTCTCTCCTTTCTCAAAATAGTTTATTGACGCCTCACCCGCCAACCAACCCCTAGCACTGTATCAAATTTTTCCCCGTCATTTCAGGCGGAACCGGCAGATTCAGCAAGAAAAGCATGGTAGGAGCGATGTCCCGAAGAGAGCCCCCTTTCCGCAGACGGCATCTTCGGTGTTCCTCGCTGACCAGAATAAACGGCACTCGCGAGCAGGTGTGGGCGGTGTGGGGTTCCTCGGTCCCGGGTTCGCACATGGTTTCCGCGTTGCCGTGGTCTGCGGTTACAATGGTTATCCCTCCCATCCTCTTCACCGTTTCTACAACCCTGCCCATACACTCATCCACTGCCTTAATGGCCTGGACCGCAGCCTCTAGCACCCCCGTATGTCCTACCATATCAGGATTGGCGTAATTCAAAACGATAACATCGTACTTTCCCTGCATAATCTCCTCGATAACCCTCTCGGTCACTTCATAGGCGCTCATTTCCGGTTTCAGGTTGTAGGTAGGAACACGAGGGGATGGAATGAGAATTCGATCCTCTCCGGGGTTGGGCTCTTCCACTCCGCCGTTGAAGAAAAAGGTAACATGAGCGTACTTCTCGGTTTCCGCGATCCTGAGCTGGCGGAGGCCCGCCCGGGACAGAACCTCCCCTAGGGTGTTCGACAAATTCTGGGGGCCAAAGGCAACAGGAGCGTCTATGGTCACGTCATACTGAGTCATACACACAAAATAGGTTCGTGGGAATACCGGCCGGTGGAAGCCGCTGAATTCTTCGTCGACAAAAGCCTGGGTTATCTGGCGGGCCCGGTCCGCTCTAAAATTAAAAAATATGATGGAATCTCCGTCCTTCACCGTGCTTAATGGTTGACCCTCGGCATCCACGATAACCGTCGGCTCCACGAATTCATCGGTCACACGCAGTTCGTAGGATCGCTGCACCGCTGCCCGGGCATTGGCAGCCTTGATGCCCTCTCCCGTCACCATAGCAAGGTAGGCTTTCTCCACCCGCTCCCAGTTCTTGTCGCGGTCCATGGCCCAGTACCGGCCCATAACCGTGGCAATCTTACCCACCCCGAGCTTTTTCATGTGTTCTTCCAAGTCTCTTATGTAGGTCAAAGCGCTTGAAGGCGGGACATCCCTTCCGTCCAAGAAACAGTGAATGAATACCTCGTTAACCCCTTTTCTCCGGCACAGCTCCAGGAGGGCATAGAGGTGTTCGAGGTGGCTGTGAACCCCACCGTCTGAAACTAGTCCCATCAGGTGAACGGCTCCGCCCCGGCTCTTGGCATGTTCCAAAGCTGCAACCAGTTCCGGGTTTTCAAAAAACGAGCCGTCCTCGATAGCTTCTGTAATCCTGGTTATCTCCTGGTAGACAATCCTGCCGGCGCCGATATTAAGGTGCCCCACTTCCGAATTACCCATCTGCCCCTCAGGGAGCCCCACAGCCCGGCCAGATGCCTCCAAACAGGTATAAGGATACTCTGCTTGCAGGCGGTAGAAATTCCTCGGATCAGCCAAGGTTATAGCATTAGAAGGACACGCCTCAGACAATCCCCAACCGTCGAGGATCATCAGCACCAACGGTCTAGCTGCCATGAACTGTTGCCTCCGTCTCTTTCACTATCTGTGCCAGGGAACGCGCCTCAAGGCTTGCTCCCCCCACCAAAGCTCCGTCTATATCGGGCTGGCAGGTAAAGCCCCCGATATTCGATGGATTCACACTGCCGCCGTAGAGTATCCGAACCCCCTCAGCCACTGAGCTCCCGAACATCCCTGCCAGGTCTTCCCGGATCAACCGGCTGATTTCCTGAGCATCCTGGGGAAGAGCGTTCACTCCGGTACCGATGGCCCATACCGGTTCATAGGCTACGACCAACCCCGGCTGTGTCAGTTCTACTCCTTCTAACCCTTCCACGAGCTGCCGCCGGACAGTCGCCACCGCCTTTCCCGCTTCGCGTTCGGCCAAAGTTTCGCCCACGCACATTATGGGACGCAATCCCCAAGCCAAAGCCCGTTTTATCTTGAGGTTCACGGTTCTATCAGTCTCGCCCAACAACCGGCGCCTCTCCGAGTGACCGATGATAACGTATTCCGCACCGGTCTCGCGCAGCATGCCCGGCGATACCTCACCGGTGTAAGCACCCCAGTCCTCCCAGAACATGTTTTGGGCCCCCAGCTTTATCGCGGTGCCCTGCAATCTTTGTCCCAGGGGATACAAAGCCGTGAAAGGCGGACAAATGACTACCTCAACGGCCTGCGGACCCGAACCCAGCAAGGTCAATAATTCTTCGATAAATTCCAGACCGTCTCCCACCGTCTTATGCATTTTCCAGTTGGCGGCAATAATCGGAGTTCTCTTCACCCGCGATTTCACCCCACGAGCTGGTATTCCTCGCAGCTGGCCACCCCGGGTAAAACCTTGCCCTCCAGGAATTCCAAGGTGGCCCCTCCGCCTGTAGAGATATGGGTGATCTTGTCATCCAACCCCAGACGGGTTATGATGGCCAGGGAGTCCCCTCCCCCTACGACACTGATAGCATCTGATTCGGCCACTGCTTTGGCTATCTCCTCCGTGCCCCGGGCAAATCTCTCAAATTCATAAATCCCCATGGGCCCGTTCCAGATGATGTTGCGGGCCGATTTGATGACTTCGGCAAAGGCCTTTACCGTATTGCTGCCGATGTCCACGATTATCCATCCCTCAGGGATCTCACTCACCGGAACTTCACGGCTGGCGGCATCGGCGGCCAGTCTGTCCGCCACCACCACGTCTACCGGCAGGCAAACCCTTACCCCTTTTTCTTCAGCCTCCTTCATCAGAGAGCGCGCGAAGTCCAGCAGCTTATCCTCACACAGTGAATTCCCGATATAGTAGCCCTGGGCCTTGAGAAAAGTATTAGCCATTCCTCCGCCGATTATGATAGTATCCACCTTATCAAGCAGATTCTTTAATACCCCCATCTTGTCGGATACCTTGGCTCCGCCCACGATGGCTATCCTAGGTCTGGCGGGGCTCTCCAGCACCTGGCGCAGCATGGTGACCTCTTTCTCCATAAGGAAGCCGGCTGCGCTGGGAAGATAGCGGGCTACGCCCGCCGTGGATGCATGAGCGCGGTGAGCGGTCCCAAACGCGTCGTTGACATAGACATCAGCCAGAGCTGCCAGCTTGGCCGCGAATTCCGGGTCGTTTTCCTCTTCACCGGGGTGAAACCGCACGTTTTCCAATAGCACCACCTGACCCGGCTGCATCGTGGCGACTTCGGCTTCTACCTCCTCGCCCACACAATCTGGAAGTTTCTTCACTTCCTGCCCCAACAACTCGCTTAAACGCTCGGCCACCCTGTCTAAACGGTAAGATTCCACAACTTTTCCGTCAGGGCGACCCAAGTGCGTTGCCAGGATTATCTTGGCCCCTTCCTTCATCAGATACCGGATAGTGGGCAAAGAAGCCCTGATGCGGGAATCGTCCGTGATGTTCCCTTGTTTGTCTGTTGGAACGTTAAAGTCGACGCGGACTAACACTCTTTTCCCCTTGACATCCAGTTCCCTGAGCCCTCGCAAATCACAAACACCTCCTGCGGCCTAATCATCGATAGTTCTCACAAGCCCTTCTTTCCTACCAAAGCGACAACATCCGCCACTCGTGCCGAGTAGCCCCACTCGTTGTCGTACCAGCCAATAACTTTGACCAGTCTTTCCTCTATGACCATGGTGCACAGCGCGTCAAAAATGCACGAATGGGAATTGCCGTTGAAGTCCTTGGAAACCAGCGGCACATCACAGTATTCGATAATGCCTTTCATCGAGCCTTCGCTGGCTTCTTTCACCGCGTGGTTTATGGCCTCTGCCGTGGCCGGCTTTTCCACCTCTGCTACCAGGTCCACGAGCGAGACATTGGGGGTCGGCACTCTCATAGCCATGCCGTTGAGCTTTCCCTTCAGCTCAGGTATAACCAGACCAATTGCCCTCGCAGCGCCGGTAGTGGTAGGAACGATGGAAAGGGCACCTGCTCTCGCCCGGCGCAGGTCACTGTGAGCCAGGTCCAGTATGCGCTGGTCGTTGGTGTAGGAGTGAACAGTGGTCATAAGCCCTTTCACAATTCCAAACCGCTCGTGCACCACCTTGGTCAGAGGAGCCAGACAGTTGGTCGTACAGGAAGCATTGGAGATAACGTGGTGGGCCTGCGGGTCGTATGCCGCATCGTTAACCCCCATTACCACTGTGATATCGGCATCATCGGCAGGCGCAGTTATTACCACCTTCCTGGCTCCGCTCTTAAAATGGGCACTGGCCTTGGTCTTGTTGGTAAAGCGTCCGGTTCCTTCGACTACCACCTCCACGCCGAGGTCTCCCCACGGGATCTTCCCCGGGTCCGGTTCCTGCAAATACTTGATGCGTTTGTCCCCGATAACGAGGTCGCTTCCCTCTACGCCGACGCTTCCCGCAAAAGTTCCGTGCACCGAATCGTACTTAAAGAGATGAGCCGAAGCTTTGGCATCTCCGAGGTCGTTAACAGCAACAACATCGATGTCCTGCCTGGTCAATGCTATCCGGGTAAAAAGGCGACCGATCCGTCCGAATCCATTGACACCCACTCTTACGGCCACAACCATCACCCTTTCTCCAATATTTTTCGGGCGGCACCCTCGTCGGTAACGAGAACCCCCTGTCTACGGTTTCGCAAAACGGCGGCTATGGCTTGGGCCTTCTCACTGCCTCCAGCCACCGCTATCACCTTTTTTAGTCTCCTCAGGTCTTCAAAGTCTATGCCTATTCCCGGTTGGGAATACACCACGTGTCCGTCTTTGTCGAAATAGTAGCGAAGAAACTCCCCTACGGCCCCCCGCTCCTCCAGTATCCGCAATCCTTCAGAAGAAAGCCCCCTGCGCGTGGCCATCTCCAGAGCCGACCCTATGCCATGCACCAGGATATCCGCGGATTTAATGAGTTCTACCATTTCTCCGATGTGCGGGTCTTTCTTCAGGCTTTCGAGGAGAGGTTCTTCCAGGTTATCAGGCACGTGCAAAAGACGGTACTCCGCCCCGATAGCTTTAGCTATTCGGGCTGCTACGACGTTGGCCTGTTCTTCCACCTCTCCGCCCAGCCCGCCGCGGGCGGGAAGCACTAGTACATCCCGCGCTTCCGCAGCTCCATAGATGGCATGAGCAACTTCCGCCAGAGTCGTTCCTCCGGTCACGGCGACCTTGCACCCGTCGTACAAAGAGTCCTTAAGACACCGGGCAGCCACCCGCCCCAGGTCTTTCTTGGTGTAGATATCAAATGAAGAATCGCCTGGAACTACGATCACCTGTTCCAAACCGAATTCGTTCTGAAGCATTCTTTCCAGAGTATTCAGCTTCTCCAGGCATCCTATGACCGCATCCGCTTCTTGGATAACTTCTCTGCCGTATTCCGTTAAACTTATCCCCGAACCTGATACCACCAGAGCCCCCTTTTCCCGGAGGTACTCGATCTCTGCCCTGGCTGTTCTTTCTGAGCATCCTAACCTCCTGGCTATCTGCCTGCGCCCGACCGGCTGGTGGTGCAGTATCTCTCTAAGTACACGGTAGCGCAGTCTCACCGCATGAACCAGCTCGGGCGCAAGCCTCTCAAGCAAAGACAAGGTCTTTTCCATAGTGCAGTCTCCTGGACCACTTTCAGCCCTTGGGGTCATTTTTGTCCCACCGTCCACACACCGACACGCATAATAATATCACAAACCATATTTATTATAGCACATTCACCCTAATGTCATCCCTTTTTAAACTTCACAAAAAAAACCGATCCTCAAATAGAAGACCGGTTTTCAGCTCTACTTAAATCAATCTCTCTCTTTTCAATATCTCTTGCGCGCCGCCGTCGACATTATTCCGAGTTCCGTGCGGTATTTGGCAACGGTGCGTCTGGATATCTTTATGCCAGTTCGTTCCAGCACTTCGGCTATCTTCTGGTCGCTAAGCGGGTTTCTGGCATCCTCTGACTCTATCATTTCCTTGATGAGTCTCTTAACACTGCGGGAAGCGTACTTTTCAATCCCCTCAGAATCACTCACCGCGCTCCCGAAGAAATATTTCAGTTCGAAGACCCCTTGCGGTGTTTGGATATATTTACCGGCAGTAGCCCGGCTGACAGTAGATTCATGGACCCCGATCATATTCGCTACCTGTTTCAAGTTTAAGGGCTTGAGGTATTTCACCCCTTTGTCCAGAAATTCTCTCTGAACCCCCACGATGCAGCTTGCTACCTTGTACAGCGTCAACCTGCGGTGTTCGATGCTGCGAATAATCCACAGGGCAGAGGCAAACCTGTCCTCCATAAACTTCCTGGCTTCTTGACCAAACAAACCTGGCTGCTTGAGCATGTTCTGATAAAACTGGTTGATGACCAAACGAGGCAGATAACCGTCACATACCTGGATAACGTACTCACCGTTGACCCGTTCCACTATGACATCGGGAACGAGATATCTCACGTCATAGCTGTTGCCGTACTGCCTCCCGGGCTTAGGGTCCAAGGTCCGTATAAGATCTGCGGTTTTTTGCACTTCTCTTACCGATATCCCCATGCGTGCGGCTATCTTAGCCACCCTGCCCTTGCCCAAATCGTCCAAATGCTCTTTTACGATCTTTTCCGCGATGGGATTGTTCTTGCCTGACTGGATGAGTTGGATATGAAGGCACTCAGAAAGGTTCCTGGCCCCTACTCCGTGAGGCTCGAAGGTCTGGATGACTTTGAGAACTCTTTCCACGTCTTTCTCGGAAACTCTCAGGTGCTGCGCGGCTTCTGCTACGGTAACCCTAAGATACCCGTTGTCATCGATGCAGCCGATCAAGAATTCCGCAATCGAAAGATCTCCATTACTCAAGGAAATGTTGGCCTGGAAAAGCAAGTGTTCGTGAAGGGTAGGCGCTTTGGTGAGCAGATTCTCGAATCCCTTGTTTTCTTCGTTCTTGTCCACAGGTCCCACATACCCCAGGTCGCTTCTGTCTATAAAATATTCCCACCATTCGGTCTCAAACCCATCATCTTCGGACTTCAAGTCGACCTCCGCCGGCTCGGGGTCATCTTTAATCTCTAAGAAAGGATTCTCCGCCAGCTCTTGCTGGAGATACTCGTCCAACTCCAAAGCCGACATTTGCAAAATGGCGATGGCCTGGCGCAACTCCGGTGTTACGATGAGCTTTTGGCGTTGTTCAAGGGACAAGTCATGAATAAGTCTCAACGAACTTCCCTCCCCGAGTCAAGTGCCACAGCACTTTACATACTTCTACAATCAGATGAAATATCCTTCCTAGATCGTGTCGCCCAATATCTTCCTGGCCATCGTCTCTAGCCGCCTCATACGGTAAGCAACACCCGATTTACTTAACGGCGGATCCATCATGCCGCCCAGTTCTTTCAGACTGAGATCGGGATTCCTAAGGCGCAGAACAGCCACGTCCCTTACTGATTCCGGTATGCCTTCCAACCCCACCTTATCTATCAGTTTGGTTATAGTCTGGGTTTGGCGCCAGGAAGCAGCCACCGTCTTTTCCAAATTTGCCGTTTCACAGTTAACCAGCCTGTTGACCTGGTTGCGTACAGACTTTACTATCCTCACGTTTTCAAAGTCCAGCAAGGCCGAACTTGCCCCAGTAACCCTGAGAAAATCCACGATGGCCTCGCTTTCCTTTATATACACCACTGTACCGCCCTTTCGCTCGCTGGTGCGAGCTGATATGCCTGATTTTTTCAGGATCCTCGTCATATCTTCAGCAATAGCTTTAGAAGGGCAGCTTATTTCCAAGTGGTACTCTCCCTCCGGCCTGTTCACAGATCCGCGGGCCAAAAAAGCCCCTCTTAGGTAAGACCGCTTGCAGCAACGCCGGCTAACCAAGGCCTCCGGAATCTTGTCTATCCGGCGCCCTTGCCGGTTAACCAGGCCCAGCCCCAGCAGCCACATTAATCCATCTCCTTCTACCCTGCCTCTGACCGCAAATATCTTGTTTTTCTTTAATTTCCTCCTGTTCAGTGTCCCGACCTCTACAGACAATGACTGTAGAGACTTGGCTAACTTGAAAACTTTTCGGGCTGTAGCGGGATTCTCGGTGCTTATTTCCCATACGGCCGTTTGGCCGTCCTCAAGCAGGGTAAAGGTTCCGCCTATGTTAAGCAACGCCGAAAGTTCTGCCTTCCGACAGCATTCTTTCTTCGGAATAACCCGCGCCAGTTCGTTTTTCGTTTCGTTGGAAAAGCTCATAACCCCGTCCTCGTTCCAGTAATAACGGGCTTCACCGTTTATCGTTTTTAATAATTTCCAAAACTACCCTCGCCAGCTTATCGCTGTCGTGCCATGCCACCTCCCCTGGCGACACCAGTTCTGCTTCAATCATCTTTACTTTCATCTTGGCCACCCTGTCCCGGTCTACAACCACCGGGCAAGCTCCCTCCGAGCCATAACGCTCAAGAATACTGTCTGATACCTGTCCCACGTTGGCTATCACGTAATCGACAACAGGTAGCCCTGTATGCTCGTAAAGAGCCTCTATGTGGTCAGCCACAGAATAGCCGTCCGTTTCGCCTTTTTCCGTCATGATATTGGCCACGTATATCTTCGCACCCCTCGAACCGATTAGAGCTTCTACCACCCCCTTAACCAGCAAGTTCGGTATTATACTGCTATACAGGCTCCCTGGTCCCAGCACCACGGCATCGGCCTCAACCAATGCCTCTATAGTCTCTTCCAAGGGCCTGCAATCGTCGGGAATGAGATAGACCCTTTTTACGCTCTTTTCCTCCTCTCGGATCGAGGTTTCACCAATTACAAAAGATCCGTCGGCGAGTTCGGCCGCCAGCACAACCTGCTCCAAAGTAGCCGGTAAAACCCGTCCCCTCACTGCCAGCACCTTGCTCGCTTCTTTTATGGCTGATACCATGTCTCCGGTGATCTCTGCCATGGCTACGAGAAATAAATTACCCAGACTGTGCCCCTCTAAACCGTGACCTGCCCTGAACCTGTGATCGAACACGCGCCCCATCAGGGATTCGGTTTCGGCTAAGGCCACGAGACAGTTACGTATATCTCCAGGCGGCACCACTCCCAGCTCTCCCCGGAGCCGGCCAGAGCTTCCTCCATCATCGGTAACTGTTACCACCGCGGTGAGGTTGGCCGTATACCGCTTTAGGCCCCTCAGCAAAACAGAAAGCCCGGTTCCCCCGCCTACCGCGACTATGCGTGGTCCTTCGTTGCGAACATCCTCACTCAGCCACGAAGCCCCCTTCATCTCCTGATTCTCTCCACTTTGTATCGCTCAACATCTCTGTGCTTGATTATCACCCGGTAACCCAGCCTTCGCAGTTGTGACCCTATGTAATCCGCTAAAACGACAGAGCGGTGTTGCCCGCCGGTACACCCCATCGCTACCACCAAGTGAGTTTTTCCCTCTGCTATATAGAAAGGAAGGAGAAATTTAAGAAGGTTTAAGAATCGTCTCAGAAAGGACCTGGTAGTTTCAGATGCCAAAACGTAGTTCTTCACCTGCTCGTCTTCTCCTGTAAGATGGTGCAGATCAGGCTCGTAGTTTGGATTGGGCAAGAAACGCACGTCCATAACCAGGTCCGCATCCATGGGAAGGCCCAACTTGTAACCAAAGGACATTACCGTTATGGTAAGCACATCCTTCTCATCATCGCTGCCGAAAAGTCGAGTCAATTCCTCCTTGAGCTTCGAAACCGACATGGTCGAGGTATCGATTATGACGTTGGCTCTTCCCCGCAGATCCTCAAGCATTTTCCTTTCCAGGCGAATCGCTTCAATCAAGCGTCCCGACGGGGCCAAAGGATGCTTTCGCCGGGACTCCTTGAAGCGCCGGAGCAGCACTTCATCAGACGCTTCCAAGAAAAGCATCTGATATCTTATCCCTTGTTTATCTAAGTCATCGAGCACGTTCAAGAGGTCGTTGAAGAAATGCCCCCCTCTGACATCCATTACAAAAGCAGCCTTCATCCTGTTGCCTTCCAGCTGAACCGATAACTCGGTGAACTTGGTCACCAGTGCTGGCGGCAGGTTGTCAACACAAAAATATCCCATATCCTCCAGGCAGTTGGCGGCCTGCGTCTTCCCTGCGCCTGATAACCCCGTGATAATTAGTACCTCGATATCCTTACTGCCTAAAGACAAACTCTTTCTTCCCTTCACCATGAAAATGGGCCACAGATTAACACCGAGCCACAGATTAACACTGATTAACACTGAT
>CAYONS010000019.1:18692-20958 GCA_964405385.1 uncultured Syntrophothermus sp.
GATTAACACTGATTAACACTGATAACACTGATTATTAATACTGATTGATAATGATTGACATAGACCCTCATGACACCCAGCGGTGTCATCTGCACTATGCCCCTCAAAAAGCAGCGATACCACCGCAAGATAGCCTGCCGTGACAGCCCCTCGTTTCTGTAATAACTCTGCCTCTTAAATAATTATAGCAGATACCGAGCCTTTAGATTCCATGATCACTGCTCTTTGTATACATAACGTAGACTAGGCTGATTGTCACTGCTCCGCCATCCTGCTCTTAAGGTAGTCTATAACCTTGACCGGCGTCGGATTCACTCCGTACATATCGGCAAGGTACACGCTTGCGTAATCGCCTACGTATATCAAGGAGTACACCTTGGCCAAAAAGCTCCTCCCTTTTGCTTCGATCTGGTTCAGGCTGCCCACCCGGTCCTTTATGATCTCACTTGTAATCTCTATCCTCTTGACCGTGCGAAGGTGGTCATTCGGATCCCGCAGGATAACCACGGCCATCTTCTCCACCAGCTCCTGCGGAACCTCAAAACCCACGATCTCGTTGTGATTCAGCTCCGGAAAAACGTTGTAAAAAGCCAAGGTTTTGGCATTCTCGTTGAGTTGTCCTTTCCAACGCATGGCCGCGACTTCCGAAGTCGACGAACATCCCCAGATGACAGGTACCCTTTGGTAAAGCTGGCAAGCGATGGCCTTGGCCGGATTCCCGTCTTGTTCCCGGCTGGGCTCGACTTCTCGCCTCACCTGTTCCAAGACAGCCACTGTCTCTTTCAAGTCCTCTCTCACTTGGGAAATAAATCCCAGCTCCTCCAGTACCAGGACCAAAGGAGCAAAAAGGTACCCGGTAGCGGCTCGCGGCACCAAGCCTCCCGGGATTCTAATCACCGGATTACCGTCGCCAGATGCCATTTCCGCCAGCTTACCGCCCGTGGTAACCGCTATTATCCCGGCGCCACGCTCCCGGGCTTTTTCGTAGGCGGCCAGCGTTTCCTCGGTATTCCCTGAATAACTGACGGCCAGCACCAGGGTACCAGGGCCCACAAAACTTGGAAGAACGTAGTCCCGGCTCACCACTACCGGCAACGGCAGACGACCCTGACAGTAACACCTGAGGATATCGCCGCCTATGGCAGAGCCCCCCATCCCGGTCACAACGATATGGGAATACTCCCTCTTGACGCGCAAAACTGCAGAATAGTCAAAACCCAGACATTCCTCAAACTGTGAAGGCAGGTGATAAAGAAACTCGAACATCATTTCCCGGGACAATTCCACCGACATCAGCGACCCTCCTTACTCTGAGCTATTAGGGCAAAACATCCCAAAAGACCGGCTCTGCCTCTGAGCCTTCCTTCGAGCACCTGCACCTTGCGGGCAGGGAATTCCATAGCCCTTCTCATCATCTCATCCCGGGCAGGCCCCAGCAGCATTTCTCCCAATCCATAAACTACTCCCCCTCCTAAGACTATGGCTGCCGGGTTGAAAATATTAACCAGATTTGCCAGACCGATTCCGAGGTAGTGCCCGGCACGGGCAACTATAGCACAGGCGACCTCGTCCCCTTTTCTCGCCGCTTCCCCAACAACTTCTGCCGTCAACCGGTCTATTTCTCCTCCGGCCGCCTCCAGCAGCAAAGACCTCTTCCCCGCCTTTACCGCATCCCGGGCTTCCCGGGCGATGGCCGTTCCCGAAGCCAGTGCCTCCAGGCAGCCGCGGGACCCGCAGCCGCATAAGGGACCGTTTTGCGGCACTATCGCCATATGTCCGAATTCTCCCGCTGCCCCACAGCACCCGTGGTATATCCTGCCCTCCATGACGATACCTCCGCCGATACCCGTGCCCACAGTCAAAAACACAAGGTCGCGGAAAGCCCGCTCATAACCGAAATAGTATTCTCCTAAAGCCGCAAGATTCGCGTCGTTATCCACCTTCACCGAGCTGAGCGGGAAACACTGTGACACCCGCTCTCCCAGAGGAAAAGAATCCCATCCCGGAAGGTTTGGGGGGTGATATACCATGCCGGATAAGGGATCGAGCGGGCCGGGCGCTCCCACCACTATATACCGCACTTCTTCTTCCCTGACCCCGGCCTGCCTCAGAAGTCCCCTCACCGTATCCGCTATCCTCGCCACAACCCGCTCGGGGCCCTCCTCGGCCCTGGTCTCAACCCTGATTTCCGCGCGAACGGTGCCGTTCACATCCCCCAGCCCTGCTAAAATCTTGGTGCCGCCGAGGTCAACCCCGACAATCAAAG
>CAYONS010000019.1:21058-28789 GCA_964405385.1 uncultured Syntrophothermus sp.
TCGGGGCTGATATCCATGACAAACGACAGATATCCGACTTTACCCTGCTTGTTTTTGACGGCTCCTAAGGCATACTCCGCCATCTTCTCCTGGATGGCCTGAGGAGTAGTCTTCCAGCTTATCCTGATGGAATCGAAAAGGCAGGAAATAACGCATTCCCCGCACCCGTAACACTTGTCGTAGTCGATTACCGCTTTCGGTTTTTCCCCTTGATCTCTTTCTTGCAGGCTGATGGCGTCGGTGGGACACCATTCGACACAGCGGCCGCACCCGGTACACTTATCTTCTTTCACCTTAGGCTGGAAGTCGGAGTGCATCTGCTGCTTGCCGCTCCTTGACCCCAGCCCCATACCCAGGTTCTTAATCGCACCCCCGATGCCCGTAAGTTCGTGACACTTGAAGTGGGTCATGACGATCATGGCATCGGCGTGGTACGCAGCAGCCCCGATGTTCACCTCAGAAAAATGACGCCCTTCTATCTTAACTTTTATGTAATCCCTTCCGGTAAGCCCGTCAGCAATGACCAGAGGAGCCCCAACCACCGAGTAATCGAACCCGTTCATTATCGCGGTCTCAAGGTGATCAACCGCGTTCGCGCGGCTTCCCCGGTAAAGGGTGTTGGCGTCGGTAATGAATGGCTTTCCTCCCAGGGCTTTTACCCTGTCCACTACCCGCCTCACATACTGGGGTCTTATGTAAGCCAGATTGCCCTTTTCCCCGAAGTGTACCTTTACCGCAACCAGATCTCCGGGACTTACCAGCTGGTCAAACCCGGCTCTTTCCATAAGTCGATCCAGTTTGTCGAGCAGACCCCGGTTGCCGGTTGTCCGCAGATCGGTGAAATAAACCTTAGAAGCCACCCTTATACCCCTCCTCTCGTAAAATAAACCTTTTCAAGGCTTCAGCCACCCCGTGTTCATCATTGGACAAAGTAACGTAATCGGCGACCTGGCGTACCGGCGAGCGGGCATTGGCAACAGCCACTCCCAGCCCCGCCCACTGGATCATATCCATATCATTGTAACTGTCGCCCACCGCCATTACTTCCTCCCTTTCAATGCCGTAATAGGATGCCAGTGCGGCTAAGGCCCTTCCCTTGGTAGCTTCCGGGTGCATAGCTTCCAGGTAGTGCGGTTTTGAGCGGGTAATGTACAAGAATTGGCCGAATTCAGCCTTGAGCTCCAGTTCCAACTTATCGAGAAGAGAAATGTCTTCCTCTATTATCAGCATCTTGAGCGGGCCCTGCTCCACAACCGGTTCCAGCCTGTCCACGACAACAGGCTCCACGCCTGCCATCCTGGCATAAGCCAGCCCTTCTGAGGTAAGCCGCTCCAGGTAGAGTTCGTCATCCAAATAGGTTTGGTAGTGACACCCCAGGTCCCTAACCCGCTTCAGAAACTCCAGGCCATACTCCGGCGGAACGGGCCGGTAGTAGATAGTTTCCCCCGAACCGGAGTTTTTCACCCAGGCTGCCTGGTACGTTATCAAAGGCAGGTGCATTGAGAGCTGATCAGCGTAGCGCAGGGCCGACTTGAACATTCGGCCCGTCGCCAATGTCACCTTCACTCCTCGACGGCTTACTTCTTCGATGGCTTCTCGACACTCGCGGGATATTTCGAGACGTGAA
The DNA here is from genome assembly GCA_964405385.1 of uncultured Syntrophothermus sp. GTDB lineage: Bacteria > Bacillota > Syntrophomonadia > Syntrophomonadales > Syntrophothermaceae > Syntrophothermus. The sequence continues at coordinate 22,686 of CAYONS010000019.1, forward strand.
TCAAGAAGGGTATCGTCCAGATCCAAAGCTACGAGTCTTATCGTCATTCTCATCTTCACTCCAGCGGTCCAGCTGTCTATTCTTAGTATTCGTACTGGTCCTTCACTATCCAGCTGAGCGCAGCGCTGACCAAGGATATAAGAAGGGCACTGAGAACCGCAGCCCAAAAGCCGGAAATGTCAAATCCCTTGATTACGCTGGCCGTCAGCCACAACATCAGTCCGTTAATCACCAGAGTAAACAGGCCCAGAGTCAGTATGTTGATAGGCAAAGTCAAGACGATTATAACCGGCCGGATTACAGCATTGACTATCCCCAAGAAAACTGAACCGACTATTGCTCCCAAAACCGTAACATTAAAACCGGGCACCACGGCTGCCGTTATGATGATAGCTATGATGTTTGCCAACCACCTGACCACCCATCCCCGCATTCCCTCACCTCCGTTTCTGCCAGGATCTCGACGGTTCAAAACCGTCCGAGCCATTGCTGACCGAAAAACGACGCCTTTTTTACATTCTACCATAAATACCGGAACAAGGCGCAAAATTCCTACTGTTACCTTAACCATGAAAAAGACGCCGGATACGTCAGTTATTCCTGTGCACCGTGGAAGTGCTTGAACACGCGTTCCGCTGCCGGTCGGGTCATGCCCTTCACTCTGCCGAGTTCGTCCACCGTCGCCTTCTTAATGGCCTCAACCGAGCCGAAAGCCTGTAACAAGGCCATCTTTCTTTTTTCTCCGATACCCGGGATTTCGTCCAATTCCGAGTGTTTCGCCCTTTTGGACCGCTGCTTTCTCTGATAAGAAACGGCAAAACGGTGGGCTTCGTCCCGGATTGCCTGCAAAAGGCGCAGGACCTCGTCACCCCGCGGCAAGCGCAACGGCTCCCGACTGCCGAGAAAGTATATCTCTTCGTTTTTCTTGGCCAGACCGATCACCGGAACCTCTACCCCTGATTCCTGCACTGCCCTCAGGGCCGTATTTACCTGTCCCAGGCCCCCGTCGATGACGACCAGATCGGGCAGCGGCAAAAAAGAGGAATCTCCCTCGAGTCCGCGGCGCAACCGGCGCCGCAGTATCTCGCTCAACGCCTGGCAGTCGTCGTTCATATCCCTTCCCAGGTTGAACCGGCGGTAAGCCGATTTGTCTCTCTTCCCTTCCGTTAGGACCGTCATTGCCCCCACTGTGCCCCGGCCCGACAGGTGGGAAACGTCGTAACATTCAATACGCTGAGGAATCATTTCCAGGGCCAGCAGCCGGGCGAGCTTCGTCAAGACACCCTCTGGCTCACCTGTTTTATTCTTTTCAGCCGCCAGCAGCCGGGCGTTTTCTTCGGCCATGGCCATAAGCTGTCGCTTGGTTCCGCGCAGAGGCACCCTTATGGTAACCTTGGACTTTCTCATCTCTGAGAGCCATGTTTCGAGCACTTCCTTATTTTCCGGCTCCGTTGGCAACAGTATTTCCTGCGGCGGGTCCGGGTTCTCGCTGTAGTAGCGTTGAATAAAATAGGCGGCTACTTCCTGAGGTTCTTCATCCATCGATACTTTCAGCTCAAAAGTGTCCTTGCCGACGACGCGACCCGACCTGATCCTAAATACCAAAACCAGCACCCGGTGGTTCGTGGGAGAAAACGCCACAACATCCAGCTCCCACGGATTTTCCAAAACGACCTTCTGCTTCTCTGCCACCTTCTCTACGGCCCTGATAGTATCGCGCAGACGGGCTGCTTTTTCGAACTCGAGCTTACCGGCAGCCTCTTTCATTTCCTGCTCCAAACGTGCCACGAGTCCGGCATGGTCTCCCTCCAGAAAACGGCACATATCGGAAACCACCCGCATGTACTCTTCCCGGTTTACTTCCCCGCTGCAGGGCGCAAGACACCGCCCTATGTCCCTTTTCAGACAGGGACGTCTGCCAATCCTCAGTGTGCGGCAGGTACGGATGGGGAAAATGCTGGTTAGAACCCGTATAGTGTGGCGCAGTGCCCCTACGTCGCTGTAGGGTCCAAAATAGCGAGAAACCCCGTCCTTTTTCTCCCTGGCTATTACCAGCCGCGGAAACTCTTCTTGCGTAGTTATTTTAAGATACGGATAGCTCTTGTCGTCCCGGAGCATTATGTTGTACCGGGGCTGGTAGGACTTGATGAGGTTAGACTCGAGGATCAGGGCCTCTACCTCGTTGGCAGTCACGACATAGTCAAAATCCTTAACCCTGGCCATCATGGCCCTCACTTTAGGCAGCAGCTGGGAAGGAGATTGGAAATACGAGCGCAGGCGGCTTCTTAAGGCCTTAGCTTTACCTACATAGAGCACCTGTCCCTCTTCGTCTTTAAAAAGGTATACCCCAGGTCTCTGGGGCACATTCCTCAGCCTTTCCCTCACTCTAACACCACCATAAAACGACTTCACTACCAACCCTTCATCCCAATCTTAATTCTTAATTCATAATTCTCAATTCTTAATTCTCAATTCCTAACCCCCACTTCCCTTCTCAAAAACTGCCCGGTATAAGAGCGGGGATTGCGGGCCACTTCCTCAGGCGTGCCCACGGCCACTACCTCCCCGCCCCTTTCGCCGCCCTCCGGCCCCAGGTCGATGATGTAATCGGCACACTTGATGACATCCAAATTGTGTTCGATGACTATAACCGTGTTCCCGGCGTCTACGAGCTGGTTCAAGACCTCGAGCAGGTGCTTAACATCTTCCTTGTGCAAGCCGGTTGTCGGCTCGTCCAAGATGTACACCGTCTTTCCCGTAGCCCGCCGCGCAAGCTCAGTCGCCAGCTTCACCCTTTGCGCTTCTCCTCCGGAAAGAGTAGGGGCCGGCTGTCCTAGAGTAATGTAACCCAGGCCGACCTGGGACAGGACTTTGAGCTTACGGTAGACCTTGGGCACGTGGGCGAAAAACTCCACAGCCTCATCGACGGTCATGTTAAGAACGTCAGAAATGCTTTTCCCCCTGTACTTTACTTCCAAAGTCTCCCGGTTATACCTTTTGCCCTTGCATACTTCGCAGGGAACATACACATCGGGAAGAAAGTGCATCTCGATCTTAATGATACCGTCGCCGGAGCAGGCTTCACACCTTCCTCCCCTCACGTTGAAGCTGAAACGCCCCGGCTTGTATCCGCGCATGCGGGATTCAGGAGTATTGGCGAAAAGCTCTCTGATACCGTCAAAAGCCCCGGTATAGGTAGCCGGATTGGACCGGGGCGTTCGTCCTATGGGCGACTGGTCGATGTTCACCACTTTGTCGATGTGCTCCGTTCCCAAAACCTCATCGTGTTCCCCCGGCTTTTCCTTGCTCCGGTAGAGTATTTGCATCAGCCGGCGGTACAGGATGTCCTCTACCAGAGTGCTCTTGCCCGAACCTGAAACCCCGGTCACACAGGTAAATGTTCCTAGGGGAATGCTCACGTCGAGATTCTTTAGATTATGTTGCCGGGCTCCCTTGACGGTCAGGAACTTGCCGCAGCCGGCCCTCCTTCGCGCCGGAATCTCAATTCGCCGCAACCCCGCCAGGTACTGCCCTGTGAGGGATTCCCTGTTTTTTTCGATCTCGGACACCGGCCCGCAAGCCACCACCTGCCCCCCGTGAACGCCTGCGCCCGGTCCGATGTCCACCACCCAATCGGCTGCCCGTATCGTGTCCTCGTCGTGCTCCACCACTATCACCGTGTTCCCCAAATCCCGCAGGTTTTCAAGAGTTGCCAGCAAACGGGCGTTATCCCGCGGATGGAGCCCCACGCTGGGTTCATCCAAAACGTACAAAACTCCTACCAGACCGGATCCCACCTGGGTGGCCAGCCGGATACGCTGCGCTTCTCCCCCGGACAGGCTGCCTGCTGCCCGATCCAAGGTCAAATACTCCAGTCCCACGTCTGCCAAAAATCCCAACCGCCCCTTTATCTCTTTTATCACCTGACGGGCTATTCTTTCCTCGCGGGGCGAAAACTCTATCCTATCGAAAAATTCCTGGGCCTGGGCCACCGACATCGCCGAGATATCAGCGATGGACTTGCCTGCGATGAGCACCCACCGCGCCTCTTCCTTCAACCTGGTTCCGCCGCACTTCGGACAAGGGGTGGAGGTCATGTAGCGGGCTATCTCTTCTCGTGAAGCCTCGGAAGACGTTTCCTGGTAACGCCGCTTAAGGTTATTTACGACCCCTTCGAAATTAGCCCGGAAAACCTCGGCTTCCCCGTAACTGTTAACGTACCTGACAGGTATCCGCTCTCCCCCGCTGCCGTAGAGCAGGAGGTCTATCTGTTCGGGGCTTAGTTCCTTAACCGGGCGGTTCATAGGTATACGGTGCTTCTCGGCAAAGGCCTTCAGAACCGCATTATAGTAGGTCCACAGGTGATTCCTCCACGGCCTTATCGCCCCTTCAGCCAGCGATTTTTCCCAGTCCAAGACCAGTAAGGGATCAATTTCCTGTTTTAATCCCAGCCCGTCACACTCCGGACAAGCCCCATACGGGCTGTTGAACGAAAAAAACCGGGGGCTTATCTCCGGCAGGCTGAAACCGCAGTCGGGACAGGCGAATTCCCGGCTGAACCAGAGCTCCTGGTTTTCCTCGTCCAAAACCTGGATCACAGTCGTCCCTTCGGCCAGCTCAAAAGCCAACTCAACCGCCTCCGCCAGGCGGCTGCGTACTCCCTCTTTTACCACCAGCCTGTCGATAACCGCCTGGATGTCGTGTTTCCGGTTCTTGTCCAGCTTTATCTCCTCGTCAGAGGTGTATTCTATGCCGTCGATTATCACCCGCACGAAACCGTTGCGAAAAAGGTCGGCCAGGACTTTTGCGTGCTCGCCTTTCTTTCCCCTCACCACCGGAGCCAAAACTTTGATCTTAGTTTTCTCGGGCAGCGCCAGAACCGAGTCCACGATCTGGTCAACGGTCTGGCGCTGTATGGGGCGGCGGCAACGAGGACAATGGGGCCTGCCCACGCGGGCAAACAGCAGCCGCAGGTAGTCGTAAATCTCGGTCACGGTTCCCACAGTTGACCGGGGATTATTGGAAGCAGACTTCTGATCGATAGAAATGGAAGGAGATAGCCCCTCTATATAGTCGACATCAGGCTTCTCCATCTGCCCCAGAAACTGCCGGGCATAAGTCGAAAGCGATTCCACGTACCGCCTCTGCCCTTCGGCATAGATGGTATCGAACGCCAGGGAAGACTTGCCCGATCCCGAGACCCCCGTGAAAACTACCAGCTTGTCCCGGGGAATGACGACATCTATATTTTTCAGGTTATGCTCGCGCGCACCTTTTACAATAATGCAGTTCTTCACTATTCCCACCTTTCCGTTGCCACAGATAAGCCACAGACCCGGCACTCAGCCCCGGTTTTTGGTGGACACATGCCAATTTCGAACGGCCTGCCACATTGTAGCTTCAGTATGGCGCCAAGTTATCACTGAGTGCCGGGCTGATAAACACTGATTTTGGGTGTTAGACGCAGACGCTCGTGACACCGAAAGGTGTCATGAGCGTCTGCGTCTACCGTTTAACTACACGTTTCTTGCTCCGCTTCTTTCCCCAAGATGCCTCAGCCTGTCTGATGAGGTCGCGCAGGTAAGCCGCACGCTCGAATTCCAGCATCTCGGCCGCCCTTTTCATCTCCATCTCCAGCTCCAAAATCATCTTCTTTTTCTCGCGAGCATTCATCCCGTCGAATACCAGGCTGTTGTAACGGCCCGGTTCCTCAGCAATCGTAGCCTCTATAGGCGGGCGGATGCTCTTGGTAACCGTCCGGGGAGTAATGCCGTGCTTGCGGTTATATTCCAGCTGGATGGCCCGGCGCCGGTTGGTCTCGTCGATAGCCGCCTTCATCGCCGGAGTAATCTGGTCAGCGTACATTATGACCTTCCCTTCCACGTTGCGGGCCGCTCTTCCGATAGTCTGAACCAGCGACCGTTCCGAGCGCAAAAAACCCTCCTTGTCCGCATCGAGGATAGCTACCAGCGCTACCTCGGGAAGGTCCAGCCCCTCGCGCAGCAGATTTATCCCCACCAATACGTCAAATTCCCCCAGCCGGAGGCCCCTTAGTATCTCCATCCTTTCCAGGGCATCGATCTCGGAATGCATGTATCTTACCC
>CAYONS010000020.1:0-27935 GCA_964405385.1 uncultured Syntrophothermus sp.
TAGCTCAGTGGTAGAGCATCGGCTTCCCAAGCCGAGGGTCGCGGGTTCGAATCCCGTTTCCCGCTCCAGGCAATTACAGCCGCTGTAGCGGCTTTATTTTATATTTAGATGTGTGTGTTAATATGCCGACTAATAGTGAGCAGGAGGAGTGGATCATGGGCAAGCATATTCGTACGATAGTAAGACCGGGCTTGAGAAAAGACTTAAAGCAAACCAACTGTCGGGAATGCCAGACTTCGTGCCAGTCGGCCTGTAAGACTTCGTGCACGGTAGGAAATCAGGTTTGTAAAAAATAGGCTTTGGCAGGAGGCCTGTAGCTGTTTTTTAATTGCGCTTTGCCATCATAGGCCGTTGGCCATGTCAAGGGACTCCGGAGTGTACATACTGTCAGCAAATTTTTCCTGAAACTCGGGCGGGCTTTAGGCCCGCTTTTATTGTGCGGGCTCTTCTCAGAACGACGCGGAGGTACTCACGATGTTTTTAACTGAAGGTTACGATTTTGCGAGTAACATTCATCTTTTTTCCATGAAAGGATTGAATTTTGTTCTCGATGTGAACAGCGGAGCCGTCAGTCTCTTGGATCAGGTGTCTTTCAGGTTTCTAAGCGAACTGGTGTCAACTGGCGGGGATGTGGAAGAAGCCGAAAAAAGGTGTTCGGGCTTCGCCAGTTCTCAGGAACTCCAAGAAGCCAAGAAAGAGATGGAAGAGGCCAGGGATAGCGGTTACCTCTTCACTGCTGAAGAAATTCCTTGCTTGCCGCTTGAAGATATGCCGGTGAAGGCGTTGTGCTTGAACGTAGCTCACAAGTGCAACCTTCACTGCCGGTACTGTTTCGCTGCTCAGGGCAGTTTTGGCGGCGAGGAGATGCTGATGAGTCCCGAGGTAGGGCGCCAGGCAGTAGATTTTCTTTTGGCACATTCAGGTGAAATCAAGCACCTGGAGATTGATTTTTTTGGGGGCGAACCCTTACTGAACCTAGGAGTTATCGAGGATACCGTCTCATACGGCAAGAGACGGGCTCTCGAATCTGGTAAGCGTATCAACTTCACTCTAACCACCAATGCCGTTCTGCTCACTCGAGAAACTGTAGACTTTCTTAACGAGGAAAACATAGCGATTATACTGAGTCTTGACGGCAGGCCGGAGATTAACGATGCCAACCGGATTACTCCCGCAGGCAAAGGAAGTTATCATCTGGTTCTGCCCAGGATTCAGATGGCCGTTGCCCAGAAACCCTCGAGCTATTACGTAAGGGGGACTTTCACCAAAGATAACCTTGATTTCAGTCAGGACCTTCTGCACCTTATAGAATGCGGGTTTGACAATATTTCTCTGGAACCAGCGGTAGGAGGGGCTAACCGATTTGGCATAACCGAGTCTGAGCTGCCCCGGATACTGGAGGAATACGAGCGTCTGGCCGAGGTTATTCTAGAAAGTTATGCGAAAGGAAGAAAGATCAACTTTTTCCATTTCAATATCGATTTCGAAAGGGGACCATGTGTGGCTAAACGGGTAACGGGATGTGGTGCTGGAGTTGAGTATCTGGCAGTCACTCCCCAAGGGGAGATATATCCTTGCCACCAGTTCGTAGGGAACCAGGACTTCGTGATGGGCACTGTTCACGAAGGGCTTTCAAATTCTAGTCTGCGCCGGTTGTTTGCCGAGAACCAATTGTTTTATAAAGATGAGTGCAGGAAATGTTGGGCGCGCTACTACTGCGGGGGTGGGTGCGCTGCCAACGCTTATTTTGAAAACCAAGACCTAAAGAAACCTTCTTCGGTCACCTGCGCCATGCAGCGCAAACGCGTGGAATGCGCCATATGGCTGGAGGCGCAGAAAAGCCTCGCCGCCGAGAAGAGCGAGCAGCCATAATATGGCAAGAAAAAAGAGCGCAGATGAAGAAGGAGATCCGAAACGGCGTGTAGAATATGGTTTAATTAGGTGCCGGGGTAAGCACCTTGGCGCTACAGTGAGAAAAAGTGGGAGAGGGCCTATGAAGAAGTTTAACTCGAAAAGCCTGGTCTTCCCACTGCTTGCGCTGCTTGGTCTGTTATTGTTGATTGGGGTATGTCGAGCCGAAGCCAACCAGCCCGCGATCGCCGTTTATTCAGGGGACGAACTTTTAGGTGTCGTCAAGGACAGGGCCACGGCCCAAAGAGCAATCCAAAAGGTTTGCCTCGATAAGAAGAGAACAAGCGGACAAGATGTCGATATTCAGGGGAATATAGAGTACAGATCGACGATTGTTGACAAACGTGAAATTTTGACAGAAACGGAGTTTCGATCGCTAATAGCAGACAAACTTCGCTTCAGCGTCAAAGCGGCTTGTATTGATGTTAACGGAAAAACAGTTGCGGTGGTAAGAGACGAGAAGACGGCAAGAAGAGTTCTCGACAGCCTTCTTAAGCAGTATTCTACTTGCCAAGAAGGCGAGAAGGTGGTTTCGGCGGCATTTAAGGAGTCGGTTGAAGTTACTCTGAAACCGGTTCCAATGGAGAAAATCGTAGAATACGACAGGGCATTGGAGATACTTAAAGCTGGTACGGAGGCCCCGGTTACTTACCGGGTAAAGGAAGGGGATTCCCTCTGGTTGATAGCCCGCCGGCACAACACCCGCGTTGCCCAGATCAAGGCTGCGAACGGGCTGGAAAGCGAAGCTCTGCAGCCGGGGCAGGAGCTGAAGATCTACACCAGCGAGCCTTATGTTCATGTTGTGGCGGTGGTAGAGGGCAGCAGGAAACAAAAGATACCTTATCAGACCAAGGTCATAACTGACCGTTCATCGAGCAGCGTTCGAATCAAGCAGGAAGGGAAAGAAGGAGAGAAGCAGGTTACATACCGTTCGGTAAGAGAGAACGGAAAGGAAGTTAAAAGAGAAGTTCTTGAAGAAAGAATACTGGCTCAGGCTGTTGACCGTATAATCGTTAAAGGCCAACAGGTACAGCTAGCTTCACGCGGCGGTTCGGGAATATTATCGTGGCCGTTGTTCGGCGCAATAACCTCATATTTTGGCTCTCGAGGGGGAAGCCATACCGGTATTGACATTAACGGGCGAACGGGAGATCCCATAAGGGCAGCGGATGACGGCACGGTGATTTTCGCGGGGAGAAGCGGGGGATATGGGCTTATGGTGGACATAAGCCACGGCAACGGGATAGTTACTCGGTATGCTCACTGTTCCAGTATCCTTGTCAGCGTGGGCGAGCACGTGGAAAAAGGCCAGGTGATTGCCAGAGTTGGCTCTACCGGACGCAGTACAGGTTCACACCTCCATTTTGAGGTTGTAAGCAATGGTAAACAGCGAAATCCTTTATCATACCTGAGGTAATGTGAGATAATATGTAAGCAGTATCTAGCCTCTGAATTCATCAGAGGCTCTTCTGTTTAAAGGGGACGAGCAAAGGAGAGTAGATACGGTGCGGTACGAAGTAATAATCATTGGAGGCGGACCGGCAGGACTCACGGCGGGTATTTATGTAGCCAGGTCGCGCCTTAAGGCTGTGTTGTTGGAGGCGGCGTTCCCCGGAGGGAACGCTGCCCTCACTGACCAGGTGGACAACTATCCGGGGTTTCCTTTCGGCGTTTCGGGTCCTGAGCTTGCCGACCGGTTCCGCCAGCAGGCGGAGCGGTTCGGGCTCGAGATAAAAAGGGCGGAGGCCCGGAGTATAGTCCTGGAAGGAGACTTGAAGAAGGTAGATACAGATCAAGGCAGTTTTCTGGCCGATGTGGTCATCGTTGCTGTCGGCGTGCGCCGGCGGGAATTGGAGGTGCCGGGAGAGCGCGAATTGGTAGGCAAAGGCGTTTCCTACTGCGCTACGTGTGATGGACCTTTTTTTGAGAACCGGAGAGTGGCAGTGGTAGGGGGCGGAGATTCCGCAGTGGAGGAGGCTCTTTACCTTGCCGGCTTGGCGGACAGAGTGTATCTCATTCACCGCCGGGATGAGTTGAGAGCCAATCGCACGGCCCAGGAAAAACTGTTTGCCAACGCCAAGATTGAGCTGAAACTCAACCGGGTTGTGGAACGATTGGAAGGGCAGAAATCGTTGGAGGCTCTGGAATTAAGGGATACGGTTACGGGCGGTCGGGAACGCTTGGAAGTGGATGGGGTTTTCGTCAGTATAGGAATGAAACCTGCAGCGGACTTTCTGGGTAACCTCGTTGAATTGAAAGAAGGGTATGTCGTCACCGATGAGAATATGCGTACCTCGGTTCCCGGCGTATTGGCAGCGGGAGATATACGTTACAAGGAATACAGGCAGATCGCCACAGCGGTTGGAGATGGAGCCATAGCCGGGATGGAAGCCGTTCGGCTGGTAGAGAACCTGCGCAGGTAACATCCCTTCATGACACCCATCGGTGTCACCACTAGAGAATGAAAACCGCGAGTTACCAATCCCATAAATTGGATAACCTCTTTTTCTCCCCCGAGTAGTATAATGTTGGCGAAGATGGGGGGGAGAAAGTTGTTGGGGAAGGAGATATGGATCGCCCGTCTGGCAGCCGTATTGGTACTCGCCTGTTTCGGGCTTTTTTGTCTTCAGTTGTCTCAGTGGTCGATTTTCGTGCCCCATGGGCTAGACAAGGCTTGGCGTCGCTTTGAGGAGATAAGAACTAATGTTGAGACGCGCAAGTTTAATGCGGTGGAGACAGACCACTTTGTGATAAAATTCATGGCAAAGGACGAACCGTACGTTAAGATGGTCGCAGACGCTGCCGAAGAAGCCTGGGATACTATTACCCGGTTTTTTGGTTACGGTCCCCAGGGGAAGACGGTAGTAGTAATATACCCGGATAGCAGAAGCCTGGGAGCAAGCTTCGGCTGGGACAAGGACGAAGAGGCTATGGGGGTCTATTGGGCAGGTACCATCAGAGTGCTTTCACCTGGACAGTGGATCAGTTCCCCGGATGCCGAAGATGTGTTCAGACGGGATGGGCCGCTCGCTCACGAGTTGACCCACCTTGTCGTGGATGAGCTGACGAAGGGGAACTATCCTCGGTGGTTCACAGAGGGAGTAGCCCAGTACGTGGAACGAAAGGTCACGGGATTCTCGTTTGCCGAGCCCTGTTTTCGTGAGATTCCCCATTACAGTTTTGAAGTCTTGGAGAATAGTTTTGACGAGTTAGACCAGAGGCTGGCTTACTATGAATCGTTGGTGGCAGTGGAGTGTATAGTCGACAGAGCGGGAGAAGAAGGGTTGCTGCAGGTGATCGATGCTCTGGGAAATGGCCTTACCTTGGAACAGGCTATTAAGAAGGCCATGGGGATAGAGTTTCATGAGTTTGCCCGAGAAGTGTACTTTCGCCTGGACAATAATTTAAGGTGAGGAGGTACTTGTAATTGGATGAACCGTTGACCATCGAAGGGGGGCATCCGCTCCGGGGAAGGGTTAGGATCAGCGGAGCCAAGAACGCCAGCCTGGTCATAATGGCTGCCAGCGTTATGATACAAGGAAAAACCGTATTAGAAAATGTTCCCAGGATTCGGGATGTAGAAGTAATGTGTGGAATTCTTAAGTCTGTGGGGGTTAAGGTTGCGTGGCAGGAAGATAATAGCTTATCCATAACGGTGCCTGATGATATTGGAATAGAAACGCCTTACGAATTGGCCAAAAAGCTGCGGGCTTCTAATCTTTTGCTCGGTTCTTTGCTGGCAAGGAAAGGACAAGCGCGCATTTGTTTGCCGGGCGGCTGCAACATAGGCTCAAGACCGATGGACCTGCACATGAAAGGGCTTTCAGCTTTAGGGGCAGACGTAAAACTGGAACATGGTTTCGTGGAAGCCCGTGCCGGTAGTAATCTGTTAGGTAGCAGGATATACCTGGATTTCCCCAGTGTCGGAGCTACGGAGAATATAATGATGTTAGCGGCCCTAACTCCTGGCCAGACTTATATTGAAAATGCGGCCAAGGAACCGGAGATTGTGGACCTTGCTAATTTCCTCAATGCAGCCGGAGCGAGGATACGGGGAGCAGGAACCGACCTGATAAGGATAGAAGGGGTAAAGGAACTGGCCGGGGTACGCTACACGGTTATTCCTGATCGCATCGAGGCCGGAACTTTCATGGCGGCGGCCGTAGCCACCGGGGGAGATATACTGGTAGAAAATGTTATTCCTACCCATTTGTATTCGATCATGGCTAAGCTGCAGGAGACCGGGGCTGTTGTCGAACAGGTGAACGGGGGTGTTCGCGTGATAGGGCCAGAAGAAATCAGGCCGGTAGATGTTAAGACCCTTCCGTACCCGGGATTCCCCACCGACATGCAGTCCCAAATGATTTCCGTTCTCGCTACAGCTAGAGGAACCAGCATGGTCGTTGAGAACGTCTTCGAAAACCGCTTCCAAATGGTGGACGAGATAAAGCGAATGGGGGCCAAGGTTAAAGTAGAAGGGCATACCGCTATTGTGGAAGGAGTGCCTGCGCTATGCGGAGCGCGCGTCAAAGCCACGGATCTCAGAGCAGGCGCAGCCCTGGCCATAGCCGGATTGGCAGCCCAAGGGGTGACCGAGATCGAGAATCCGTATTACATTTACCGCGGGTATGAGAATTTTAAGGATAAGCTGCGGAATCTAGGGGCTCGGGTGCGGTGAGTACGAAATCAACCCCGCGCCCCCCCTTGTTTTTTTCCTTGTGTCATTCGTCCGGGGCTTATTTTCGGGGGATGGTAACCACTACTTCAGTGCCCACACCTTCCCGGCTGCTCACCGAGATGGATCCCCCGCACGACTCCAGGATCTGGCGGCACACGGTCAGGCCGAGGCCGGCTTTGTCGGGGTAGGTAGAAAAGAAAGGGTCGAATATACGGTCCAGGTTCTCGCGGCTTATCCCCCGTCCGGTGTCAGCCACGATAAGCGCTAGAGCCCGCGTCCTTTTTTCCGTGGCTATCGAAAGGATGCCGCCGTTAGGCATGGCATCTAGAGCGTTTTGACAGAGGTGAAGTATCAGGGTCTTGATCTTGTCAGGATTTCCCGTAGTGTTCCCTACTTCTGGGGAAAGGGTTAGGACCGGCCATATTCTGTTGTGGGTGATGTGCTCCGCTAACGTATTCAAGGCTCCGCACACTATATCATTAAGATTGAACTTTTCGCTCGGAGCCGAACACCGAGAAGAAAGGTTCAACAGTTGTGACAAGAAATGTTCGATGGCTGCTATTTGTTCATGCAGCAGGTTCCAGGGGATAGACTCCGGAGAAGTGCGGTACAGTTGAAGAAACCCTTTGATGGCAGTCAAAGGGTTTCTTATTTCGTGAGCAGTTTGTTCGGTTATGCGTCCCAAGACCTCTATCTTCTCGCGGAACAAGCGTTGCTTGAACCAGGAATGGTAGAAGCCGATATTATGAAGTACTGCCAGGGCACCTGCGCTTTTTTTTCGTGTCCTCGGGTAAGGCCGAGTAATGACTAGCCAGCAGTGAGGAGGGACCTCCTCTACGCGCTCTGCTTGACGCCCTGTTTTTAACGAATGTCGCAACATATCAGGTAAAAAGGGAAAGACGCTGCCTACCACTTCGACCTGTTTCCCTAATAGCTGCCGACGGCTGCCCAGCAGTTTTTCTGCATAACGGTTCATGGTAGTGAGCGCAAACGACCGGTCGATACCCACGACAGCAGTCGGTATGCTGTCGATATCGGAATGCTGCTCTTCCGACAGGGGAAATGAACTGCCAGTATTTGCCATGACCACTTAATATCCCCCTCCCTTCACCAGCTCCCGGTTCGCTTTACAGTTTTTACACATCCATTTTCTCATTTTTGTTAATTTTTCTCTACAGAAGATTGACGAACATTGTCGAACCTGAACGAGCTTTTTGCCGTTTGCCCTGATGAACAAATTGTGAGACAATTTGTCACAAGGTAGCAGGTGCAGGCGGTAGGATTCACATGGAATTAAGGATTATTTCCGTAGGCAAGCTAACGGATAAGGCCTACAGGCAAAAGATAGACGAATACTTGAAATGGACAGGAGCTTGGGCCAAAATAACTGTTGTAGATGGTATCGAGGAAAAAGTTTCTTCCCGGGCCAAGCCAGGTGAAGAAAAAGAGGCCAGAAGGCGTGAAGCCCAGAGGATCCTCGGCCTGGTAGATCGCAGCGAGCTGCTGGTAGCCATGGATGTTAGCGGGCAGCAGATGGCTTCGGAGGAGATGGCGGCAGCTACACGGCGGCTGCTCGAGATGGGCAGAAAGCGCATTAATTTCGTCGTAGGGGGAGCTTTCGGGCTAGAAAGTTCTGTAATATCCAGAGCCGACGCTGTGTGGGCCTTGTCCAAGTTGACTTTTCCCCACCAACTGGCGGTATTAATCCTGTGCGAGCAGCTTTACCGGGCGTTTGCCATCATCCACTCTCACCCTTACCACAAATAGAGGACAGGCAACGACAGCTGTATTAAAATAGTTGTCGAGGCACACAACTATCTTAAATATTCAAGGAGGAAAAAAGATGGCAACAGTTTATTCCGATCCTCCGAGTAACTTTATTCAGAACATAATAAACGAAGACAGAAAGCGGGGGAAGCACGGGGGTAGAGTACATACCCGCTTTCCTCCCGAACCCAACGGATACCTGCATATCGGCCATGCCAAGTCCATCTGTCTCAATTTCGGGATAGCTCTGGCCAACGGCGGTCTGTGCAATCTCAGGTACGACGATACCAATCCCAGCAAAGAAGAAGTGGAATACGTCAACTCTATTGAAGAAGACGTGCGCTGGTTGGGATTTGATTGGGATGACCGCAAGTTTTACGCTTCCGATTACTTCGACCAGATGTACGAGTATGCCATCCAGCTTATCAAGGAAGGGAAAGCCTATGTGTGCGACCTTAGCCCGGAGGAGATCCGGGAATACAGGGGTACTCTGACCGAACCGGGAAAAGAAAGTCCGTACCGCAACCGTTCGGTGGAAGAGAACCTGGACCTATTCCAACGGATGAGGGCAGGAGAGTTTCCCGACGGGTCAAGGGTTTTGAGGGCCAAGATCGACATGGCTTCACCTAACCTGAATATGCGGGACCCGGTGTTGTATCGGATTATGAAGGTTCCGCACCATCGTACCGGGGACAAATGGTGCATTTATCCCATGTACGACTACGCTCACCCGATATCGGACGCCTTGGAGGGTATTACCCATTCTATATGCACTCTGGAGTTCGAAGACCACCGTCCCTTGTACGACTGGGTGTTGGATGCCCTGCATTTCGACCCGGAAAACAGACCGCAGCAGATTGAGTTTGCCAGGCTTAACCTGACCTATACCGTCATGAGCAAGCGTAAACTCCGCTACCTGGTGGAAAAGGGATATGTAAAAGGATGGGACGATCCGCGGATGCCTACGATTTCAGGGCTGCGCCGCAGGGGCTACACGCCCGAAGCTATTCGGGATTTTTGCGAGCGTATAGGAGTTTCCAAGGCGAACAGCGTGGTCGATATATCTTACCTGGAGCACTGCATAAGGGAGGATCTGAACACCAAGGCGCCGCGGGTCATGGCGGTGTTGCGACCTCTGAAGGTGGTAATAACTAACTATCCCGATGACCTTGTGGAAGAGATGGAAGCTGAGAACAACCCGGAGAATCCAAGCATGGGGTCCCGGAGAGTACCTTTTTCTAAAGTGATATACATCGAGCGGGAAGATTTTGAGGAGAACCCGCCGAAAAAGTTTTTCCGGCTGGCTCCAGGTCGCGAGGTTCGTTTAAAACACGCTTACATCATAAAATGCGAAGAGGTCATCAAGGATGAAAATACCGGGGAAATAATAGAACTCAGGTGCACCTATGACCCGGAAACGAAAAGCGGAGGCGCAGCCAGCGGGCGCAAAGTAAAAGGGACCCTGCATTGGGTCTCAGAAAGGCATGCGCTGAACTGCGAGGTCCGGCTGTACCACCACTTGTTTACGGCGCGGAATCCGGATGAATTCGAATCGGTAGAGGAAGTGTTGAACCCCAATTCTTTGGAGGTTCTCACCGATTGCCTCGTGGAGCCTACTGTTGTAGGAGCAAGGCCGGGGGACAGGTTCCAGTTCCTGCGGCAGGGGTATTTCTGCGTTGATCCCGATTCTTCGCCCGAGAAGCTGGTATTTAACCGCATCGTATCTTTGAAGGATTCGTGGGCGAAGGTGAAACAGGGACAAGAATAGATACTGTTAGTGAAACAAACCGCCGAATGCAATAAAGTTCGGGGATATTTAGCGAAACAAAGGGCCCTCGGGGCCTTTTTTCTTTGCTGGGCAACGATGTCCTTCGTCTGCAGGAAGGCGGCTCATCCCCAGCAGTCATTGGCAAATGGCGCCAGCTCGTGGGTATGTTTTCGGAGAGTGTTTTGGAGTTGATATGCGGCCGTTGGGCAAGAAAAGCGGAGATCTGTAAAGAAAATTCAGGAATAGGGTCAAGAAAGGAACTAAATATTTTCCGGAGTTTTCCGAAAAATAAAATACCTTATGCCCTGAAAACCAGCCACAGATGAACACAGATGGGCACTGATTGACACAGATATTATTTTTTGACGCTGATTAACGCAGATCTAATTTAAAATTACGGCCTTTGGATTGTAGCACAATGAACACGTATAATGACAGTAATACCGCCTATTGGTAACTCGCGGTTTTCATTCTCTAGTGGTGACACCGATGGGTGTCATGAGCGTCTGTGTTCGTCTGTGTGCATCAGCGGATGCATTAGGAGTACAGGTAGGTCACAGCATGCGAGAAAACGGGAGCCTAAGGTTTTGTCGGGCGCAATTGATGAAGTGCTGAGAAGGGAGCCGAGAGGGGAATGAGGAGATTAGCAGCTGTTGGGCTTTTGATTGTGTTGGCCGTCACCGTTTTGTTTCCGGGTGCTATCTGGGCGGCCGGCTCTGCCATAACTGTCAGCGATATCAGGAACGCCAACGGCACGAGGGATGTCACCGGGGGGTCGCTCGTCATAATTGAAGGCTCGGGGTTCGGCAGTTTCGGGGCGAACTGCCAGGTGACATTCGAGTTTAACACCGTATCTATGAATGTCTACCGTATTCAGACCTGGTCGGACACCCAGATAACAGTAAGGGCTCCCTACTACAGCCTGGGGACCAAAGAAACCGAGCAGGTTTTGGCCGTAACTCTGTTTACTGATGACGGGCGCACCTATACCTACACCGCGAAGAAACTCACCTACGTGCACGATCCCGTTATCAGTAATGTTTACCCCTACAACCTGCATTCCGTGAGCGGCTATGACCAAAACGGCAGGCCCGTTGTACAGTCAACGACCAAGAGGGTTGCCGTTGAAGGCAGTTACCTCAAAAAGGTGGCAAAGATCACGGTTAGGGCGAAAGATAGCGGCAACTCGGTCTTGTACAGCAACCTGAGCGAAGACAAAGAGGAACCCGGTTATGCCGGGGGCATCAGCTGGGACAGCGAAGGAGCCATATACATATCCTGGAACCCCATCATGGAGAACAATGATCTGGAGTTTATTGCAGAAAGCACCGCCGGAGGCCTTTCTGACACTTACACCGCTGCCCAAGGAGCCCGCAGGCTTTCTAACATCGCCATTCCGGAGGCCAATAGCTTCAATCCCAGCCCTTCGGCCTTGATCCGGGGCATTGATCTTGTGATAACCGGATCGAATTTCGAAACCGCCCCCAGCAACAACGTGGTCGTCATAGCCGGGGGAGAAGCTGTTGTAAAGAAAGTGGAGCAGGACGGTCTAGCCCAAAGAATAACAGTGACGGTTCCCGACTCGGCCGACAGAACCCAGCACGATCTCCGGTTTAAGGTTAGGGATCCCAGCACCGGCAAGGTCAGGTCGGGCGCCATATACGCGGGAGCGGTGAACATCCTGCCTGCTCCGGGACAGCTTGAAATTCTCGGGTTGATACCTAATGTCGGCACTCCGGCCGGAGAAACCGAAGTGATGGTTATCGGACGGGGATTCAATACCGATACCGAGGTTCTGTTCTCCTGTTCCAATCCGAAGTGGGAGGCTCTTGGAACCGGGACGACCCTGCTTTCGCGCCAGGATATACCTGCGGGCTATCCCGACGATGCGTTGGCGCTCAGAGTAAAGACTCCCCGATCCCCTAACAACGGGTACTACACGGGACCGATTGATGTTACCGTCAGGGACCGGAACCTACCTGCAATAATTAAGGATACTTTGACCAACGGTTTCTACTACAGCACGCAGGGTCAGGCCTTGCGGCTTTTGGCTGTAATGCCGCCGGAGGGTCCGGAAGAAGGCGGGCAGACGGTTACTCTTACGGGAAGGAGTTTCTTCCGTTTCCGTTCCAGCGACGCGAATTCGCGCCGTTACGCCAACGGTCAACAACTTACAGGGGATTACAGCGCCAACCCCTATGTCATTTCCGACTTCCCGGTGAATTCGGACGGCACCCTGGTACTGCGGGAAGATATGGGCGAATATCTGGGGTATACCGATGTTGTCGTTTACCGCACCGTATCTGTGACCCTGGGAGGTACTCCGCTGACTATAAACAGGATATCAGAATACCTTCAGCCGGATGGGCAGAGGGTGCAGTATCTGGAAGGCACCACCAACGCCCATTATCTAGACCCTCTTATCCTCGGAGAAGCGGTGGATGTAGTGGTAACGGTGACCGAGGAGATGTTTACCCAGGGGCAGAGGCTGGTTATTCCAGGGGACCCGGCAGTTTCGGAACGGGCCGTGCTTTCCAAAGCGTACACCTACCGGCGGGCTAAGAGTGTTCCCGAAATAACCGGTATCTCGCCGGTGAAAGGACCGACTGCCGGGGGAACCAGGGTCGAAATCGAGGGGTTTGACCTTTACCAAGGGTTAAACGTGTACTTTGGAGAAACCAAGGGGACGGTTGTTGAAATCGTTTCCGGTGGGGTTGACGAGGAAACGGGACGACCCAAAGCCCGGGTTGTGGCTATGACTCCTGCTCATGCCAAGAGAGAAAAGGTAAACGTGAGGGTAGTGAACTGGGATCAGGGGGAAGACATCCTCGAAGAAGGGTTCGAATACATCACAAGCCCTAGCATTACCAGAGTCAGCCCTGGGGTCAGCCCCCCGGACGGCGGAGTTTTCGTGACGGTCGAGGGCAGAGATTTCATGTACGGGGCAGCGGTAAAGATCGGGAGCAATGTGGTAATAGGCCGGGTCTATGAGGACTCCGATGAAAACGGGCAGTTTTACACAGGTCTTGTTGAAAGCCTGTTTCCGGGCGAACAGGTTACCTTCTTTCGTCCTGATGAGGCTTCCATAAGAGTATTGCGGGATGCGGTAGAACTTGCTCCTTACGACCGCTTCAACGGCAACAGGATATACCTGAAAGTGCCGCCGGGAGAGCCGAAGGAACAAGATTTCTGGGTTATTAATCCGGACGGCGGCCTGGCCCTGTGGTCGACCAAGTTCCAGTACCTGGAATCTAGCGCTCAGTTAACTCCTAGGATCACCAGCGTAAAGCCTAACGAGGGCAATGTTCAAGGACGGGAATCAGTGACTATAAGCGGAAGCAACTTCCGGGAAGGCGCTTTGGTAACTTTTGACGGGCAGCTGGCGACAAGCATCGCTGTAAGCCAGGCGGGACAGACCATAACTTGTTTGACTCCTCCCGGTACCCGGACCGAGGTTTGGGTTCCGGTGCAGGTGATCAACGTTACCGCCAACGGAATAGGGGTAGGGACGATACCAGAAGGGTTCAAATACCACACGGTTTACACCAGACCGAACATAAAATCGTTTGCTCCGACCCACGGGACAAAAGGGACCAAAGTACTCATCGAGGGAAGCGACTTCGTTGTAAGCAAAGAAACCAGAGTTTTCTTAGGAGACTGGATGCTCACAACAGTCGATTCCTGGACTTATGAACAGCAGGTGATGGGTGCAGTTTACGTCAAATCCCCAGAACTTATAGAATTCATCGTTCCTGATCTGTCTCAGCCGGGAGATTATACGATAAAGGTGGTTAACCCGGACACAGCGCAGGCTGTTAGTGCCAAGCCTTTTTCCTACCAGCTTCCCACCAGCAACCCCGAGATCTGCGATGTCGACGGGGACGGCGTTTCGATTAATCCGACCAGGGGTTCGACATACGGAGGGACCGATATTGTGGTGGAAGGATCTGATTTCCGGGAAGGCTTGGAACTTTATATAGGCAACCGTCCGGCCACGGATGTCAAACTGGAGCTCCTAGAGTTCGACAGCGCCAAAGGAATTTGGAGCAAGTGTCGCATCCGTGGCAAAACCCCGGCCCTGGGAACGGGAAGGGAGCCGGGACCTGCGGACGTGATGGTGGTTAATGCCGACGGAGGAATAGCCCTGGCCCGTGAGGCCTTCGTTTACGTACGGCCTTCGAGCAGCCCGGTCATAAGCAGAATTCAGCCCAACAAGGGACCGGCTGCCGGCAACCAGGAGGTCATGCTGTTCGGCAGGGATTTCCGGGTTGCTAGGGATGAGAACAACTTGATCACGGATTGGCCTGTCGTGACTTTCGGGGGACTGGAAGCCGCGGTCGTCAAGGACGACACTTTGGCCAAGAGCCAGGGCACCCAGTTGAAGGTTATAACCCCGCTTTTTCCAGGAGGAGGGGCAGCAGACGTAACCATTACCAACCCCGACACCGGAACTTATACCATGAAAAAAGGCTTCACCTTTGAGGTGAGCAAACCGGCTATAACCAGCGTTAACCCCTCTAAGTTTCCCAAAAACAGGGCCAGTCTCGCGATGATCACCGGCAGTGGATTCGTGGTGCCTTCAGAAACAGGCGGGACTAGTTTTGCCGGGACCGACGTTTTGCTGAGCGATGCCTCAGGCCAGATATTTACTTCATTGGCTGAGGCTACTGATACGGGCAAAACGGTCATCGACGGGGTAGATTACCTGAACATCGAGGTGCTGGACAGCTCCCGCATCAGGGTGGTTATACCGGCATTGTCTACAGGCCAGTTCATCGGGAAACGGGTCTTAAGGGTTCGCAATCCTGACGGCGGCCAGGCCGATTACACGGTGGAATATGTCTCCCCTGTAGTGGAACCGACGATAACCTTGGTAGAACCTTCTCAGGGGAGTGCGGCTGGGGGGACTAATGTAACCATTATCGGGACCAATTTCCGAGACCAGGTGGAGGTGTATTTCGGAACCGGGAAGGCAACGGTTCTGGAAAAATCGGAAACCAAACTGGTGGTGCGTACTCCGGCTTACGCCATGCCGCCGAATCAGACGACAGCTTCGGTAGATGTCACGGTTATCAATACGGCTGACTACGGCACCGCGGTCAAGCCCTCGGGGTTCACCTATGTGTCGCCGGAGCTGCAGCCGACTATAACCGACATCAGCCCTGATCGGGGCACGACCTTGGGAGGTACAACGGTTGTCATCAAGGGGGACAACTTCCGCGACGGCTGCCGGGTGTTTTTCGGCACGCAGGAAGCCGCTTCTGTGACTTACGTGCGTTACGACGAACTGAGAGTCGTTACTCCTGCTCACGAGAAGGGCTCGGTTGACGTCTCTGTTCGCAACCCCGCCCCCGATTACGGGGAAGCCATCAAGGCCAACGGTTTTACCTTTGAGGAGACGGTAGCCCCGCCGCCTAGTGAGTTCGATGGGGTGTTGTGGAACCGCCGTGCTATCAAGCTTTTCTGGACGGCGAGTACTGTTCCCAGCAGCTACGAAATCTACGTCAACACGAGACCCAGCACCACTTCGCGGCAGTTCTTGGCATCTACCTCGGCCACGGAATACGTGTTCGAGGACATTGAACCGGGGAAACGTTATTATTTCTGGCTGAGAACTATCAACCAATACGGCTGTTCGGATTTCGTTGCCTGTAAGTCCAATCCTTTTTACGTTTCCGACGAGGACGTAGAAAACCGTCCGCCGACAGCGACGATCGAGCAAGGTCCGGCCAGGATAAGCCGGGAGGGGAACAGGCTTGTCATAATCGTGGGGAACGATGTATGTTCCTGGTCGACCAGTTACTACGACATCGTCCTCAACTCAGAACAAGCCGGTTTTAACAGCTTGAAGCTGCTGATACCTCTTACCGGAGTAAGATTGAATCCAGGGGTTACCGTTCGGGTAAACGGGGATAAGGTCAGCCTGTCGGTGCCGCTAAAAGCCTTCCGAACAAGCGAGATGCAGGAATTCTGGAACAAAGCGGGCGAGGGGTATGTTTCCCTGGATATCGTCCCCGCAAGCCAAGCCGCTTTGGAATCGGTTAAACTCAACCGAGCCGGAACCAACCCCGTGGACGGGTTCGTGGTTGGCGTGGCTTTTGAGGCCCAGAGGCAAAAGAGCCAGGCTTCGGTGTTAGGTGCTAATCTCCGCGTGGTTTGGGAGGTGGCTGGTGGAATAGGCCGCAGCCTGCGGGCTGAGTATTACTCTTATCCTCATCTGGCGTGGGTAAACTGCACGGACGGGGCCAGCAGCATGACCGGCCGGGTCGCGGTCTGGGTTTCGCAGCCCAACCTCTACGTTATATTCGGTTAGGAGCTGAGATATTGGGCAAGGTGCTGTCGCGCTTTATAATTCTTTTCGTTATCCTTTTGATGTTCCCCTGCACAGCGCGAGGGGCTGAAGTGTATTACGGCAGAGTTGGGGTGAGAACTGAAGTTTCCCAGCTTGTTTTCAGGGATCTCGATTCTCACTGGGCTCGCAGTTCCGTTTATCGCCTGGCGGCAGTCGGGGTTATCCGCGCCGGTGGTCCGTATTTTCGTCCGGACGGCCGCGTGACAAAGGAAGAAGCTCTGGGCATGATTATTCGTCTCGCCGGCAAGGAGGGAGAGGCTCAGAAGCTTGAAGCGGGACCAGGAGATGCTGCCGCTTACCGCAGCGCCTGGGGGGCCAATTATACCAGATTTGCGCAAGCTCAAGGGGTAATTTCGGCGCAGGAAAGGGCAAATACCGACTGGCAGGCGCCCTGCACCAGAGAGGAAGCGGCCTATTGGATAGGGAGACTAGGGGGGATCGATCCTGTTTACGATTCGGCTCAAGGCCCTATATACTCCTTCCGAGACTGGACCGGGTTTACTCCGGAACGGATTCCCTATTGCGCGGCAGTCATAGATTCAGGAATTATGAGCGGAAGGGAAGCGGGGCTGTTTCACCCCCAGGCTGCCATCAGCAGAGGCGAGTTGGCAGGTGCTCTGGACAGAGCCAGCAGAATCCTGTTGAAAAAGCAGGGGTACCGCGAACTGTCGGGGACCGTGATCAAAGTTGCAGAAAAGATTTCCGTGGGTTTTAGCGGCCAGATACAAGTGGCATCAAACGGGGGCTACAGCTTCTATGTGCTGGTAGACGGCAATCGGGAGGTATTCGTCTACGATCGGTCTCGAGGTGTGATAGGCCTTTCTGACAGTTTGCGAAACGGCGATGTCGTGACTGTTCTGGTTAATCCCCTAGGAGAAGTGGCTTATATCGAAAAGCGACCGGCGTCGGAGACTGCTGTCACCGGAAGCTTGGAATGGGTAGATGTCCTTAGCGGAGTCATACGCGCAAGCGGGAATGACGGAAAAACATACCAATTAGCATTGAGCCCGCTGTGCCAGGTTACTCTGAGCGGTTATCCGGCGGCGATAAAGGACCTTGTTCCCGGGATGCCGGTGACTATGTTGGTTAGCGGCTCCCAGGTCTCGGAGGTCAGGGGGCAACTGCCGGATTCGCTGGCAGGAGCAGCCACGACGCCGAACCGGGTTTTCTACGGTAGTCTTTTTGCTAAATCACCCACCCAGATAACCATCAGGGATGATTACGGCAACCCCTGTACGTACTATTTAACAGGAGGAACCGAATATTTTGCGCAAGGGACAGTGACGAGCTATTACAACTTGAAGACGGGGGACTACCTAAAGCTTACGGTCGACAGCCAGGGGAACGTCCTGAGGGTGGATGTAGGCAAAGCACCTGCGAACATGAGAATCTGGCGGGGACGGATCGAGGAAGTAAAACCGGCATTTGCAACGATTAGGTTTGGGAATCTCGCTGGTTACGCTAATAGAGAACTGGTGGTCCAAAGTCCGGGAACCAGGACGTTTAAGACCGCGGGTAGCCTCGAGGTATACGTCGGCAGCAAGAAGGGGAGCATGTCCGAGCTGGCAGGTTATCGCGGCAGGTACGCTTTCTTCGTAACCTGTCTTGAGGGAGGAGAAGAACGCGTGGCTCGGGTGGTGGTGCGAGGCGATTCCGAACGGCGGATCAGTGGGAAAGTAGAAAACGCTGACCCCTACCGGGATTGTTTTGCGGTGAGATACGAGCCGGCGGTGATACAGTACGATCAGGCGACCATAGCTGTCAAGAACGACCGACTCGTGGATCCGGACACGGTGGAATCGGGAGATATGGTTACTGTCTTCGCCGAGCGTAGGGACGGTTCCGCGCTAGTGGCCAGGGTCATGGTCATTGATGGTCAGGAGCAAATGCGTTACAAGGTGGGCAGAGGCGTGCTCGACGAGATCCTTTCCCGCAGCACGGTACGCATCGATTCCCTCGACTGTCTGGAGAACCATGAATGGGATTACGTGGGGAATAACCGCGAGTACTACTACGACAGCCTGACCTATATCGTATTGGCGACGGCGTCATCGGCCGACAGGCTGACGGCCGAGGCTTTCTACAACCGTGATGAGGACTTGAAAGATCTGGACGTCCTTTTCATAGCTGAAGGGGACAGGATAGTAGCCATGCTGGTTGCCGATGGCGTTCAGTTCAAGGAGGAGATAGTTACCAGGGGAACGGTGACATCCGTCGATTCCCAGGCCTTGAGCCTGAAAGACGTGAGCAGTTGGGTGCGGCTTACCGAAACATGGACGGCCGAAAGCGGCGAACTGG
Organism: uncultured Syntrophothermus sp.; assembly: GCA_964405385.1. Classification (GTDB taxonomy): domain Bacteria; phylum Bacillota; class Syntrophomonadia; order Syntrophomonadales; family Syntrophothermaceae; genus Syntrophothermus. Next base: position 18,775 of record CAYONS010000020.1, read on the forward strand.
CGTTGAAGACGACCTACGCGGTGGTGGCCAAGAACGGCCAGGGAGGAGATGTTTCGGAACTGACGCAGGGTGATAAGGTCTATCTGCTCCGGGCACCAGTAGTAGGAGGGGAGAGGGATGGTTACTACGCTACTGCGGTTCTGGCGGAATAAAGTGGCGAGATCCGGTCTAGAAGTAATGCTGGGAGTGCTGGCTGCCGCGGTCTTGGTGTTAGTTTTAACTGGATGCGCAGAGGGATTTACAGGTATTGATCCAGGGGTGACAGATGGGATGGATTACCAGGAAGTGGTGTTTGTCGGCGGCAGCCCCCAGGTGTTTAAAGGAACGGTAAAAGAAACTATCCGGGAGCGCGGAGACAGCCGCCAGGTGACGCTGAGCTACAAACTGAGCCAGGTCGGCGGGGACGGTAAACTGACCCGTACCGTGAAATTGACTTATACCAGGGAGCAAAGCGGGACCAAAGAGGTACAAGTGATGAGCCTTGACGGCTACACGGAGAGCCTGGCTATAGGCAAGGTTACCTACAAATTAGACAAAGACCGGCTGTTCTTCTCGGGCTCGCAGGCGGTTGACCACTGCCCGGCAATTGATTTTTGGACGGGGAATTGGTACATGAAAAAGGTATACGTGAGCGGGCGCGGGGGAAAAGACCGAGTAACCGTGGAGACCTCGGGCAAGTCTGAAGGGTATTCCAATGCCTGGGGTAAGGGAGATACGCGGGTCATCGACGTGTCCATCGAGGCAGAACCGTCTGATGGGGGATCCTGGCGTGGATCCGCGCGTATAATCATGAACGATACCGTTTCCCGTTCCCTGAGTTACGTGAGCCAAGGGGCTCAACTGGCCAGCTTTTCCGGAAGCTTTGTCGATGAGAACCGGGGGGAACAGGTGATGACCGTGGAGTACGATCTGCCCCGGGTAGACAGCCAGGGAATTAACGACGAGGAACGCACTCGAGGTACGTTCGAGCTGTCCTCGGCTTCTCCGGCTAGAGTAAAACATCTGTTCTTGGCTGAGTTCAAGGATCTGCGAAACCACTGGGCGAAGGAAGCAGTAGAATCATTGTGTGGGCTGGGGGCTATAGACGGGCAAGGGAGCTATTTTTACCCGGCGCTCCCCGCGATCCGGGGAGACTTCGTAAAAGCGGTAGTCGTAGTTACAGGGATGTCTCAAGAAAGCGAAGAAATCCCGGCGAAGACAGGGCGAAGGGGCAAGAACGAGACGGAGATTCCGGTGTTCTTGGATGTCGATGCTACCAATCCCTACTTCAAATACGCGCAGATCGCGGGGAAGAAAGGGCTGGTCGAGGGCAAGCTGTTCAGGCCGGAGGAGAAGATAACCAGAGCGGAAGCAGTGGTCCTCTTGGTCAAGGCTCTGGGGTTGGAGAACCTGTCTCCCGGGCCGGGTGTAGATAGCGGTTTTTACGACGATGGCTTGATTCCCCTGTGGGCTAAGGAAGCTGTATACGTGGCAAAAGAATACGGTATAATCGGGGGCGAAACCGTATCAGGGGTTAATCTGTTCCGGCCCAATGATATCGTAACCAGGGCTGAGATGGCAGCTATGGTAGACCGCCTGAGAATATTCCTCAACCGCGATTTTTCAAGGGATTACAGGGACAGGCTGTATGCCTTTTACGGAAGTTGAAAACTTATTTTCGCTTACAGGGGGTATGGGCGGTGTCGCGAAAGCGGTCTTATCTGCTAGTGATAGCGGTGCTCCTGGCGGCTGGAACCGCCATTTTTGTTTGGAGCTGGAAGTTTGGATTTGCGGATGAAGCGCATAGGAAGCGACAAGAACTGGATTGGAACCGAGAATCGGCTACCTTCCCACCGGCAGACAAAACCGTCTACCGCATGGGATTGTTCCTTGATGTTCCGGACAGGGTCCTGTACGGCACCAGCGTGGTTAGAACCACAAACAGCTTGAAGGAGCCACTTGCTTGTCTGTATTTCACCGTGTACCCGAATGCTTTCGCCACGAAATCCGTTACTCCTGCCCCCTCGTGCGCCTACCGGAGCGGGTTTGATCCCGGTTACATTGAAATAACCCAGGTTAAAGCTCAAGGGTACCACGTGCCCTACGAGGTGAGAGGCACAAGGCTGAAGCTCTATTTGGAAAAAGCTCTGCCGCCCGGAGAAGTTGTAGAGGTCGAAATGTCATGGAGGGTCAAGATCCCGGCTGCAGCTTACCGTTTTGGGAGCAGGGACGGGGTGTTCATGCTGAGCAATTTCTATCCGGTATTGACGGTGAACAAAGGAGGAGAATGGAGGTTTGCCGGGGAGACTCCCTGGGGAGACCCGTTTTGTTTTGCCTGCGCCGACTACCTGGTTAAGCTCTCTGTGCCCTCTGACTACCAAGTGATAGCATCGGGATGGGAAGAGGCGAGGGAAGCGGGGCCTGATGGGCGCGACACGGTTTTCATCCGGGCAACCAAGGCCCGAGATTTCGTCCTCGTGGTTTCCTCGCAGCACCGCAAACTGCAAACGCGTGCCCTCGACATCCCTGTGAATGTCTGGGTGCGTCAGGGGCGAGAAGAGGCAGCCAAGGAACTTTTGTCCAAGGCGCGAAGAATGCTGGAATTTTACGCCTGTACTTTTGCATCTTATCCTTTTGAAGAGTTAGATGTTATTGAGGTGCCGATGTGCGGCTTTCAAGGGATGGAGTATTCGGGCGTTGTCTTCTTGCAAGACCGGGTTCTGGAACCCGGTTTTCCTCAGGGAAAGCGGGAATTTTTGCTGGCACATGAGATAGCTCACCAGTGGTGGTTCGGCCTTGTGGGCAACGACCAGTCGCGGGAACCGTGGCTAGATGAAGGGCTGGCCAACTGGTCGGCTAATTTGTACCTTCGGCGGGTCGAAGGGGTGCCTAACAGGATTGCCCTGGACGGCTCGAAAAAACAGGACTTGTCTCGTTCCCTCAGCCAAATGGGCTCGCAAAGCGATTACTTGGATTCTGCCTACCGAGGGGGAGAGGCTTTCTGGACAGGGCTGGAAGATAGAATTGGTCTTGAAAATACCATCAGTGTTCTGCGGCGGTACGTAGCAGACAACCGGTTCGAAATTGCTTCTACCTCGGATGTCCTGCGAGCAGTCCGGAGAGAGACCGATAGAGATTTGGAAGACTATTTTAGGCTGTGGTTTAAAGGTTGGCAGGAAAAAGGCGGCTTTGTGGTGAAAGGTCAAGAAGGGGGTGAGTGATGTGGAAAACGTAGGTTTCTTGTACACCTTGGTGAACAAGCTGTTTTTGGCTATCAGCGAGGTGGTACAGAATTTGCCCGAGGGGAGGCCTCTCTTGGAACAGATAATCGAGAATTTGTCCCGCCGCGTGTATAATCAGTTCGAACGGGATTATTACAGCCGGGGCAGCGAACCGATTGATTATGCTACGGCGTGGGTCCGGGTCTTGGGAAAACAGGGCTTCTTGGATGAAAAGCATTATCATTTCGAGAAAGAAGGCGACGAGATAAAGGTGAGCATTCACAACGGCACCTGCGCCTACCGGGAGTACTGCCGGCAGGCAAGGAGAGAAGGGAGCCTCTTTGTCTGCCCTCGCATGACCAGCATCAAGTGGATAATAGCCACCAAGACGGGCAAGCCTTATAAAGTGGTGACTGACGAAATAGATAACGATGGGATATGCCGGGGCACCGTGTACTTAGAACCGCAGGAGTAGGAATTATTGTATAATTCAAAGGTGGGATTCCATAATAAATGTGGGAGGAAATGCCGTGTGAATTTGGTAAGGAAGATTCAGGAAGAGCTGCGTGAAAGAGTGGTAGATGCTTTGATAGAAGCCAAAAAAAGCGGCGAACTCGATTATGAAGAGATTCCGCCTTTCGTTATCGAGGTTCCGCGAGAAAAACAGCACGGTGACTACGCCTGCAACGTAGCTATGCTGTTGGCCCGCCAAGCCCGAAAAGCCCCTCCTCTCATAGGCCAGACTATAGCAAGGTTTTTTAAGGGTGACGACCCGCTGGTAGAGAAGGTGGAGGTAAAGGGAGCGGGTTTTATCAATTTCTTCCTCAAAGATGACTGGCTCTTTCAAGTTCCCCGGGTGGTCTGGGAAAGCGGGGAATCGTACGGACAACATGAACCGGTAGGCAAGAAAGTCCAGGTAGAGTTTGTAAGCGCCAATCCTACGGGTAATCTTCATATGGGCAATGCCCGGGGAGGAGCCATTGGCGACAGTCTGGCCAACATACTGTCTATGGCGGGGTACCAGGTAGAAAGAGAATACTACATCAACGACGCCGGTAACCAGATAGAGCTTTTCGGACTATCTCTGGAAGCGCGGTACCTGGAGTTGTGCGGGCGGGAATACCGGTTCCCCGAGGGCGGGTATGAAGGAGAAGATGTTAAGGATACGGTTCGTCGGTTCATAGAAATCTACGGGGAATCGCTTGCTGACTCGGATCCCCAGGTTCGTCGGCAGAAGCTGACGGAATTTGCCCTGAAGGAGAAGTTAGACTATATAAAGGCTTCATTAGAGGCCTTTGGTATAAGTTATGATGTCTGGTTCAGCGAACAGAGCTTGCATGACTCTGGTAAAATAAAAGAGGTAATCGAGGAGCTAAAGGATAAAGGATATTTATACCAGAGAGACGGAGCATGGTGGTTTCGAACCGGGGACAAAGCAGATGATAAAGACGAGGTGGTTGTTCGAAGTAACGGGGTTCCTACTTATTTCGCCGCGGATATCGCCTACCACAAAGACAAGTTCGAACGCGGGTTTGACTGGGTTATCAACGTCTGGGGGGCCGACCATCACGGACACGTGGCGAGAATGAAATCAGCAGTTGCTGCTCTGGGAATCGACCCCAGCCGGCTGGATGTGATCATCATGCAGCTGGTTCGGCTGTACCGGGGAGGGGAACTGGTACGTATGTCTAAACGCACCGGTACCCTGGTCACGCTCGATGAATTGCTGGAAGAGGTAGGAAAAGACGCAGCCCGTTTCTTTTTTGTGATGCGTAGCCCTGACAGCCATCTGGACTTTGATATGGAATTGGCCAAGAAAGAGAGCCAGGAAAACCCGGTCTATTACGTGCAGTACGCCCACGCCCGCATCTGCAGTATCATGAGGCAGGCGAGGGCGGCGGGCGTAGATTTGAAACCCTTAGAAGAGGTTAACCTGCGCCTGCTCAACTTGCCCGAAGAGAAGGAGCTTTTGCGTAAGGTGGCCGAGTTCCCCAACGAGATCGAGACAGCAGCCAAGACCTTGAGCCCGCATCGTGTCGCCCGATACGTTTTGGACTTGGCGGGGATGTTTCACAGCTATTATAATCACTACCGGGTGTTGAACGAGGAAGAATCCTTGCGCGACGCCCGGCTGATACTGGTAGAAGTCGTAAGAAGGGTTATCAAGAATTCGTTGCTGGCATTGGGGGTTTCGGCCCCAGAAAGGATGTAGCAGGAGGGATAGGCGTGACTGCCAAAAAGAGCGAAGCCGAATGGGCGTATGAGGTTCTAGCAAAGAGAGAAGGGCCCATGTATTACCGGGATCTGGTGGAAGCGGTTCTCCGGATGATGAACCGGGAGATAACCCCGCGCAACATGGCCGCTGTCTACACGCAGATAAACCTCGATAATCGCTTCACCTGCACCGGGGACGGGTATTGGTCTGTCAAGGTGAGATAGGAGGCGGTAAAAGTGAGGCTGACTTGGTACGGACACGCTTGTTTTCTGATAGAGGGACAAGGAGTAAAGATACTGACAGATCCTTTCGACCGATCTGTGGGATACCCTATTTGCCAGGTGGAACCGGACATAGTGACAGTAAGCCATGAGCATTACGATCACAACGCAGTCGATACCGTATTGGGGAATCCTGTGGTGGTGCGGGGCCCCGGAGAACACCAGCCGCTGGGAATAAGTATCAGGGGCATAGCTACGTTCCATGACCGCTCCGGTGGCAAAGAAAGGGGCAACAATACGGTATTTGTATTTGATATCGAGGGGATAAAAGTGGCTCACCTCGGAGATTTGGGCCATGTTCTGACTCCAGAACAGGTGCGGCAGATGGGGACGGTGGATGTGCTTTTGTTACCGGTAGGGGGCACGTATACCATCGATGCCCGGGATGCGGTCAAGGTGGTGGAGCAGCTTGATCCCCGGATCGTAGTTCCAATGCATTTCAAGACACCCCTTTGCCGAATTAATATCGCTCCGGTCGAGGGGTTTTTGCAGAATTACGACAAAGCGGTTAAAAAACCGTACCTTGAGATAACCCGAAAAGACTTGGAAGGCGAGCAAAAAGTGGTGGTCTTGGATTATTCGGGAAAATAGGGTGAGCGGGGAAAGGAAAGCCCCGCTCGCTTTTGGGTATGGCAGGACGGAAGCAAGGTCGCCAGTTAGAAAAAGGGGGAGCAGGAATTGACCAAGTTCATATTCGTAACAGGAGGAGTAGTATCGTCCTTGGGGAAGGGGATTACAGCGGCATCGCTCGGGAGGTTGCTCAAGAGCCGGGGGTTGCGGGTATCGCTGCAGAAGTTTGACCCCTACATCAACGTGGACCCGGGCACCATGAGTCCTTACCAGCACGGAGAGGTGTTTGTTACTGAGGATGGAGCGGAGACCGACCTGGATGTCGGCCATTATGAACGGTTTGTGGATGAGAATTTGAGCCGTAATTCCAATGTAACTACCGGTCAGATATATAAGGCGGTTATCGACAAAGAGAGACGGGGAGACTATTTAGGGCAGACGGTTCAGGTTATCCCCCACATTACCAACGAGATAAAAGAAAGAATAATTCAGGTGGGCAAGGAGTGTTCGCCGGATGTGGTTATAACCGAAATCGGCGGTACGGTCGGTGATATAGAATCCCTGCCTTTCCTTGAAGCCATCCGCCAGTTGAAAAACGATGTCGGCAAGGAAAACGTCCTGTACGTTCACGTCACCCTCATCCCTTATATCAAAGCCGCGGGAGAGCTGAAAACGAAACCGAGCCAACACAGTGTCAAGGAACTCCGCAGCATTGGTATTCAGCCGGACATACTGGTTTGTCGCACGGAAAAGAAGCTGTCCAGAGAATTGAGGGCCAAGCTCGCCCTGTTTTGTGACGTGGAAGAGGAAGCAGTTATAGAGGCTTTGGATGCCTCCACTATCTACGAAGTGCCCCTCATGTTCAGAAAAGAGGGGCTGGATGATATCGTGGTCAAGAGGTTAGGGCTTTCGTGTCCTCCGGCTGATCTCACAGAATGGTGCGAGCTGGTGGAGAGCATTAAGAACCCGCGCGACTCGGTCCGTGTAGCTTTGGTGGGTAAGTATGTGGAGCTGCCCGATGCCTACCTAAGTTTGGTGGAATCGCTGCATCACGCGGGTATTTATCACAGGCTGTGCGTGGACATAAGCTGGATATATGCCGAACAGATAGAAGAAGAGGGGACAGACTGTCTCGATACCGCTGATGCCGTGCTGGTTCCCGGGGGATTCGGGGAAAGAGGAGTTGAAGGGAAAATAAAAGCGGCCCAGTACGCCAGGGAAAAGCAGGTCCCTTATCTGGGCATCTGCCTGGGAATGCAATGTGCGGTCATCGAATTCGCCCGTAACGTGTGCGGGCTGGAGAAGGCCCACAGTTCCGAGTTTGCGCCAGAGACTCCGTATCCAGTGATAGACCTTTTGCCGGAGCAAAAGGATATCCAGTCTAAGGGCGGTACTATGAGACTGGGCGGTTACAGGTGCCGGCTGATTGAGGGAACCAAAGCCTACCAGGCTTACCAGACAGAAGAGGTGGTAGAAAGGCACCGGCACCGCTACGAGTTCAACAACCGGTACCGCGAATTTTTGCAGGCAAAGGGATTGGTGGTAAGCGGGGTTTCCGCAGCAAGAGACCTTGTGGAGATCATCGAGTTGAAAGATCACCCCTGGTTTGTGGCGTGCCAATTTCATCCTGAGTTCAAATCTCGCCCCAACCGTCCTCATCCCTTATTCCGCGATTTTATTCGAGCAGCTTATACCCTGAAAAGGGAAAGGAAAGGCGAGGCCTAGGTATGCGTACCGGAAGGTTTGCTGCCATTATTTTAGGGAGCTAATTTTGGCAAGACAACGGTGTGGGCAGAAGGAGAGGGTCGGGTGTACCGCAGTCGGATCGTCACGGAGAAGGAAAAGGATGTATTTGACGAATTTGTGTCTGGCCACCCCAAGGGTCACATCCTTCAAACATGGGAGTGGGGACAGGTAAAAGCCTATACAGGTTGGCATCCTCTGCCTCTGGTACTGGAAAGGGAAGGAAAGATAGTCGCGGCTATTTTGATACTCAAACGGCGCCTGCCCGTTCCCGGAATTGACCGCAGCATTTTCTACGCTCCGCGGGGGCCGGTGGTGGACGTGCACGATGGCGAGCTTTTTGCCGCCTTGATGTCGGAGGTGAGAAAGCTCGCCCGTGAGCACGGGGCCATTTTTCTCAAGATAGACCCCGATGTCCCGGCTTCCGATCACGAGTTCGTCCGGCTGCTTCGGGAGAACGGTTTTCGAAAAACGGTGACAGCCGAGGGATTCGAGGGGGTTCAGCCCACATTTGTTTTTCGGTTGGATATCACCCCTCAAGAAGAAGAACTCATGGCCAACATGAGCTCAAAAACCCGCTATAACATACGTCTGGCTGTCCGCAAAGGCGTAAAGGTGCGGATTATGGAGAACAAAGAAGAGCTTTGCGTGTTCTACCATCTTCTGAAGGAGACTGCGCAAAGGGACAGGTTCCTCATCCGGGGCTACGATTATTTCAGCACCATTTGGGATCAGCTGGTTCCCCGAGGGCTTGCCCGTTTCTTCCTTGCCGAGTACGAGGGGAAAGCGATAGCGGGTACCCTTGCCTTGAAGCTAGGAAACAAAGTCTGGTACAGCTACGGAGCTTCCAGCAACCAGCATCGTAACGTCATGCCTAACTATCTCCTCCAGTGGTCAATGATCAAGTGGGCTCGCGAAGAAGGATGCACGTTGTATGATTTCCGTGGAGTCTCGGGCGATTTGAGCGAAGATAATCCTCTGTACGGATTATACCGCTTCAAGAAGGGGTTTGGCGGCCAGTTCGTGGAATTCGTCGGTGAATGGGACAAGGTTTTTTCTCCGTTTTTCTATGGATTATGGAGTTGGGCTCTGCCGCTTTATTATAAAGGCACCAGGTGGCTTGCCCGAAAAAGAAAGCGTGGGGAGAGAGGG
>CAYONS010000021.1:0-27336 GCA_964405385.1 uncultured Syntrophothermus sp.
GATTACCTAAAATACTTGCCGGGTAACAACCGTCTGCTCCCGCTTGGGTCCTACGGCTATAAGACTTACCGGAACCCCGGTCAATTCGCTGATCTTGTCTACATACCGCCTTGCCTGAAGAGGCATTTCATCGAACGTCCTGCAGTTCTCCAGGCTGCACTTCCACCCTTCCACTTCGATGTACACCGGCTCGCAATCCTTCAGTACCCTTAAGCTTTCCGGAAATTCCTCAATAATCTCACCCTTGTGCCTGTAGGCCACGCAGATCTTGATCCGGTCAAAATCATCAAGCACGTCGAGCTTGGTCACGGCCAAATCGGTAAATCCGTTCAATCTAGTAGAATAACGGAGGATAACCGCATCCAGCCAGCCGCAACGCCGGGGACGACCGGTAGTCGTTCCGAATTCGGCTCCTTTTTGCCGGATGTAGTCCCCAACCTCATCGGTCAATTCAGTGGGGAATGGCCCTTCCCCTACACGCGTGGTGTAAGCTTTAACTACACCGAGAACTTTATTAATACGAGTAGGCCCTACTCCAGCCCCGACACATGCTCCCCCGGCTGTGGGATGAGAAGAAGTCACATACGGGTAAGTGCCGTGGTCAATGTCAAGGAGCGTACCCTGTGCCCCTTCCAGCAAGACCTTTTTGCCTTCATCGATGGCGTTATTGATAAGAACTGAGGTATCGACCACGTAGCCCCGCAGCCTTTCCATACACCTTTGAATCCGGCCCAGCAATTCCTCGAAGTCGTACCCCGCATCTTGGTATACGTTTTGCAGAAGCTTATTTTTTTCCTTTACAACTGTTTCAAATCTGCTGGGAAAATCGGGATCCAGTGCATCAATCATCCGGAACCCGACGCGTTCGATCTTGTCGGCGTAAGCCGGACCAATGCCCCTCTTGGTTGTGCCTAACTGCCTGCATCCCAGCTCCTGCAGTTCATCCAGTCTCTTATGATACGGCATCAGGATGTGAGCACGACTGCTGATCCTCAGATTGGAGGTGTCCACACCTTGTCTTTGCAGGCGGTCTATTTCTTCCAGCAAAAGCTCAAGATCCAGCACTACCCCATTCCCGATGACACACACCTTATCCGGATACAGGATCCCCGACGGAATCAGATGGAGCATGAATTTTTTCTCTCCATCTACTACTGTGTGTCCGGCGTTGGCTCCGCCTTGGTACCTCACTATTAGATCAGCTTCGCGGGCCAAAAAATCGGTTACCTTCCCTTTACCTTCGTCTCCCCACTGAGACCCTACCACAACCACCGCTGACAAGGTTCTTCACCTCCTTAACCAGAAAATGACAGGATCACAGCACATCTAATGTTAGCAAAAGCAGCTGCTAGTGTCAACCAGAACCGCTCCTGGCCTATTCCGGCTGTACGATAACCTTTACGTCTGCAGACACTGAGGGAAACAGCTTAATCTTGACCCGGTATTCCCCCAAATGTTTTATCGGCTCAGGTATTTCTATCTTCTTCTTGTCCACTGAGACCCCATACTGTTGTTGGAGGTTGTCGCTTATGTCCTTTGCCGTGACCGTGCCGAAGAGACGCCCGCCTTCTCCGGCCTTGACCTTTAGGGCCAACTCCCTACCGTCTATACGTTCCTTTAAGGCTCTGGCTCTCTCCTCTTCCCGCTCCAGTTTACGTTCTTTTCGTTCTGATTTTTCCTTAAGTTCCTTCAATTTCATCGGGGTTGCCTCTACCGCCAAACCCCGGGGGAGCAAAAAGTTTCTGGCATAACCATCAGATACTTCCTTCACTTCTCCCGCCTTGCCCAGATTCTTTACCTCGCTTAAAAGTATAACCTTCAAAGGCCCACCCCCTCTATCCTTGCCTCTGCGATACCGCAAGGGTCCTGCCTCAATCAAAAGCCCCTTGGGTTTTGGGCGTGTTTTTAGGCTTGCCGCTCAATCGGAGTAGGTCCGGGCCGCCTTGCTTTCCTCCAGGTATTTGAGCAATCCCGAAAGGTCCCCGTACCATTTCTCAACCTCGTGAGCTTCTCGTATGCTCAGTCTGAGCTTGTCCCGGACCTTAACATCTACATCCCTGAATCCAATCCCCACTCTTCTTCCCAGAATATACGTGGTTATTATTACCGTCGCCAGCGCATCCCTTGCCGCCTCTTCGCTTCCCCGCATCAGCGACTTAAACAAAGCAGCCACCGACTCTACCAGTTCCGCCTTAAGCCATTCGATAACCCTGAGATTCTTGGCAATACCGATATCTTTTATCTTTACTCCCACTCAGTTGCCCCCCTACCCATATGGCTCTGTCTCATCTGTTAATCTTCTACCGTGGGTTGTTCGATATTACCCGCCCCTTTTCCTGCCTAACAGGATCAAAAAAAGAACCCCTGAGCCATTCCTCAGGGGCACGTCCAGGTTTTCTTACAGCTCCTACTCGGCAGTAAAAGGAAGCAGAGCCATCTCCCGGGCTCTCTTAATAGCTGTGGTCAAGCGACGTTGGTGTTTGGCGCAGTTACCCGTAATCCGCCTCGGCAGTATCTTGCCCCGCTCTGTTATATAGCGGCGCAGTCTGGCTGCATCTTTATAATCGATGTTTTCGATTTTTTCTGCACAGAAATTACACTGCTTTCTCTTTTTCTTGCGCTCCTTTTTCAACCCAATACCCCCTTACTAAAAAGGAACTTCCTCTTCGGGATCATCGAGAAGGTCTATCTCATCCAAACTTACTTCTTCTCCCAGCGATTCGAAGTCGTCAGCCGTATGACCCCGACCTGCGGGCGCAGCAGGGCGACCTTGCTGTCCCGCCCTGTCCAGGAATCTTACAGTTTCTGCTACTATTTCATAGACTCGCCGTCTCTGGCCGTCCTGGGTCTCGTAGTTACGTACCTGTAACCTTCCCTCTACCGCTACCAAGCGACCCTTGCCTAGATACTGGGCACAGGTTTCTCCCAACTGTCTCCAAGCTACGATGTCAATGAAATCCGTATCTCGTTCTCCGGCTTGATTGGTATAAGGTCTGTCCACCGCTAGGGTGAACCTGCTGACCGCAGTCCCGTTAGGCGTGTATCTCATCTCAGGATCGCGGGTGAGCCTCCCGATCAATATCACGCGGTTTAACATAGGTTCTCTCCCCCCTAGCGTTCGTCTAGCCGGAGAATCATGTGCCGCAGAAAGTCCTCAGATATCTTGAGTATCCGGTCTATCTCGCGGACTGTTTCCGGCTGGCCTTTAAAATAACAGACAACGTAATATCCCTCGGTAAAATCTTTGATCTCGTAAGCCAGCCTCCGTTTGCCCCATCCCTCGGCCTCTCTTTCAAATTCCCCCCCCGTAGAGGTTATTATGGTTCTAACCCTTTCTTTTGCTGCCTCAATAGCCTCTGGGGTCAGATCCGGCCTGAGGATGTACATGAGTTCGTACGGGCGCATCTTGCCACCTCCTCCCTGTGGTCTAACGGCTCCAGACAGGCAACGCTGGAGCAGGGATTTCCTTGACATTATAACAGGAAAACATGTCCGCTTCAAAGAAACCCAGGTAAAAAAATTGGACAATTTATTTTAGCGGAACAAAAACCTGACTGGTTAAATACCTAATTCGCTGCTAAGATAATATCAACAACCCCCAGAAGGGAGTGCTAATCAGTGCCTGATTATTCCGTTATTGATACCCCTGAACTCCTCCAGTACCTGTTTTTCCCGCGCAGAGTCGAGGCTCCTGGTCCCCCCAATAGTTTTGACCGGTACGTGGACGTAGCTCCCGATGTTCAGGTTTGCTGCCGCTTTTATGTGGCAGCAAGAGAGCTTCCGTGGATCCTCTACTTTCACGGCAATGGCGAAGTCATAAATGATCACGACGACATCTCTTTATTCTACAATCGCATAGGAATTAACCTGGCAGTGGCCGACTACCGGGGTTACGGCGCGAGTTCCGGCACCCCTACCTTTTCCAACCTAGTAAGAGACGCCCACGCCATATGGCGTGACGTACAGGCTACGTTCACAGAGCGGGGTTACTCCGGCAGGCTGTGGGTAATGGGGAGATCTATGGGCAGCGTTTCTGCCCTAGAACTGGCCAGTTCATACCCGGAATCCGTCCAGGGCCTCATAATCGAGAGCGGGTTTGCCAGCCCTACCCGCCTCATCCGGCATCTAGGACTGGCTGCCCATAGCCCCAGCCTCGACCGCCTTGAGAACGAATGCTTGTCCGTGGTTAGGAGCATCAAGCTCCCTGCCCTGATTATTCACGGACAGCTCGACGCCCTGGTACCGATTGCCGAGGCCAGAATCTTGTTCGAGGAACTGGGCAGCGAGCAAAAAAAATTAGAAGTGATTCCCTACGCCGACCATAACAACATAATGTTCGTGGGATTGCAGACTTATTTCAAGGCCATCTACCACTTCGTTTATTCTTCCTAGCTTTCGTTGACCCAGGTTCCAGAAACCCTGCGAGGTGCTGCCTACAGTTTTCCTCGTATGAGCAGGTTTTGCAGTTCGGTTATGGGTTTTTCGATAACCTTGGTTTCCTGAAACAGCCCCTTGAGAATTGCAAGGCTTTCTCCATTCTTCTTTCTCTTAAACCCAATTATGCAGAAATGCTGATGATCCCCTATGGACTTCACTGTTACTAAATCACCGATGCGAAACCGTCTGTCCTGTAAGCTTCTTACCATCATAAGGGTTCCTCCCAAGGAATACCGTACTCCTTGGTTCAGTATATGCCGGTACCTGCTGGCACGTTCTCTTCACTCGCTTTTCAGCACTTGGAGAACACTACGCTCAAACTTGGCTCGGGGAAGCATGACCTGTCGATTACACTTGAGACAGCGTATCTTGATGTCAGCCCCGAGTCGAGTTATCTCCCATTCATAACTGCCGCAGGGATGTGGCTTTCTCATCTTAACGATATCGCCCAGAGAAAAGCGTTTCGGTTCCATCAAGCACTACCTCTCCTTGTCCCCGGTTAAGCGACCACGGAACTCCCTAGACGGTAATGACCTTGTAGGCGTTGGCCAGCAGCTCTATCACGCCGTACATATTGATAACCGAACCTACCGCCAACTTTTCCCGCACCTTATAGTGATCAAGACATAAGCTGCAAGAAAGAATCTCAACCCCTGCTCTCTCCAGGGCCATGAGGTACTCCAGAACCTCGGACCCCTCGGCAGCCAGCAGAACTCCCGAATTAATTAAGACTACCGTCTTTACTACTCCTTCGCGCTGACTCAAGCCGCACAGAAAAGTGGCCATCAACTTTCTCCCCAGGTTTTCATCTCCCCTGCCCATAAAACACCCGGTCACGAGCAATACTGCCTGCTCCACAGGCGACAGGGAAGCAGCCAGCACTTGTGAAAGCCCTCGAGCATCGACCACCCTCTCCATTTTTACCTCTCCTTCTTGACCTCGATGCCAACAGGCCTGCCAGACAAGGCCCGGCCGATCATGGCCACAGGGAGCCCTGCTGCTGCCAGTTGTCGGTTAAGTTCCCGAACTTGATCTTCTCGGGCCGCAAGCAGCAGTCCCCCTGAAGTTTCCGGCGAATACATCAAGTCTTTTATCTCTGCGTCGATCTCATCGATAAACCGGACCCTATCCCCTAGATAATCACGGTTAGCGTAGGCCCCCCCAGGCACCAGCCCTATTGCCGCGTATTCCCGAGCCCCGGTCATTACGGGCAACTGATCTGCGTAAACTTCTATGGCTACCCCACTGCCCTTGGCCATCTCGAAAAGGTGTCCCAATAGCCCGAATCCAGTGACATCGGTTCCCGCTCTGACCCCGGTCGCCACTGCCGCCTCTTTCGCCGAGTAATTCAGAGCAGCCATCCATTTTATACACTCTTGCTGAACTGATTCCTCGGCCATCTCTGCCTTTATGGCTGTCGCGATGATTCCAGATCCCAGGGGCTTCGTCAGGAAAATAACGTCTCCAGGTTGAACCGCATCGTTTCTGATAATGCGGGCCGGATGCACGATCCCAGTCACCGCCAGACCGTACTTAGGCTCATTGTCATCGACCGAGTGGCCCCCGACCAACACCGCCCCCGCTTCCTTTATTTTGTCTATGCCGCCCCTGAGTATCTCGCGCAAGACCTCCATGTCCCCACAACCAGGATAACACACTATGTTCATGGCTGTTAGCGGCTGTCCGCCCATGGCATAAACGTCGCTCAAAGCGTTTGCGGCAGCTATCTGCCCGAACCAGTACGGATGATCCACCATTGGAGTAAAGAAGTCCACGGTCTGCACAAGGGCCAAATCCTCTCGCAGAAGGTAAACCCCTGCGTCGTCGAACTTGTCGAAGCCCACCAGCAGTCGAGGATCAGATGAAACATATAGCCCTTCCAGGATTCCATCCAGAGCCGCCGGCTCCATTTTGGCCGCTCACCCGGCCGCCCGTACCATCTGGGTCAATTTTACTTCCCCGGCCACAGCCACACCTCCCTTCTCCCCATGCTTGTTCCCAATTTCCTTCTATCTCCAAAAAGCCGGTAAATCCGCTCCCCCAGCCGCAAAGAACGCCTTGTAGCCTCTGTAAGCGTGGTAAATATCGGCCTTGCTGGCCACCTCGAACGGAGAATGCATGGCCAGTAACGCTACGCCACAATCCAGCACTTCCATTCCATAGCGGGCCAGATACTGGGCAACTGTTCCTCCGCCGCCTTCGTCCACCTTGCCCAACTCCCCCACCTGCCATACTATTCCGTTGGCATCAAACAGGTGTCTTACCCACGCAACGAATTCCGGGTTGGCGTCGCTGGCATCGTACTTGCCCCTGGAACCGGTATACTTAGTAATAACGACGCCGCGCCCCAGAAAGGAATTGTTCATCTTCTCAAAGACCTGTTCATAATTGGGGTCTACCGCCGCATTCACGTCGGCAGAAAGAGCCAGGGATGCTGCCAGAGCCCGTCTCACCGAATTATATTCCGGTTGCCCGCACCGATATAACAGCTCTGCCGCCAGGTTCTCGAGGAAATATGAACGGAGTCCGGTATTACCCGTACTGCCGATCTCTTCCTTGTCCGCGAAAATACAAACCGCTGTCCTTGGGGGTTCTTCCACTTCAAGTATGGCCCTGAGTGAGGTGTAGACGCTCACCCTATCATCTTGCCCGTACCCCCCAACCATGCTCCTGTCAAGCCCGACTTCGCGGGCCTTAAAGGCCGGAACTGCCTCCAGCTCGGCGCTGGTAAAATCGTCTTCCTCAATGCCGTACTGCTCTTTCAGCCTCTTCAAAATGGCCGCCTTAATGGCTTCTTTCTCCTCGTCGCCTCCCGGAATGCTGCCCGCCAGGAGATTAAGTCCTTCCCCGCTTATGGCTTCACTCATTTTCTTTTCCATCTGCTCCCGGGCCAGGTGCGGCAACAAATCGGGGACGGTGAACACCGGCTCGGTCTCGTCCTCGCCCAGCTTTACCACCAGATGGGAACCGTCCTTCTTCACCACCACTCCATGAAGAGAAATCGGTATCGCCGTCCACTGGTATTTTTTGATCCCCCCATAGTAGTGGGTTTTCAGCCAAACCATCCCGTCTTTTTCGTAAATCGGTCTTGGCTTCAGATCCAGCCTGGGAGAATCGATGTGAGAAGCAATGATGTTAAACCCTTTGTCGAGCGGTTCCCTTCCCACTACTATTACCGCTGCAATCTTCCCTTTGCGCTTGAAAAAAACCTTGTCTCCCGGGCGAAGTTCACAGCTTGCATCCAAACTGACAAACCCCCGGGCCTGCACTTCCCGCTCAATGTACTCGACGGTTTCCCTCTCCGTCTTAGCCTGGTTTAAAAAGTCTATGTAGCCTGCGGCAAAATCAAATACCCTACGCTTCTCTTCATCATCCATCGCCAGCCACGCATTCCCAAAAACTTCCCCTTTTTCTTGCGACTGTCCCAAAACCATCCCTCCTGAAAAGTAATCTTTAGCTATTCTGTATTATTGTGCATATCGCTAAGCGTTATAATACTCAGTTGTCAGGGTTTGGCCTGATAACACCAGGCGCTACAGGTAATTTCGCCCTCATTGTAGCACTTTTGGGTTCGCATTGGTATCGCGACGTGTGAATTATGTTGTAACTTATTCTTATTCTTATTGCAGATATTCGCACCAAATTACGCAAACCCGCGACTTGGGCACCGTGCTGGTATTTGTTGACAACGTCAGGTACAATAGAATCAGCAAAGGAAAAAGTGCAAACATGCCATACTGGGAAGGACGGCTCTGTTATGTTTAGACAGGAGTTTGAAGCAGCCCTGGACGCCCTCGTGCGGGCGGTAAAAGAAGTCTACGGTGAACGGCTTGTGTCGCTTGCCGTGTTCGGCTCCGTGGGACGCGGTACTCCTCGTCCGGATTCGGACATCGACATTTTGCTGGTTGCTGACAATATGCCGGTGGGACGCATGAAAAGGATGGCGGAGTTTGCTCGGGTCGAGGAAATAGTCAAATCCTGCATCGGTCAAACACAGTATATTTCTATTGATCTATCGCCAGTACTGAAGGACACCAACGAAGTTCCAATGGGAAGCCTGCTCTTTTTGGACATGATCGACGATGCCAGGATCCTCTATGACCGGGGGGGGTTCCTGGCCGGTTTCTTCAGCGAACAGAGGAGACGGCTGACAGAGCTGGGGGCTACCAGACACTACCGTAAAGGAGCGTGGTACTGGGTGCTTAAGAAAGATTACAAACCTGGCGAGGAGATAGAAATATGAATTCGAGAACCCTGGCTCAAAGCTACCTCATCAAAGCCACGAAAAGGTTGAAAATACTAGGGGTGCTGCTATCAGAAGAAGCCTATTCTGATGTGGTTCGAGAAGCGCAAGAGATAGTTGAGCTGGCATTGAAGGGGATCTTGAGACAAATAGGCATCGAACCGCCCAAACAGCACGACGTAGGATATTTGCTGGTAGAATATAAGGACCGGCTCCCCGCTGATGTCGAGGTTAACGCGGCCAGACTGGCAGAAATATCGAAGTGGTTGCGCAAAGAGAGAGAATTTTCTTTTTACGGCGACATAGACTTTATTCCGACAGAAGAATATACGCTTGAAGATGCGGTCCGCGCCATCGAAGACGCCGCGTTTACCGTAAAAATGGCTACCTTAGTCATTACCCCGAACCCATAGCAGACCGCATGAATCGATTGTCAAGCAAAAAATGGCGGAAGCGTGTGGGAATCGAACCCACCCACCGCAGGACCACTGCGGCGCAGACTGGATTTGAAGTCCAGGCGGCCCACCAGGACCGATCCGCTTCCTCTGTCTCAGTCGCCCCTTATCATTATATACAAAACGAACTACATAACAAGTTCGCTTAACAAAAATCATCGTTTCACTATCACAGACTGTATTTGGTATCCTTTGCTCCTAAGTTCTTCCACGATTTTGTTTGGGTCCTCGGTGTCAATCCGCAGGATGAGATTGTAATCGCCTTGAACCATATCAGGATACAATACGATGTTCTCAATGTTGATGTCATAAGATGCAATAATGCTCGATATCTCTGCAACGACCCCAACCCTGTCCTCGACTTTCATGTCGATGCGTGTGCCCTTGCGATAAACCCCGAGCATCTCTACAAGGGCATCAAATATGTTGGTTTCCGTAATTATTCCCACCAGCTTGCCGTTGTCCATCACCGGGATGCCCCCTATTTTGTGAACCCGCATGAGCCGTGCCGCTTCCTCAATATAGGCGTCCGGGCTGACGGTTATGACCTGACTGTTCTTAGGCAGGATGTCTTTGATTTTGGTTTTTGCCAAAAGATAGTTTATTTCGAAAACGCTGAGGGAAGTTGCTGGAGATGGAGACACCTGCAAGAGATCTCGCTCAGTGACTATCCCTACCAGCTTGCCGCGGCTCATAACCGGCAGCCGCCTTATGTTGTGATCCCTCATCAGCTGTGCAGCCTCGGCTATGGTGGTCTCAGGAGATATAACAACAGGGTTAGGAGTCATCTTGTCCCTTACCTTCACGGCGCAGCTCTCCTTTCATTCACCGTACATCCCACAGTCGGCTACCCTCCGAGGTAGGCCTTCTTAACTTCCTCGCTCTCCATAAGTTCCCTTGCCGGCCCTTCGAGTACTATTTCCCCGGTCTCAACGACGTAAGCCTTGTCCGCAATAGACAGGGCCATGTGCGCATTTTGTTCAACCAGGAGAATAGTGGTGCCCTGGGAGTTTATGCCTTTAATAATGTCGAATATCTCTCTCACCAACAGCGGTGCCAGTCCCATCGAAGGCTCATCCAGCAAAAGAAGCCTGGGCCTTGCCATCAGAGCCCGGCCGATAGCCAGCATCTGCTGCTCTCCCCCGCTTAAAGTCCCGGCGATCTGTTTCTTTCGTTCCAGGAGGCGAGGGAACCGGGCAAAGACCATTTCCAGGTCTTTTTTTATTCCTTCCTTGTCCCTGCGCAGGTAAGCCCCCATCTCCAGGTTCTCCAGTACCGACATGGACGGGAAAATCCTACGCCCCTCTGGAACCTGGGAAATTCCCAGTCCTACTATAGCCTGCGGGGGGAGTCTGGTTATATCTTGGTTTTCAAAAAAGATGGCCCCTGTCCTCGGTCTGAGAATCCCGGATATGGTTTTTAGGGTAGTGGTCTTTCCCGCACCGTTTGCTCCGATGAGGGTTACTATGGAACCGGCTTCCACTTCTAAAGATACATTCTTCAAAGCATGAATGGCCCCGTAGTAAACATTAATGTTCTCTACTCGCAGCAATTAAACCACTTCCTCTCCGAGGTAGGCTTCGATAACCCGGGGGTTGTTCTTGATCTCTTCTGGCCTGCCTTCGGCGATAGTCCGTCCGTAGTCCAAGACCAGTATCCTTTCACACAAGCCCATAACCAGCGACATATCGTGTTCGATGAGCAGTATCGTCAATCTGAATTCCTCCCGCAGCCTTTTTATCAGGTCCATCAGCTCTTGAGTCTCCTGGGGATTCATCCCTGCCGCAGGTTCGTCCAATATCACCAGCTTCGGATCTGTAGCCAGAGCTCGTGCTATCTCCAGGCGGCGCTGTTCCCCGTAGGGAAGGTTTCGGGCCAGTTCATCTTTTTTTTCTGCCAAACCCAAAAGCTCCAATAAGTCGGTGGCTCTCTTAGCCATCCAGCTCTCCCCTCGAAAAAAGGCGGGTAGGCGCATAATGGCAGCAGGCAAGGAGTACGGAACATTCTTGTGCAGTGATATCCTAACGTTGTCGATAACCGAAAGCCCGCCGAACAGCCTTATGTTTTGGAAAGTCCTGGCGATACCTGCTCGGCATATTTCGTGGGGCTTCTTTCCTACGATCGACTTGCCTTCCATCTCTATGGTTCCCCGGTCAGGCCGGTAAACCCCGGTTATCAGATTGAAAACCGTAGTCTTGCCCGCCCCGTTGGGCCCGATCAACCCAACGAGCTCCCTCTCCTCTATCGTCATGTTGAAATCAACTACCGCGGTCAGTCCTCCAAAAGATTTAAAGAGGTTCCTGATCTCGAGTATGGGCATCCACCCCACCCCTTGCTTTGCGGAAAATGTTGAGCGATAATTCTTTGTTTCCCATCAGGCCTTGGGGCCGGTAAATCATGGTCACTATGAGAACCACCGAATATATTACCATTCGGATTTCCGGAAAACTCTGAAGACCTGCTGACAACAGGGTGAGGAACACGGCCGCCAGGATGGCCCCGGAGGTACTGCCCAAACCGCCCAACACCACCATCACCAGCACATCAAATGACCGGAAGAAGCTGAAAGTACCGGGCTGTATTATGAAAAAGTAGTGAGCATACAGAGCCCCGGCCAGGCCTGCAAAAAAAGCTCCCACAGTGAAAGCCAGTATCTTGTACTTGGTGGCGTCTACCCCCATCATTTCCGCGGCAATCTCATTCTCTCGAATGGCCAGACAGGCCCTCCCGTAACTGGAGTTTATCAGGTTCTGAACCACGAGAACCGTGATGACCACTGAAAGAAAAAGCCAAGTCCAGTCGGTCAACTGCGGGATACCGATTAATCCCGCGGCACCTCCAACATATTCGATGTTCAAAAGAATCACCCTGACTATCTCTCCAAACCCCAATGTGGCGATAGCCAGGTAATCGCCTTTCAACCGGAGAGTGGGAATCCCTATCAAGATGCCAGCAATTCCCGCGGCAACGCAGCCGCTCAACACTGCCACAGGGAAGGAATATCCTAGTTTCGTTGTCATTACTGCCGAGGTATATGCTCCCACCGCCATAAAGCCAGCATGCCCTAACGACAACTGTCCCGTAAAGCCGCTTATTAGATTCAGGCTCACCGCCAAGATAATGTTTATGCCCATCATAAAAAGGTTGATCTGGTAGTAGACATCCAAAATACGGGCGGCGATGAGATACTGGACAATGTTAAATACCGCCGTCAGCAGCACGGTGCTCATAATAAATATACTTCTACGGATTCCACATTCTGCCACTCACCAACACCTACACTTTTTCTCCTTCACCCTTACCGAATATACCGGCAGGTTTGACGAGAAGGATGATGATAAGCACGGCAAACGCTACCGCATCTCGGTACAAACTGCTGCCATAGCCGCTTACCAGGGCCTCCAAGACCCCCATAACAAAACCGCCTACCATTGCCCCGGGGATAATGCCGATTCCACCGAGAACTGCTGCCACGAAAGCTTTGAGTCCTGGAACTATTCCCATAAGCGGATCAATGGTATTGTAATAGATGCCTACCATGACTCCGGCTGCAGCCGCAAGGGCCGACCCTATGGCAAAGGTAAGGGATATCGTTTTGTCAACATCGATACCCATCAGCATTGCTGCTTCCCTGTCCTGGGAAACAGCTCTCATCGCTTTGCCGGTCTTAGTCCGCTTTACAAAGTATTGGAGCACCAACATCAAGATTACCGAGCTGATCAAAACAAACATATCCTTGTTGCTCACGACCAGGTGGTTGGCAAACAAGTAATAATATCTCTCGGAAAACGTTCCCGGAGGAAAGGATCGTTGCTGGGGGGTTAAAAGCCAGATGGTCCCATACTCCAGAAACAACGAAACCCCTATAGCGGTTATCAAAGCCGCTATACGGGTAGAGTTTCTCAGGGGTTTATAAGCTGTCTTTTCAATAACCACTCCTAGAAGGGCACATGCCGCCATGGCAATCACCATGGCCGGGAAAACGCCTGTTCCTAAGGCGGTTATGGAAAAGAAGCCTACAAAAGCCCCGACCATCATTACATCGCCGTGGGCAAAGTTTATGAGGTTGATTATTCCATAGACCATTGTATAACCTAGCGCGATTAAGGCGTATACCGACCCGAGCGATATCCCGTTCACCATCTGCTGCAAGAACTCGTACAACGCTGTCACCCCTTCGCGTTCTTATACCGGTCCCCGCCGCCGGAAGCTTTTGTCTGTGAGATCCAACCCTGCGTGGGATTGCCAAATGGAACGAAGGAAAGGGGTAAAAATCCCCTTCCCTTCATTCTCTCCCTCTAGGGCTGGATCTTGGTCTTAACCACCTGTTTCCCGTCAACCATCTCTATCAACACCGCCGATTTCACCGGGTTGTGGTACTCATCCATAGAGAAAGTCCCGGTTACACCGGAAAAGTCCTTCGTAGAAGCGAGAGCATCCTTGATCTTGACGCCATCAGTGCTGCCGGCACGCTTGATAGCATCGACCAACAGGTAAGCACTGTCATAGCCCAAGGCAGCAAATGCGTCCGGAGTGGCCTTATAACGGGCTTCGTAAGCTTTGACGAACTCGACCACTTTGGGATCCTTGTCTGCGGAAGAGTAATGGTTGGTGAAGAAAGTATTATTCAATGCCTGGGCTCCCGCTATGTTCACCAAGTCAGCCGAGTCCCATCCGTCTCCGCCGAGGATAGGAACAGTGATCCCCAGCTCGCGAGCCTGTTTTACTATCAATCCGACCTCGTTGTAGTATCCGGGTACGTATATCGCATCTGGAGCCTTGTTCTTTATCTTGGTCAGGGTAGCCTTAAAATCCTTGTCATTTTTCACGTATCCTTCTTCAGCTACGATGGTACCGCCTTTCGAGACAAAAGCATCCTTGAATGCTTTAGCCAGACCTTTGGAGTAGTCGGTGCTCGTGTCCATCAGGATGGCAGCTTTCTTTGCCTGTAGCGTGTCATAAGCGTAGTTACCCATCAAAGCCCCCTGGAACGGGTCGATAAAGCAGGTACGGAATACGAAGTCTTTGGTCTTGCCTGTTTTCTCATCTACGGTGGCCGCCATCGCCGTGGCTGCAGGGGCTATAAGCGGAATCTGGTTTTGTGTGGCAATCGGCTCAGCTCCCAGAACGCTGCCGGTCACCAGCGGACCGATTAAGGCCACCACTTTTTGCTGGACCAACCGGGCTGCTACATTAGTGGCTTCAGCGCTATCTGATTTGCAGTCCATCACAATATACTCGATAGGACGGCCGTCTACTCCCCCTGCTTTGTTGATTTCATCGAAAGCCAATACTACTCCGTTACGGCAATTGGTTCCGTAGGAAGCCACTCCGCCTGACAGCTCCACATTGACCCCGACTTTAATCGGCTCTTTGGTTTCTGCCGGCGGCTTTCCCGTTTCATTCTTGTTTTCAGCGCTCTTGGACTGGCAGCCGGCTACAATCCCAAGAACAAAAATAACCAACAAAAACACAGTCAACCTTTTGCTTACCCTCACACCGCTCCCTCCTTCTCGCTAAGAACTAAGACTATTCGTTCCCATATTTTCCCTTTCGGGTTTCACCTCCTTTCTCCCGCTGTTCAGGAGGCCTGTACCTCCCAACGGCCGCAGCGGTCGCCCCATCGGGCTACCAGTTCTTCCCCTTCGTAAAACTGCACCACCTCACACAGGTTAGAGCAGCCTTTACATTCGAAACTGGTGGTTCTAAAGCTTACATCTTTTATCTTAAACCCCTTGAACGCCGTTTGCCGTTTCTTGGCAACCGCGTCTTTGGCCAGCAGAGCCGCCCCTACTGCTCCCATAACGTCGTAATTGTTGGGAACGATTATTTCCATTCCTAGGTATTTCTCAAACGCCGCCACGAGGCCCCTGTTGGCCGCAACTCCGCCCTGGAACAATACCGGAGGACGTATTTCTTTTCCTTTGCCGACATTGTTAAGGTAATTTCTAACCAAGGCCTCGCAGAGCCCCGCTATTATATCTTCGGTATTGTACCCCAGCTGCTGCTTGTGAATCATGTCTGACTCGGCAAATACCGCACATCGTCCGGCAATTCTCACAGGATGCTTGGCTTTAAGGGCGATGTCTCCAAACTGTTCGATGGGTATTTTCAGCCTCGCTGCCTGCTGATCCAAAAAAGACCCCGTACCTGCCGCACAAACTGTATTCATAGCAAAATCGATGACAATTCCATCGCGAAGAATGATAATCTTGGAATCCTGTCCCCCGATTTCTATTATCGTCTGCACTTCAGGGTTTACTGCCAGAGCTGCAACCGCGTGGGCAGTAATCTCGTTCTTAACCACATCAGCGCCGATAATCATGCTGCTTAAGTACCTGGCGCTCCCGGTAGTGCCGGCACCCGCGATAACAACTTCTTCCTGCAATTCTTCACCGACGAGGCTTACCCCTTTGTGGACGGTCTCTATGGGGCGCCCGTTCGTCCGCAGATACTGCCTGGCTAGAACCGCCCCGTCCTCCGCTACTACCACCACGTTGGTGCTTACGGAGCCTACGTCAACTCCCAAGTACCCTTTAATCATGGATTTCTTCCCCTTCATCCCGCCATTTTCCCCGCCTGTCTTCGTCTTTTTTCCCTTCGTTCTTGCAAAAGGTCGATGAACGCTTCTATGCGCGTCTGGATCCCGGCCTTTCCCGTCTGCTCGTCGATGAAAAAGGTAAGTACGGGTATGTCCAGCTCCTGGCTGACCCTGGGCAGGATGCCTTTGGCCACTACCTCTGGAATACAGGCAAACGGCGCCAGCTGTATAACGCCGTCAAATCCCCGGCGTGCGTAAAGCACGGTCTCTCCTATGCTGTTCGTACCGTGACCCCCGATCGGCGCTTCGTTCAAATAAGGACGCGCCAAAGCGAAAAGCTCCCGGTCCGGAGTCTTAATCGTGTTTCGCCCGCAGTACCCCGTGATGTAAATGGAACGGTCGATTTCTACCCCTGCTTCGCCCAGCATTACCTGCAGATAATGGTTGGCCGCCGGTTCCAGGACGACGTATATCTCCCCGATTATCCCAACTCTAAGGGGGTCCCTATTCAGGTCTTTGTCTATGGAATGCAAAAGCCGCGTTCCCTCTTCCCGAGCCTGGAAAATCTCCTGGAAGCTGTTAGCTCTATCCACTAGTTCCAAGGCATTCCAAAGGGTCCGGGTGGTCTCTCCCCGGTTTATCTCATAAGGTCGGACCTTGAACGACAGCATCTCCAAGTCATCAATGGCTTTTAGTTTCTCCCAGGTAATGTGCAAGGCCCGAACAAACTCCTTAAAAGTTACTCCCCCGGTCTTCCAGACCAGCTTGAGTTTCCTCCAAAAATCCCCTATGTCATGCAAAGGCGGTTCGAATCCGATGATTCTCAGATTAACCCCCAGCTCGTCGAGCAGTTTCTGGTGCATAACCCAGTAATATCCAGCCCGGCACGGCCCCACGCCCCCGGAGGTTATAACCATTTCTGCTCCCATTTCAGCGACTTCCAGATAGGTTCCGAGCAGTATTTTGAAAGGGATGCAGGCAAACTCCGGCGCGTGCCTCACTCCCAGATCTAGAGTCCGCTTGCTCGGTTCGGGAGGCACCACACACTCGTGCCCTATGTTTTCTATCAGCCATTTGAAAGCGATATAGGAATACCCCATCCTGGGGAAACTAATATTCATTCCTCGACCTCCGATAACGCAACATATCGATAAAAGCCTCTACCCGAGTCCTTATCCCCGCCTCACCCGTGTGCTCATCGACCATGACCGACATAAACGGTTTCTGTCCCCTCTTCTTGGCTTCCATCTCCATAAACCGGTCGACCATGGCATCAGGGCCGCAGGCGAACGCCGTTACATGAATGATTCCGTCCACCTTTCTTTCCCGCATGAAGTAAAGCGCCCCTTGCAAAGCCCTGTTGGAAAAAAACCAAAAAAGGTGCTTGGGCAATCCCCGCGCAGCGTCCCGTAACTTCCGCCATGACAACATGTCCTGAGTGCATATCCCCACATTCTCCCGGCGCAGTATGTCCATGAGCCCGACATTGAGAAAAGAATCGTAGAGCAAATAGGGATAACCGACTACCGCAACGTAAAACTCGGGTTGGGTGTCAGGGGTTTTCCGACGGACAAAACCGGATCCAAACACCATGTCCATCGCTTCTTCGGGCATCAATCCTTTGGCCAATAGCCCTTGGAACCTTCTTTGCGTCCTCTGAGCCCGCCCCAAAGCCAACAATATCTTGCTTTTCGAGGCCCCGAACATGCGACCGATTTCCGTTCCCACCCTTACCATTTCTCTCCAACCTCGTTTCAGGTCGATGCGAACATCGATGATGTTGGGGATATCGCCGATCGAAGCTTTCAACATGTCGGGTAGCCCCAGAAACTTCGGGCAAAAGGTCTCAGTCCCGAAATCCCCAAACTTTCTCAGCGAAACCAGCCTGGGCACAAATATGTAATCTACCTGCCCTATCAGACTCTTCACATGTCCGTGAAATACCTTGATAGGAATGCAGGCTTCGCTGACCGCCTCTTTCATCCCCTCGTCGAGTATGGACTTAGTAGTTGGCGGGGATGTTATGACCTCATGCCCTAACGATTCGAAGAATCTCTTGCAAAACGGGTAATACAAAAAATACGCCAATGTTCTCGGTATACCAATCTTTGCCACAACACCCTCCTGGAGTTTACAAGTTGCCTCGATGCCTGTCCATTCTCTTCGCTGTTTCTTTCACAAATTCCTCTTTTGCCAAAGGTTATTCTCTAACTTACCTGAATCTTACCCTTACATCGCCGACCCGCTTGGTGAATCGAATGCGGTCATAGTACTCCATGAGCGGCAAAGTGTATTTGCGGGAACTGTTGAAAAGGTCCCTCGCCGTGGCAAGCCCCAATTCCCGATTAGTCTTAAAATATTTTTCCAGCAGGGTTTTCCCCTGTTCAATGGCCTCTGCCGAAAAATACGTGTTCTCCGCAACCTTTACCAACTGGCCTTGTTCCAAAAGGTAACCCAGAACTTCATTAAAATCCTCGGTATCCAGCCTTGTCAAATCCATCAGTTCCTTCGGCCCCGGGGGAGAAAAGGGCTGTTTAGACATTTCGTGCATTATCCGGCTGACTGCCTCCTCTTGGGCCGGGCTCGGCGAAGGACGGTGGTGAGGTAAGGCCACATAGTTCCCCTCTGTTTTTATAGTCCCCCTCTGTTCCATCAGCTGCAGGAGCCCGCCTGCTATCTTGCTTTGATAACTCTTGAACAGCCTCGTCCGCAATTCTTCGCGCGAGTACCCTTTACGCAAGGGATATCGCGAGTGAAAATCAGCCAGCAGCTCCCGGGTCCTGTCTTCCAACTGCTCCAACCTATGACTGGAGATATAATATCGCTTCCCCTCTACCTCTACTGCAGCTATTTTGCCCTGCACAAGGAGAATGGCAAGGTTTTGCGATACTTGTTCTTCGTCTTCCCCCACCTCACGGGCGATATCAGTCACACTCAGCACGGCATCGGAATTGGCCTCCAATTCCTGCAGGATCACTTCCAGGATGCTGCCTTCTTCTTTTAAAGCCAGCATTGCCAGCACTTCTTCCCTAAACCTTTTCTGTTTAGGCGGATGCGGGTCTATAATCTTGCCCCCGCCTATCGTGGTTACCGGTGAGTAAAACCTGGCCACAAACCGGTCCTGCTGGTAGGCCACAACCGGCTTCTCCAGCACAATCTGAGCGTAAGCCTCCTCGCCTGGGGCCAGTTCGTCCCTGTCCAGAAGGATTACGCGACCCAGAGCTTCGTCAGTACCGAGATGGAATCGTATGCGAGTCCAGTTTTTCAGTCGCCAGGGGCTCGTCTTCAACAAGCGAAACACGGTATCTACCCGGTACGACGGCTGCAAAAAACCAGGTGTTGCCAAGACGTTGCCCCGTCTTATCTCCTCTACTTCCACCCCTTGCAGATTAGCGGCCACTCGTTGCCCTGCCAGGGCTTTTTCCACTCTTTGCCCGTGTACCTGGAGATTACGCACCCTCACCTGTTTGCGTGACGGAAGTATCTCCAGGGTATCCCCTGTCTTAATCTCTCCCGACCACAAGGTGCCGGTGACGACGGTTCCGAATCCTGTCATGGTAAACACTCTATCAATAGGCAGGCGGACCTTACCTGCCGCCGGTTTACCCGGGACCTGTTCTGCCATTTCCTCGAGAGTCTTCAGGAGTTCAGGTATCCCCTCCCCTGTTACTGCGGAAACAGGGATTACAGGAGCTCCTTTGAGAACCGTGCCTTCCAGGTACTCTCGCACCTCTTCTTCCACCAGCATCAGCCAATCCTCGTCCACCAGGTCCTTCTTGGTAATAGCCACAACCCCTCGGTCGATTCCTAGCAATTCGATTATGTCCATGTGTTCACGTGTCTGGGGCATTACTCCTTCGTCGGCGGCTATCACCAGGATTACCATGTCTATTCCCGAGGCACCGGCCAGCATTTGCCGTATGAACCTTTCATGACCGGGGACATCGACGAGGCCGGCACGCTGCCCATTGGGTAGATCCAGGGGAGCGAACCCTAGTTCTATGGAGATGCCCCTCTGTTTTTCCTCTTTCAGGCGATCTGTGTCAACTCCGGTAAGAGCTTTCACCAGCGTTGTCTTGCCGTGGTCAATGTGCCCGGCCGTTCCAATAATCACCCTCTGCAAAAAGCACTCACCCTTTCAATATATCCTGCATCCTGCCGGCTATGATCTCATAATCGCCTTCAAGAAGTGTTCTAACGCTAAAAATGAGACTGCTGTCGCGCGTTCGAGCTAACACGGCCGGTTCGCCGGTTCTAAGTTTTTTGGCCGTTGTCCCTAATGTCCCCTCCTCAACCGTGACTTCGACAGCATAGCCGGACAACGCGTGTAGAGGATAGGCCCCTCCGCCAACGCGGTCCTCGGTTCTAACTACCCGAACCGACTTGACCTTCCCATAGGATCCGAGGGCTTCAACCAGCATCTTTTCAAGATGTTCCGCCCTCGCCAATAGGGCGTTCTCATCCATTGTCAGCATGCGAAGAGCCGGAATATTATCAAATTGTTTGCCGGTTAGGTATTCGATGAGCGTAGCCTCCAAAGCAGCTATGGTCAGCTTATCCACCCTGAGGGCCCGGGTCAACTGGTTTTTCTTCATGGCTTCCACATACCGCTTCTTGCCTACAATGATGCCGGCCTGGGGTCCTCCGAGCATCTTGTCCCCGCTGAAAGTAACGATGTCGGCGCCACGCTCAATGCATTCTCTTACTGTAGGTTCACCGGGAAGCTTCCATTCAGTCAAATCACAAAGCACCCCGCTTCCCAGATCCTGCATTATAGGCAGACCGGTCTTTTTGCCGAGCTGGGCAAGATGTTCTAGAGGCACTTCTGAGGTGAATCCCAGAATACGATAGTTAGAAGGATGTACGGATAGGAGTAACGCCGTGTTCTCGGTTATAGCCTCTTCGTAATCCCGGAGATAAGTCTTGTTAGTGGTTCCCACCTCGACCAGGCGGGCTCCGCTCGCTTTCATCACCTCAGGGATCCGGAAAGAGCCGCCTATTTCTACCAGCTGGCCCCGCGATACGATGACCTCGCGCCCGCTGGCCATGGTGTTCAAAGCCAGTAACACGGCAGCCGCGTTGTTGTTCACCACCAGGGCTGCTTCTGCTCCCGTAAGGTTAATTAACAAGTCCTCTACGTGGACGTAACGGGAGCCCCTTTCCCCCGTCTCCAGGTCAATCTCCAGATTGACGTAAGCCTCCGCAATTTCAGTTAAGTACCTCGCTGCGGAAGGAGCAAGCAAAGCTCTTCCCAGATTAGTGTGCAAGACTACACCAGTAGCGTTAACTACTTTTTTAAGAGTAGGCTTCTTCAGTTGTTCCAACTCCTGGCTGAGCTTGGTTATAACCGCGTCCGCTATCTCGGCCCGCGGCAAATTGGCATTTTCCGCGCGCAGCCGGCTTCTAACCTCATTTACCGCCTCTCGCAGTTTTCTGACAACTACATGTCTTATGACGGAATCCTCTATGGTCTTTACTCTATGGTCTGAAAGCAGTTCGTCGATTGCCGGTATGTTGCGTAAACTGTCCACAAATGCCCTTCCTTCCTCTTCTGGTTTTAAGCATATGAACACACACACCCGGATACGCAGGCCATGTTTTCTTCTCGCTCGAATATTATCCTAGTCACTCTAGACCTGCTCAGGTTTCGAATGACCCGTAGTTAGCAAACGCAAATAGTGTACCAACACCCCAAGCATGATGGGGATGCCCAAGAAACCCAGCAGCGGGTATATAGCCCCCACCAGACAGGAAAAACTCAGAAACGATAGGGGCAATGAGCAAATAATTACTAGACACAAGCTGGAAATATATCGCATCCCTGTTAACTCCGAGATTCGTTGAGCCAATCCATAGCCGTTTGCCAGGGCTGTAGTTAGAATCCCAATCCACAGAACACAGATATATGCAACTTTGGCTCCGATACCGACCCGTCCGGCCACCAAGAGCATGGGTACCTCGTAATTAAGCACCATGGGCCCGGAATTGGACAAGGCGAGGTAATAGATAAAGAGCATAAACCCCAGCCCTAGACCCCCGATAACGACTCCGAGGACGCCGCTGCCTATATCAACCATGGACTGGTACTCGGACAGAAGGACAGTTGCCAGCGCAAAATTGTAGGCAACATATAGTATAGAGGCCAACGCCCAGTGACCGTGGCCCAGTAAAGCCTTATGCACGACCTGTATCTCATCGCAACTCGCCAGCCCGAACGCGCCCCAACCTGCTACTGATAATAATATCAGAATTTTCACAGGAACCAAAAGGTTGTAGGAAAGGACCAATCCCTTTACCCCTCCGATCAGGAGTAAAGTCACCAAAGAGCATGACACCATGATCCCCAGTGTTTTGCTGATATTGAGATGCTCGTAGAAGACGGCGCCACTGGCAGCGAACATGACGCAAACTCCAAGGAACAAAAAAAGGGAAAAGAAAGCATCCACAAGCTTGCCCCACCTCGCCCCAAAAACAGTCTTCAGGACACCTTGATAACTGTTTAACCTTTCCCGGTAACAAACCATGAACAACAGGTAACCCATGACAGCGAAGAGGGCCCCGGAAATAAGAGTACCACACAACCCCCATTTGTCATAAACCACGAAAAACTGTATTATTTCTTGTCCCGAGGCGAAACCTGCTCCCACCACAGCGCCTAGGTAACCGCATGCCACCCACCAGGCTTGCCTGTCGAAGGCTATCACCTCCTCTCTCGTTGTTTTTTAAAATATATCTGCCGGGGGACCTGTAAATACCGAATAATTACGCGGCAAAAAGGCAACAATCTGGAAAAACGGCAGCGGGGGTGTCATGGAGATACTGAAACATCTGAGCGGAAGAAAGAAAGGGCCGACAGGCGTGAAGCCCCAAACGAGGTTCTTTGCTGCTGAAACGGCGGTTGATCCAGGCGTAGGTTATTCCTGGCATTTTGAAGAACCCATGTGCTCGTTTCACTTGCGGGACGCGTATGTTAGGCTAACCCGTGAATTGAACCCAGGATTGACAAAGGAGATCGTTGTTCTGTGTATCGGGACGGATCGCTCAACAGGAGACAGCTTAGGCCCGTTGGTCGGCACCCGGTTGGCGAGACTTGGAATTCCAGGAGCTACCGTGTATGGAACCCTGGCGTCACCCGTACATGCAGCTAATCTGGTGCAGACCTTGGCAGGCGTCAATTCCCGTCACTCCGATCCTTTCATCGTCGCTCTGGACGCCTGTTTGGGAAGATCTGATCGGGTGGGCTACGTCAACGTGCGTCCGGGACTAATCTACCCAGGCAGCGCGGTGAAAAAGGATCTGCCACCGGTAGGCGATCTGCACGTTTCCGGAGTCGTAAATGTGGCCGGTTTTCTCGAGCACCTGGTTCTCCAGAACACTCGGCTGTACGTGGTGCACCGGATGGCCGAGGTCATTGCAGCCGGACTGTGGCAGGCCCATGTGCTCCTTTACTCGCAGCAGCGCTGAGCCGAGACGCGGTTAGCTACGACTCTTCAAGCAGGCTCACTACTTCTTGGTCGGTGGTAGGCGAAAAATCTCTATAGAACTGGCCCACGGCATAAAAGACCGCGGGGACTTCTAAACAAAACACGTCATCAGCCAGGGTCTTGAGCGAGCGGTAAGTGTCAGGTGCCGCTACGGGTGCTGCCACGGCGATGTAACTGGCCCCCATGCGCCTGAGATAAGCGATGGCCGCTTTAACTGTAAATCCGGTCGCTATCCCGTCGTCAACGAGAAGAACCCTCTTTCCTTCCAAGGAGGGTGCAGGCCTTGTGCCCCGGTATGCTTCAAGGCGTCTGTTTATCTCCTGGTGAACGCGCTTGGCCGATTGTTCTAGTTGGTTCTTGTCGATACGAAGAAATATCAACAGATTTTCGTCAACTAGGATTTCGCCGTCCGGTGTGACCGCACCTATAGCGTACTCGGGGTCGGCTGGAGACCCTATCTTGCGGGCGATTACCACGTCCAGGGGACACCCGTACTCTTTGGCGATGGGATGGGCTACTACCACGCCTCCCCGGGGAATCGCCAGCACCAGGTCGAACTCTACGTTCTCGTCTCTCAATAATTTAGCCAGTTCCTGTCCTGCATGTTTCCGGTCTTGAAACATGTTCTCACCTCTTTCGACAAGCTCTGGGCACTGTCGTCAGTTTGAACCTTCTTGCCTGGTTCGCAGCATTTTCGAAGTTCCGGTAAAGGCCCCTCCCTCTTCCACTACCAGGACTTGGCTGGTAATGTCCCCGTGAACTTCTCCTGATGATAGTATTTCAGCTCGTCCTCTGGCTGTAATGCAGCCCTCGACTTTCCCGGCAACCAGCACGTTGTCCGCTTGTATATTTCCTTCAACCCTACCCTTCTCCCCGATTATGACATCGCCCTTTAGGTCAACATCTCCCTTCACGGTTCCATCGGCACGGATGGTCCCTTCTCCGCGCAGATTTCCCTCTATGGTGAGAGATTCGGAGATGAGGGTGTCTATTTCGGCAAATTCTGGCTTCCTCTTTCGTCTTAGAAACATGTTTTATCTCTCCGTTCTTGGCAGGTAAAGTTCCGGGTCAACAAATCCGCCTTCGCCTTGGATGGCAAAGTGTAGGTGCGGGCCGCTGCTTCGGCCCGAGGATCCAACTCGGGCAATAATTTGTCCTTTCTTCACTTCGTCGCCCACTTCCACCAGATTTGCTCGATTGTGGCCGTACCAAGTGACGTAGCCGTTGCCGTGGTCGATTTTTATCAGGCGGCCGTATATAGGGTTGAACCCCGCAAATACGACGGTGCCTGACGCTGCGGCTCTGACGGGAGTACCCACGTCCGCTGCTATGTCTACGCCGGTGTGCATTTCGCTTCGTCTGGAAAACGGCGATTTTCTAACGCCGTAGGGCGACGATATCCGCCCCGCCGTCGGCCAAGTGTTGGGGCGAGCCTGATAATACTCGGGGTTACTCCTAATCTGACGCTCGAGCTCTACGAGTTCGGTAATAATGTCGTTAAAGAATAAGCTTACCCCTTGTAGCCGGTCTTCCTCGGAAACAGATGCTGCGGGCTTATGCTCCCTCTCTATCGAAGCTCCGGAGCGAGATGGCGTCTCGTGACCCGAGGCAGTTGTCGGCGAAATGCCCATAAGCCGCTTTATTTCTTCCTGTTTCTTTGCGATGTTTTCCTTTTCGTTTTCCAGCCGGTGGAGGCGCTGTCGGAGTTCCTCCAGTTGCAAAGTTTTGGCTTGGTTGTCCCGTTTCAT
Source organism: uncultured Syntrophothermus sp. (assembly GCA_964405385.1). Lineage (GTDB taxonomy): Bacteria > Bacillota > Syntrophomonadia > Syntrophomonadales > Syntrophothermaceae > Syntrophothermus. Next base: position 24,909 of record CAYONS010000021.1, read on the forward strand.
GGATTCGATGCGCTGCATGTCGTATCGGAACGTTATCAGGCTGCCGGCCATCCAGATGAACGAAACCAGAATCGCAAGAGCGACGAGGACTGAAATCCCTATCCATTCCCGCGGAACCGAAATGCGGCGGACGGGGGCGGTTTTCCCGGACAAGAGCATTACGGTTAATCGGCGTTCGGGGCTTGTTTTGCGTCGGCGGGCCATCGATTCATCACCCGTCTCGGACAGAACTGAGCAGACTCCGCTCTTCCTCGCTCAGAGGGTAAGGAGATGATAAGCCCTGGACGGGCTTGACCCAGACCATCGAATTCTCCCGACCGTGCAGTCCGGTTATTACAGCACCGTCGCCTTGCTCCGAGAGGATAGCGAGGGAGAAGGAAAGATCCCCACCAACGTCCGGGAAGGCCTTATAGCGCTTTACCCGCAGAATACTGGGTATAACAGAAAGCCGTTTCTCGATCGCCGTCACTCGTTCCTGGAGTTCTTTCAGCCCATTTAAATTCTCCAGCCCCATCTGTCTGATTTCTTCAAGGACCTTTTCCATCCCGGCTCCGGGGTAATCCGCAAAAAGGGTTTCGAATATCCGCAACCGCCGGTAATGAGCCTTAAGGCGCCACAACACGAGGAGATTTACTAACCCCAGAATGGCGAGCAAGCCTATGGCAGCCCAGAGGTATACGTCTATTCTCGAGAAAGAAACATCGATCATTATCGTGTCCCCCGTTCTGTTTCTGTTAAAATGATATCAGGCCTGCGGAGGTTTGTAAAATAGGAAGAGCTTGGATTGGTGCGGCTTCTTACGGATTTGTCGGGTTGCTTCATTCTGATACGGGGGAGATGTCCGCTTGTGAAGATTGCCTATATAGACTGTTTTTCTGGTATTTCCGGTGATATGCTTTTGGCTTCGCTTTTGGACTGTGGAGCAAGCGTTTCAGATGTCCAGGCCGGGGTCAGATCTTTGGGCTTGGCTCGCGTATCGATAAAGAGTTCGAGAGTTAGGGTTATGGGTATAGCCGCAACCAGACTGTGGGTGGAAGAGGGAGAGGAGTTTCGGTTTCGGAACTTGGCGACTATCGAGAGAATGGTGGAAAAGGGCGATTTGCCGGAAGAGGTTAAGGAAATGTCGATGAGGGCTTTTCGCCTCTTGGCTTCGGCTGAAGCAGAGGTACACGGGGTACCTGTTGAGGAGGTTCACTTCCACGAGATCGGAGCAGTCGATACAATCGTAGACATTGTCGGTTCTTGTCTTGCCATTCACGTACTGGGCATTGAGCGGGTGTGTGCGTCACCAGTTCCCTGGAGCAAGGGACAGGTTACTATGGAACACGGGGCCTACCCCCTTCCTGCTCCGGCGACGGCGCGGTTGTTGCTTGGGGTCCCGTGCTACGGCTGCGACGCGCCTTTTGAACTGGTTACCCCCACTGGAGCGGCTTTGCTCCGCGTGATCGCCGATAATTATGGAGCCCTCCCCGCTATGCGCCCTCTTCATGTCGGTTACGGAGCCGGGCACCGCGAGCGGGTTGATATTCCTAATGTGTTGCGTTTGGTTGTTGGCGATTATGCTGAGAGGGAAGGTTTATTAACTGACACGGTAGACATCGTTGAAACTCAGATTGACGACATGCCCTCGGAATTTTATACCTTTCTCGCTGAGAAACTTACGGATCCTGCAGTTCTGGATTACTTCTATACCCCGGTGTACATGAAGAAAGGACGCCCTGGATGTTTGGTCACACTGGTCTGCATGCCCGGCTGTGCTGAGAAGGCAGCTCGCTTGCTGCTTACCCACACCTCGTCCTTAGGCGTCCGCTACCGGAGCGTGTCCCGAATGGTACTGCCGCGCGAGACGATTTCCGTTTCTACGAAATGGGGCGAAGTGAGAGTAAAGGTAGGGTATGTGGAAGGACGTAGCCCCAAGCTGTCACCGGAATTCGAGGATTGTCGCTTGCTGGCGTCGGCAAACGGTGTACCCCTTGATGTGGTCTACCGGGAAGCCATTGGCGCTGCCCTTATCAAACTAGGGTTAGAAACGGATTGATGAAATGATTGGGCACAGCCGGAACCCCCGAAATAACGGGATTCGGGAGGAATGTTTCACGTGAAACATTCCTCCCTCCAACTAACAGACACAGGCCTCGCACACGCCCTTACCGCCCCCACCACTGACCACAGATGCCCCATCCACAGAAACACGCAGACGAGCACGGATGGACGCAGTCATTCCCTCGACGCAGACCTTCATGACACCTTTCGGTGTCACCACTAGAGGACGGAAAACATAGCTATCGTTCTCAGGAGTGTTAGCCGCCTGCTCCAAGACTCCTCCCCTGCAACACATCGGCTCACTTAGGTTTCATCCGGCACTCAGACCAAATGTAAACGCTAAACTAAAGTTGAGCCAGTAAGCGGGGAAACGCTCACAAAAAAG